>CAYWBJ010000025.1:0-11602 GCA_964456165.1 uncultured Gemmatimonadaceae bacterium | reverse complement strand
GGGACCGCACCGAACCGGAAGAATGAAGAATAAGGAGAAGAGGATGCACTATGTGATTCGCCGTGCCCCCGGTCCACTGGGCGAGCCAACGGCGGAATGGGACCCCAGGCTATGGGCCGAAGCCGAAGTTGCGGAGATAACCAACTACCCGTGGGAGGATTCGGGCCATCATCCGCTAGTGCGGGTCCGCGTCATTTACGACGACTACTTCATCGGCGTGAGGTTTCAGGTCGAGGATAAGTATGTTTTTTCGCAGTGCCAGAACTTCGGAGACTCGGTGTGCCGCGACAGCTGCGTCGAGTTTTTCTTCTCGCCCGACAGTGATCCCGAGCAGGATGCCTACTTCAACATAGAAGTTAACTGTGGCGGTGCCGCCCTGATGTGCAGCTGCCCATCGAGTGCCGACAAGGCAGCAGGGGCAAACCCTGTCCGCGATCCGGCTGACGAGACGTTTTTCCGCTTCGCCCATTCTCTTCCGAAGACCGTGCAGCCAGAGATCACCGAACCGACGACGTGGACGCTCGAGTACCACGTGGAGTGGGGCCTCTTCGAGAAGTATGTCGCCGGGGTTACGCCTACGCGCGGTACGCAATGGCGCGGGAATTTCTTCAAATGCGGACACGACATGTCGCATCCACACTGGGGATCATGGGCGCTGGTGGAAACCCCGGTCCCGAATTTTCACACACCAGCATTCTTTCGACCGCTTACTTTTGCCTGAATGAGCGGAGCAGCGGATGGATGAACTGAGACAACGCCGACAGGCACGCTTCCATCCCATTTCATTATTTAGGCTTCCGAGCACGCCCCTTGCCCTCCTTGATGGCGACTGTGAGCAGGCCATTTCCGCCCCTGCGTAAATCAGGGCTTTACCTGGTGCCCTTCCCCGGCGCCGTGATTTTCAATGCGGCGCTTTCCTGCAAAGGGGTTCGGCCTGGAGTTTGGGCATCACGAAGTCCAGGCTCTACCGCCTGAGCTATAGGCTCAGGCGAGTGCGGCAAAAACCGCGAAGCTAAGGGCCATTCACCAATGTTCAACGAGTTGCCGGCTCCACCGATGCCGCATCCTCCGCGAGGATCTTCTCGGCGTTGACACCCTGGCTTACCAGCAGAGAAATGAAGGCCAGCGCGGCGCCGGCGAAGAAGATGACCTGGTAGCCGAAGTAGTGCCAAACGAGCCCGCCGGTCACCGGCGCGATCACGGCGGCGACGTGGTTCATCGTCACTCCCATCGACAGGGTCGGCTTCAGATCCTCATCACTGGCGATCTTGTTCACGTAGGTCGTCATCGCGATGTCGCCGAAGAAAATCAGATTGTCGAGGACGTAGAGGACATAGAGGGCGGGCAGATAGACGATGAAGCCGTAGCCGGTAAAGACGAGGATCAGGCCAATGTAGCTGGCGCTGAGCATGATCCGCTCGCCGTAATGATCGACCATCCGCCCCAGTGCCGGGGCCACTGCGGTAGTCATGATCTGGTTGACGAGAATCAGGACCATCGTAGTCTCCACCGGCATGCCGTGCACCTTGACCATCGCGAAGATGGCGAAGGTCAGGAACATTTGGCGCCGGCAGCCCTGCAGGAATTGCAGAGCGTAGTAGTAGCGGTAGCGGGCATTGAGAACGAACCTCTTCTCTCCCTCGGAGGAACTCTCCCGCGGCAGCAGCAGCAGGGCGAAACCGCCCAGCGTTACGGTGGCGCCGGCGAGCACGTACATCCCTTCATACTGCACCAGCGGTAGCAGCGCCATTGATACGAGAATGGCCAGCAGACAGGCCATGCCCATGACGCTGTTAAGCTGCCCGAGCCAGCGTCCCTTCTTGCCGGGAGGCGAGTGGCGCAGTGCCAGCACCGCCTGCATCGGCATGTAGCAGTGAAAGCCCAGGCTCCAGACTACCGACCAGACGGCTAGGCTCGTCACGGTATCGACGCTGGCGTAGGCCATCACCCCGATCCCCATGATCCACAGGGCCACGGCACCCACGCGCGACGGTGCCAGGTGCACCATC
Source organism: uncultured Gemmatimonadaceae bacterium (assembly GCA_964456165.1). Classification (GTDB taxonomy): domain Bacteria; phylum Latescibacterota; class UBA2968; order UBA8231; family UBA8231; genus CAYWBJ01. The sequence continues at coordinate 9,593 of CAYWBJ010000025.1, read as the reverse complement.
AATGCGATGAAGAGGGCGTTCATGAAACCGGGGACCTCGCGCAGGGATTCGACGAATCCGAGGTGGTGGGCCTCTATGCCCAGGCGGGTTACGATGAAGTTGTTGAAGAGGGCGAACTGTACGCCAAGAAAGGTGCCGAACCCGAGCACGGAAACGGCAATCAGCGCAAAGTTGCGATTCCACTCCGCGGTGGGGTTGGCGAATCGGGGGAATCTCAAGGGGCGGGATCCGGTTAGGCGCACGGCACCGCGCTGGCATCGGGGGCTTGCGCCCTATCCAGCGCTGGCGAGCAAGGCAAGATGAGACGTCTATCTAAAGGGGTACTCTACGACATGTCAAATTCCGCCATAGCAGTCGCTTGACTCACATTGAGGGCGAGCGTAACGTAGCCGCACCTGCAGCCCTAGGAAATGGAGAAGGAGCGATGGCAGACGAGCGAATACTGGTAGGCGACCTCACGCGCAAGGAGTTCCGCGAGCGCATGGAGGCCGGCACCATCAAAGCGGCGATCGTCCCTACGGCAGCCACCGAGCAGCACAACGAGCACCTAGAAATGACCCACGACACGTTGCACTGCACTCTGGTGGCCGAGTTGGCGGCCCGCGCCCTGCTGCCGAAGGTGGTCGTGACTCCGACCGTTGCAGTGGGCGTCTCGGAGCACTGGATGAAACACATCGGGACGTTGACATCGCGGCCGGAGATCTTCTGCGAGTACGTCTTCGACATCTGTCACTCCCTGCAGCGGGCAGGGATCGAGAACATCCTCATTCTCAACGGCCACGGCGGCAACAACAAGCCGCTGTTCAAGCGCATCTACGAGTATCGGGACAAATTGGGCATCAATCTCTGGTACCAGAACTACTGGGATGTCTACGACTACGACTTTATGATGCAGCTCATGGAATCTAAGGCGGCCCCGGGTCACGCGAGCGAGTTCGAGACCTCGACGATGCTGCACGTGGCGCCCGAGCGCGTCCACGCCGAGGACATGGACAACGAGGAGGCCTTGCTCGGTACCGCGGAAAAGGGAGCCCAGCTGATCGAACCAGCGGTGGTCGGCGTCACCGAAATCCTGCGCAAACTGATCGCCGGCGAGAAAATCGACCTGGCGCCCCGCACCTTCCGCGGCGATGGCATGGTCAACCTGGCCACCGGCCAGCCGATCCTGCGGTAACCCTGTTTGCGCTCGAAGCTGGAGTTACGTTATCTTAGACTTGTTCGCACTCTCCGCACGCCGCCTCCGCCCCCACCTCTCCGCTCCATGGGGAATCCTTCTTGACCACGATTATCGTAGCGATCGGCGCTGGCCTGATTCTGCTCTGGGGCGGTATTATCGGATTGCTCAAGCTCGTCGACCTGTTCGAGCAGAAGCACATCCTCAGCCTCGGCGCGTTCGCCACCCTCGTCACCGCCCTTGTGCTGGGGCTTGTGCTGTTCACGATTCAGGAACGCCAGAAGCAGCATCGCAACGACATGGCGAAGCAGATAGACGCAGTGACTGCGCAGCTCAAGGACCTGAGCAACCGGATGCTGGCGCAGCTAGAGGAAAAGGCCAATCTGACCGCGTCCGAATTTCAGATTCGCAGCAATCTCCAACACGAGAAGGCCGATCACAACCGCACCCGTGACGAGTTAGCGACACAGATTGACGAGCTGCAGGAACTGGAGAAAGCGTTCGCGCGTGAACGACAGAGGAATCGCAAATACCAGGCCGATCAGAACCGCGCCGCGAATGAGCGTTTCCAGCAGTTAGAGGGGCACAATGCCGCCATGCAGGAATTTCGGGATAGGCACGAGCGGGCGACCCAGAACATGCAGAAGCAACTCGCCACGGTGCAGGCCGACGTCGGCAAGCTCAACAACCAAACAGCCGGCCTGCAGACGCAGCAGAACAGCCTGCTTGGCAAGGTAACGGCAGCCAAGCAAATCCAGGATCTGAATGCCCAGAAACTGGATGCCCTCGCCCATAGCCTGCAGGCTCTGCACGAGGCGCTAGCGCCCACCATTACCGCGGTCGATAGTCTCTACAAATGGGAGCAGTAGGCCGCTTCCTCCATCATCAAACCACGGAGTAGCACCATTATGTCCAGCCGGGTCCTCCGCACCCTGATCCTGTCCCTGCCCCTGTTGACGCTAGCATGCGGCGAGGACGAAGAGGCGCTGATGATCGCCGATCTTCAGACCGATCTGAGTACGGCCAGCGCCATAATCGACTCGCTGAACCTGCAGATCGACGAAGTCAACTACCTGCTCGACGACGCGCGAGCGCGCGTCGACAGCCTGCAGGAAGTGGACCAGAAGCTCCTGAACACCGTGCAGACGCTCAACAGGGATGTGACCAAGTTCCGCAAGCTCTACTCCCAGCAGCAGCAAAAGACCAAGCAGCTGGCGCTGGAAATCGACCGCATGAAGGTCGCGAAGCAGGCCGACAGACAGACCATCTCGGCGCTGCGCACCGAAGCGGACAGCCTCAATACCCAGCTGCTGGAGGCCCACACCAGCATCCGGCGGCAGAGCGACCATATGCGCAAGATGGAGATCGATCTTGCCCAGGCCCAGGACGATCTGGAAACGCTGCGCCGGGCCCAGTTCGAGGTGCGGGTTCTCGTTGCCACCGAGAGTTTTCTCAAGGAGAGCGGCTTCCTCAATACATCGCGGCCCTTTGGCCGAGGTTTCCGCAAGTCCTACGAGCTGACACGCAAGCTCAACCCGGCCGATTCGATGGTGCGGAAGGTGCCGATCGGCGACGAGATGCCCCTTGAGGGCAAGCTGGTCGCCGCCGTCGACCACTACGGCGCGCTGAAGAAGGGCGACGACTACGTCCTGAACAAGGAAGGTGAGCTCCGCACCTTAACCTTCAGCAACGAACTGCTGGCGGGGACTGACGTGCTGGCGGTCGTGAAAGACTGAGCCCTGCGCAAGGAGGAGAATCGAGCAAGGGGGAAGCCACGAGTTTTCCGCCCTGTTGCGAATCCTACGATCATTTCATGACGCACTCCAAATCGCTCTAACTAACGCGGCCGGCCGTCCAAAAGCATTCCTGCGCTGGTGGATATTAGTGGCCGCTGGCCACTAACCACATGTTCGCAAATTTGGCATAGGTCGATTACCTGCTAGCGGCCGCTGCTGCCCGATTCCTACCAGGTGTGCACATAGACAACCGGTCGGCTCTTCTCGCCATCCGGTCCGGTAGAGAGCAGGGAATCGGCGTGAGCCGCATGGTCGAGCAGGCGCTCCCTGCTGCCGCCGCGTCGGAACAGGTGCAGGTCTACACCCGGGCGCGTGACCAGCGATCGCACGAGTTGCTTGAACTCCCACTCCTGAATCTTCTTCGCGATGGTGTAGCCGTCGGCGGAGAGTCCCATGCCTTCGGCGGTGTACACCAGCACGACGTCGCCAGCCTCGGGATCGTGGTGGTGCACGCGCCACACTGGCTGTGCCACGTTCAGGATCATGATGCCCAGGCACAACATCAGCATCATGATGCCGAGGAACAGCTCCTTGCTGACGTCGTGAGCCTCCCTGTCGTGATCGGCCTCACGACGCCGGAATCTACTCACGGGTAGCGATCCCCTACCCAGTCGTCCTCGAGACCCTCGACCCGTTCGATCAGGTAATCGCTCCACTTGCGCAGGGGCAGATAGGCCAGGAGGGCAACCAGCGTCGTCTGGAAGGCCAGAACCAGGCCCTGAGCCATCGAGCTCAGCACCTTGAAGGACTCGGTTGCCTCGTTGATCTTGCTCAACTCCTCGGCCATCATCAGGATGCCGCAGACGGTTCCAAGGTAGCCGTAGAACGGCAACCGGTTGAGGTTACGCCGCGCCGCCTGGAGTCCGTCTCCCAGTACCGCCAGCAGCTCGTCGACCACGGCCTCGTCGCGCACCTTGTACTCGCCGAACGCAGTCGGGCCGACCGCGATCTGCTCGCGCCGCAACCGCGACAACATCTCCCGCCGGCAGCGTCCAAGGGTATGGTGGGGAATGCCCCCCTTGGCCTTCCACGCCTTCTCTTCGCGCAGGAGCCCCAGCGTCGAGTAGGTCAACGCCAGGATATGACCACCGCTGGCTGCCGCCACCAACACGTAGGACACACGACCCACCCATTCGATGAAGTCGGCTTGCTTGTTCAGCGACAGGTAGTACACGGCTACGCCGCCGATCACCAGCCCGACCACGGCACCGATGCCGGCGGCGATGTGCTTCAGATACGGCGTGGCAATCCCGTATCCGCGTTCCCGCTCGCGGAGTTGGCGGGCCCTATAGAGAGTGGCCAGGCTACCACTTATACCACAGACCAGTAACAGCAGAACGACCGTTACAGCCAACAACCAGGTCATGGTCTCCACTCCCTCCTGGAGAATAGGCGCCACCAGGACCTCCCGGCGACACCCAGGTAGGTGGCCATCGCGACTGCCACGAGTGCTGCCCCCCACGGCACGCGGGGGGAACGGGCCGGCACAGTTCCCCCGACCAGCGCCGATCCGCTACCGCGACCGACGACGAGCCCGCCCCGGTCCCTTGGCGGCCGATAGTCGGTGCGACGGTCCTCGCGCTCGGACTCACCTCCATCCCCCATCCCGGCGAGCCTGGCCGCGGCCGTGGCGGCACTACTTCCCTTCAGCTCGCGGCCGCGCTGGAGAATGAGCTGTTTGTCCTCGCTCGGCAGGCGCTCGAGCCATCGCTGCATCGCCGTGATTCCCTCCATGCTGTCCCTTTCCTGCAACCGCGCGGCTTTCCCCAAGGTAAAGGCCAGCGGCGAGCCAGCGTAGCCAGCGTATGAGACGGACAGCTCCGACCCGCCACTGAGATTCGCTAGCGACCGGGCCAACTCCCGCTTGCGGGTGTCCAACGTCACGAGCCGGGCCACCAGATCCTGCGTATCCATACCCCGTTGCTCGAAACCGGCATTGCTCTGCACGGCCGGGCGGCGTTGTGCCCGGGTTAGGGCTGCGGCGCCGAACTCCACCGACAGGCGCACCGTGCCGAACAGCTGCGCTGCCCAGATAACCCGAGCGCCGGGAATGTCCGGTTGGGCGTGGTTGTAATAGATCGTCTCGGCCGGCTCCTCGCCAGCGCGCCAGTCGCTGTCGCCGGTGACCAGGACGCGCCGCAGCCCGCCGGCGCGATCGCGAAGGTAGAGGCCGGCCATGAAGCCACTCTCGACCCGGTCCGTATCCCAGCAGCGGGCCTCCAGAACATTGTGCGGACGCAGATAGACTTCCGGCAGCTCGATGAGGGTCGGTGTCAGACGGGTCTGGCCCACCCGGAAACCGTTCAGGAACAGCTCGGCCTCGTCGTCGGCCCAGAACAGCAGTACGAGGTCGAAGCTGGCCGGCAGGACGCCGGCATTATGGTGCAGGCGGGAGAGGCGTTCGAAGTCCTCCGTGGTGTAGCTTCGCGCCAGCGTATCGATGACCGCAGTTACGCGATTGTATTCACGGCGCAGCGCGATCGCATCGGGCGTCTCCGCCGCGGCTATCGGAAGCACGGCCAGCAGCACAGCCCAGCTCCCTAGCCACGCTGCTACCGATAAACCGCCCCCCCGCTCGTTCATTGCACCTTGGCCGTGTCCAGTTTCTCGACCAGCTGGTTGGGCAGGTTCGCGAGTTCGATGAACCAATCCTCGTGCTGCAGTTCTTCTTGCACATCCCTCATCTCGGCAATCTTTCACCTTGACCCGGGCGATCTCCCGATCCAGTGCCGCGATGACGGCCTTGGCCTTCTGGCGCTAACCCTACTGCGGGTAGTTGGGGAGCAGCTTCTCGTAATCGGAGATTTCGGCCCGGCAGCAGAGCCCGCTCTCTTGTTGCAGAGGACCCGCCCGGTATTCCTCATGGCGCAACTGCTTTCGAGCCGGATTTTTCCGCCGTGAGGGCGGCTTCCAGGCTGGTCGTCAGTTCTTTGAAGTCGGCGATATCCGCTGCAATGTCCAACTCCGTCTGGTAGTCCGCCGCCTCGACCATCTTCAGTTCAAGTCGCAAAACAGCGCGCTCTATGGCCTGGATGACTGCGGCCGCTTTCCCCGGTTCCTCCAGCTCCTGGTAGTTGTCGAACAGCTGCTGGTAGTCGGCCGGCTCGTCCCGGAACGGGTAATAGTCTATGCGCAGCTGCAGCAGCTGTGTGGTCTTCTGCAACCGGTCCTGCGCGTCAATCTTAGGATCAAAGTCGATCCCCTGCTCCTGGGTGTCGCCGACGACCGCAATCCCGAGATCCCGCATCTCGCCCCGCAGCTCCTTGCCCAGAGCTTTCCACGAGTGCGAGCGGTCCATGTATGAGCGCTGGTTGTTCCCGGCGGAAACCACAGCCCGCTCGCGCAACTCGCGGCCCTTGGCTTCGGCGGAATGGATCACGTTCGAGGCGGCGGAATAGTCCTCAAGGTTACGGTAGAGACGGAAGAGGTTGTGGTAGACCTCAGGCCCGGGCGAGTAGTAGTCCAACTGCAGCTGCAGGTTGTTAGCCCGTTTGCGGATCTCCTTGTTCAGGCCGGCAAGCAGCGGATCCCAGAAGGAGGTCTTGAGATCGGGCATCAAGGTGGCCGCCTGCTTGAGAACGTCCTGTGCCCGGCCGGGCTTTTTTATCAAGAAGTAGGCCCGGGACAGGTAGACCCAGATCTCGGCCTTGTAGGGATAACGCTCGACGGCCTTGGTGAACTGAGCGACCGCTTCGTCGTACTTTCCGCCGTAGTAGCTGAGACGGCGATCGACGCCGAACGCGATGCCGACCCCGGTGGCTGTGTAGGTCTCCTCGTCGAATTTTTCGGAATCCGGAATCCACACCTTGTCGTTCATAAAGTCGAGCACGCGGCTCCCGTATGACGCCTCAGGGTTCAGGAGCGCGAAGAGGGTGCCTGTCAGGGCGGCCACCCACGCCGTAGCGGCGGGTGGACTAGATCTGCGACTTGGACTGGCCGCCGTCGACATTGATGCAGGCCCCGGTGATCCAGCTGGCGCGCTCCGAGGCGACGAAAGTCACCACGTCGGCCACCTCTTCCACCCTGCCGAAGCGGCCAAACGGGATGCTGGCTCGCATGAATGCATCGATTCCGTCGGGATCCTCCTTCAGCTTGCGGTCCCACGTCCCGCCCGGAAAGAGAATCGATCCGGGGGCAATGGTGTTGACCCTGATATTCATAGGCGCCAGCTCCTGCGCCAGGTTCGAGGTCAGGCTGATCATCGCCGCCTTGCCGGCGTTGTAGGAAATGGGGCCGCCGATCTCCCGGCCGTAAATCGAGGAGATGTTGATGACGCAGCCGCCGCCCCGCTTCTCCATAGCCGGCAGGGCCGCACGAGTGACGCGCACCGACGTCATGAAGTTGAAGTTGATAGCCTGGTCCCACTCCTCGTCGGACATCTCACCGAACGGGATGCGGGAGGATCCTCCGACGTTGTTGACGACGACGTCGAGGCCGCCGAAACGCTCCACCGTGCGCTCGACCAGCTGCTCTCCAGCCCCCGTTTCCATGACGTCCGCAGCGATAGCCTCGACCTGGCCGCTGCCGGCTGCATCCGCCTCTGCCGCGGCCGCTTCTATCACCTCCCTGGTCCGGGCGCAGACCACCAGGTTAGCTCCCTCGGCTGCCAGCGAGAGGGCGATTTCTTTGCCTATGCCCCGGCTGGCACCGCTGATCAGCACCACTTTGTCCTTTAAACATAGATCCATTCTTACGTGCACTCCGCGTTGATTATTATTCGATGTGGGAGGCCTCAAGAGCGCCCGGATTGACGATCACCAGGGCGCTAAGGTAGGCGATGCAGAGGACCATTAACACCACCCCCTTCCAGCGTTGCAGCTGGTGGCCCATCCGCATAAGTCCAAGCATGGTGAAGACGATTACCAGCATGCACGGAAACATGAAGTTGACGATATCGGGCTTGACCACCAACGGATTGGCGACCGCCGAGGCACCGGCGATCCAGCAGATATTAAGGATGTCGGCCCCGAGAATGTTGCCGGCGGCGAGGGCCCCCTGCCCCTTGCGGGCGGCGATGATGCAGGTGGCAATCTCCGGCACAGAGGTGCCGAAAGCGACGACCGTAAGACCTATGATCACCGGATGGACGCCCAACGCGGTGCCGATTATCGGCGCTGAAACTACGATCCACTCGGCACTAAACAGCACCCCGGCCAGGCCGCCAAGAAACAGCGCGACTATCGCCCCCCAGCCGCGGGGCTGGCCATCTTCAGGCGCGGGCTCCTCGCCACGGGTGCGCTTGCGCTTCTGCTCGAAATAGGAATAGACCAGGTAGGCGAGGAAACCAGCGACCAGCACCAGGCCCTCGCCCCGAGCCAGAACGCCATCGAGACAGAGGGCGTAGGCCACCAGATCGACGACGATCAGGAAAATCGCCGCCGACCTCAGGACGGTCGAGTCGATCACGATCGCAGCCGGCGCGAACAGCACCGCCAGGGGCAGGGCTATGCCATCGTCGTAGATGACGGACCCGACGGCGTTGCCCAGGGCCAACTCCGGCTCGCCGCGCAGGGCCGCGTTCATCGACACCGCCAACTCGGGGGCCGTCGTGCCCAGGCTGACCAGGACGATTCCGATCAGGATGGCGGGCACGTGGAGGCACCGCGCCAGGTCGACGGCCCCATCCACCAGCCAGTCGGCCGACTTGGCCAGGACGCCGAACGAGGCGATCATGAGCACGACGACCGGCCAGAATCCTATCTGCTGCGCAAACTCGTTCAGAAGCTGCTCCGTTTCCAGGCGACGATGGTGAGCAAAAGGCGATCAAATGTATTCCTTAGGTCATGGAGTTGCAAACCGATCGCCGCCGTTGAAGTCACCCGTGAACTGCTGCTTCCGAAAAATACCACCAAATAGTATCAAATAGCACATAAAAAATCAGAGTGTGATGAGGATCACAAATATCTGCCCTTCTTGTGCCGATACTTCAAATAAGCGGAAGGAAGAACTACCACCTCAGAGGGTGTCCCCACCATGTTCGATCAGGTCCTAACCTCCATTCTTCAGATCGTCATAGTCGTCGATATACTGGGCGTGATCGCCTATTTCGTGCTGGCCGGACTGCGCCCGAAGCAGGCCGACTCCGGCGCCTCGGAATCACCCTCGCTGTCCAGTTACCTGCCCTGGCGCCGCCGGGGCAACCTCCAGCCGGTCCGGGCAACGGCCACCGAGTTCGATCAGTTGCGCCAGGTCCTCTACGGGTTCCGTAGCGGCCTGGCCTGAGGATACACCCTATCAAGCGTTTGTACTCCTCAGCTGTACAATAAGTTAGAGGCCCCATCCCCGCCGCCATCGCGCGCCGACGACCTCTGGGTAGCTGTTGCGGCAACAACCCTCTCCGGGATGGGGGCCGGCTCTACGTACGACGCACCCTTTCACGCTTCCCCAGCAGCCCGTACAATAGATCGTAGTGACAAGATACCGGGCAGAATAATTATTCTCTAAATGACAATAACTATTCCAGACTATCCGGTAGAGTTCCTTTCTTCCAGGACAACGGTATGGTCATCGACGGACTAAGGGGCAAGACGACAATGGTTGCTGTTTCGGGCGGCCTGGATAGCTGTACGATCACCCACTGGCTCGTAGAGAACGGCGTGCAAGTGGTCTGTTACACCGGCGAT
>CAYWBJ010000024.1:0-1804 GCA_964456165.1 uncultured Gemmatimonadaceae bacterium | reverse complement strand
CGTCATCACCGCCGAACGAGCCACGTCGTCCCAGTCCGGGTCAGTGACGGGCCGATCGCTCCAGGAAATTCGGGCTACTCCGTCGCCGACGACCAGCGTCCCGCGGCAGTCGCGCTCTTCTTCGGGCGGTTCGGGTAGCAGGCCCATGTGAGCTTCGAACACCGGGTCGTTGCCGATGGCTAGAATCACGTGCGGGTCACCGCCGTGGACGGGTACGCCCATGCTTTCGGCCATGTGGGCCACCTTGATTTGCCCGGTGATGCCAATGCCCCGCTGCCGGACGATGTCGGTGGCACCGAGGGCGACGTAGGAGGCGGCATTGAAGGGCTGGCCGCCGATGTGACCGATCCATTCCAATGCCAGGACCGGTAGATCGAGAGCTTTGCAAAGGGTCTGCAGACCGAGAATGTCGTAGTCCTGCAATGGCTCTTCGATCCATCCGTAATTGTACTTCTCCAGCTGGCGACCGACGCGGATTGCTTCCTCGCAGGTATAAGATTCGACCGGGTCGTGCAAAAGCAGGAAGTCGTTTCCCATGGCCGCGCGCAGTTCGCGGGCCATCTCCGTGTTTCGTTCCACGCCCCGGTACCAGTGGTCCTTGCCACCGATGAATCCCTGACCGCGCTTGGCCATGGCGCTTTCGACGATGTCATCGATGGAGCGCCCGCCGATGAACGCGTAGGCGGGGATGCTCTCGCGGCTCCCGCCCAGCAGTCTGTAGATCGGCTGCCTCGCGTGGCGGGAGGCCAGGTCCCACAACATGCGATCGATCGTGTCGAGGGCCTGTCGGCCCGTGTGAAAAAAACGCTGTGCGTACCAGAGTCGCTGCCAGATGTACTCCCGATCGAAGGCGTCGACGCCGATGATCATCGGCATCAGGCGGGCGAGGAGCAGCTTGGCCTCCCATTCCAGCTCGCCGGCGCTGTAGCCGCTGGACCAGTCGGCGTAGGCATCGAGGCCGCCATCGGTGTGCAGGCGCAGCTGCAGGTTGTACATCGGTGTCGGTGTGTCGGCGTTGAACTCAATCTGGCTGTCCTGGACGGGGTGAATGCCTTCGCAGTTGGTGAACAGACCGGAAAGGCCGGGGGGCACCTTGTCCATGAATCCCCGGTCGGCAAAACGCACCTGGCGCAGCTGGGATTCCGTTTCAATCAGATAGAAGGTGGCCCTGGTGATCTTCATGAAGGATTCCGGGAAAGTTGGATGGAGTCGGTGAGGCGGAGGCCGAGACCGGGTTCCGACGGCAGGAGGAGTTCGCCATCCACGATGGATAGGTCGTGAAAACCGGTGACGCTGGCGGTGGCTCCGTCGATGGCGAAGAACTCGGCGTTGCGGAGGGCGCCCAGCAGATGGGCCGCGGCGTGAGGTCCGGTGGCTGCGCTCCAGTCGATTTCGCAGTTCATCTGCAAAGCTTCGGCGCCGCGCGCGAGCTTGAGTGCGGCGGTGATGCCGCCTGCCTGTGGAATATCCACGCGCAGGCGATCGACGGCCCGCGTCGTCAGGGCCCGGGTTCCGGCAAGAATGGCATCGCCCATGAAAGCGCCGGCGACCACGGGGATCTCGAGGGTGTCGGACAACTTCTGCAGCCCGGTCACGTCGCCGCCGCGCAACGGCTCGGAAAACCAGTGGGCGTCGATCTGCTCCAGTGCCCGTCCGACGGTCAGTGCCTGCTCCAGTTCGAATGCCTGTCCGGCGTCGTAGAGTAGCCGGAACCCCGCGCCGACGGCAGCACGCAACGCCGGCAGGGCGTCGATCAGATCCGCATCCCGCGTTGCGCGCACGATGTAGCCGAACAGTCCCGAGT
>CAYWBJ010000023.1:0-26967 GCA_964456165.1 uncultured Gemmatimonadaceae bacterium | reverse complement strand
AAAGCACGCCGAGCGCGCCGGTTGGACTTTATCGCGCGCTACCGATTTAATCAGTCCTTGCACGCCAAGATCGCAGCCGACCTGCCAACTATTTCGTCCTCTGATGTCGAGCGCGTCTTAGAAGGGCTACGCCAGTTTTTTCCCATCGCCAATTACGCGGGTAAACGGCGCATCGGCATGCCCTCGAAAGTGGTCGACGTGGCGTGGCATCACTATATCTTGCACAGCATTGATTACAGCGCTTTCTGTGAGCAAGCGTTTGGTGAATTCTACAATCACATGCCGTCTTCTCCTATTCAGAGCACGGAAGATATACAGGTGGAGCTTAAGCGCACCTGGAGTATCGCATGTATGCTCGAAAACGTCGACCCGAAACACCCGACGCGCATTCCGCTCCTTTACCGGCTAGATGCGCTGCTCAACATAGAAGACGGGCACCACTACGAACTGATTGAAGAACAGGTGCGCTACGGGAAATCGCGGCGAGCAGCCGATGAGGAAAAAAATCCGGGGGCCGGGCACGTGGCGCTATGTGGTGGGCGTCTCTATACCGGCTGCGGCGGTACCGGCGGTGGTTCCTACGGTCCCTCCTTGTGTTCCTGTGGTGGCGGTGGCTGCGGTGGCGGTGGCCCATAGGCGCCTGCGTGGATCCGGGCCGGAGACAGCGACGCGGGCCAGCCGGAAACTACGGGAACCGGTACTGCGTCTTAGGCTCGCGCTGGTGGGTTTGATGTGTTAGACGCGACTAACACGCGAAGGCTGCTTTCAGGCTTGGTGGGGCAGTGACTACCAGGGAAGGCGGGCTGTGGGTCGGTCTTCGGGCTCGATTGCGTGCAGGTATTGCTGGGTAGTCTTGATGTCGGCGTGTCCCAGACGGCGTGAAACTGTGACAACATCGACATTTTCCCGCAGGAGCCAGGTGGCATATGTGTGACGCAACGCGTAGAGCGTGATGCCCTGATCTAGACCGACTTCTCGGACCATCCGTCGAAAGGCCTGGGCCACGGAGTCGAGCCCGGCGGGTTGTTCCGGCGATCGTCCGCAAATCATCCAGGGACCGTCGTTTCCTTCGGCCATTCGCCTTTGTCGTTCCTCATCGAGGAAGGCCAGCATTTCGTCTTTGAGGTCCAACCTCCGGGCTTCAGCATCCTTGGGCGTCCAGACCTCTGCTGCTGCTTTGGCTCTCTGCACGGACAGGATCCCGTTTCTGATCCAATCCCATCGGCACCATCTCATTTCCTCATCGCGGAGCCCGGCATACAGTCCCAGTCGTACCGCTGTCGGTAGAATGCCGCCTTGCTTGCGGTGTTGGAGCGACAGGTCCAGTAACTCTTTCGCCTCTTCAATGCTGAGTATTCTGCGAACGGTTTCCCGCCGAGGCTGCGGTAGGCGTAACGCCTTGGCGGGATTCGACTCGATCATGCCCGCCTTGACCGCTATATCCAAGATTATCCGTAGCTTCGTCAGGCGGTGATGAACGGTCCAGGTACTGAGCGTTTTTGGTAACTCTCCCTGGTAGGCAAGGCAGTCTTCCTCTGTCAGCCGGTGCAGTCGAGGAGCGGTCTGCTTGAGCCAATCGACAACTTGCTGGGCTACGCTCATGTGATTCCGGTGGCTCTTTCTCAAGGGGTCTTTGGCCTTTGAGTTTCGAAGCGCGTACTCCTCGTAGGCCTCAAGGAGCCAGGTGTAATCGGTTGGTTTGGGCTTCCGTGATCGGGTACTGGTTTCGGACCATCCGCGGAAGGCTCTGGCGGCTTGCTCCGATGATAGAAGATCTTCGTCCATCCATTGGCGGATTTCCCGATCCTCAGCAAGCCCGTCTCGGGTTGCTTCCTCCAGCCGAGAAACCTTGGTATAAAGGGCCCGAGCTGCAGGGGCTGACTTTGGATAGCGGGATTTTTGGACGCGATGCTGGCCCAAATGCAGGGTCCAGCGCACGCGGTGGCAGTTTCTGGGCTTGAATTTGTCTAGATGGGCCATGGTTTTGTAACCGTGTTTGTAACCGCTTTTGTAACCAAAGTCTACCGAGAAATATCGTCAAGGTGTGCACGTTTGTGCATCTTCACGTAAGTTGTGGCTTGTCGGCGAAACGGGCGTTTCTGGGGGCTCTGTGGGGGGTGTAAGTGTTTATTATTAAAAAAGAAAGCCCCTGAGCCAATGGCTGACTCAGGGGCTTCTTTAATGGCGGGACCGACGAGATTCGAACTCGCGACCTCCGGCGTGACAGGCCGGCGTTCTAACCAGCTGAACTACGATCCCGCGCAACTTTGGTGAAGAAAAACCTAACCGCCCCCCATGATCCTGTCAAGTAGCGCTCCCCGCCTCCAACGCCATGTCCAAGCACAGTTTCCAATCGCCGGGGACCGCTGTTTCGGCCCATCTGGATGAGGCGTCCGGGGTGAACGGCAACTCGGCATCCGCCGGTCCGACCGCAAACCCGCGCAGGCGCAACTCGGCTCCCGAATCCAGGCGGTAATACCAGCTGATGTTCGGGTTGATGCGGTCCACCATCTTCACGCTTACCGGCAGTGCCGCATCGAGTGAGGTCAGCAGCAGGGCCGAGGCCGACCCGGCCTCGCTCACAACGGCCATCGGCAGCTGGCCAAAGCATGCCTGCGTCGGCTCCACGAGGGTTTCGGGTACGGCGCAGTCGGGCAGGTACAGCAGGGTCTGGAACTGGCCGATTGGATCATCGCGAGTTCTGTAGAACCCGATGTGGCCGGGGGCTGCCACGCAGCGCTCTCAGGCGCCGACGACTAGGTAGGTCAGCCACTCGTCGTGGGAATTCTGCACCTCGTAACGCTGTCCCGAGCTAATGTGGACGTTGTCGCCCTCGGTTACCTGGTATTCCTTCCCGTCCACCACCATGGTGCCCCGGTTCTCCAGGATATAATAAACTTGCTCGACCTCCTCATAAACCCGCTCGATCGACTTACCGCCGGGCTGCACTGCCTCGCGATCAATGAAGTGGAACGACCGCAGGTAACCGGTGCCATCCTCGTCCGCGCGGCCTAGCTGGTGCCAGCGCACGGCGCCGGCGCCGTCGCCGGTGGGGGAGACGTCTTTCCAGTTCCGGATGGCGAAGGTGCCTCCGTCGCTCTCGACGCTGGCCGAGATGACGTGGTGCTCGAGCCAGGGCTCCTCTTCATTGAACATCTGGTGGTACTCACCCGAAGGCAGGTAGACGGCGTCGCCGGCGTGGGTGACGTGACGCTCGTCGTCGTTGAGGACCTCGCCGCTACCGCTGAGGATGTAGTAGACCTGCTCGGTGCAGTCGTGATTGTGGTGGTCGGAAGTCTTGCGGCCCTGGAGGGCGTGGCGGGCAAAACCCTTGATGTTTTCCAGTCGGTGCAGATTTGAGTCGGGTGTCTCCCGCTTGTCCGCGTCCTCGCCGCGCGCGCGCAAGCCGCCCCAGACTACGGCGCTCATGTGCCGGACCTGCGGCTCCATCTCTCGCCAGTTGACTACGTATGCCAACGCGTTCTCCTTTTCGGGTTGTGTGGATACCGTGCGCGGCGCTTGCAGGCTGTCCTCTGCGTCAGGCCGCGTGCTCCCGGTCCCACTGCTCGCCCTCGCTCTTGAGCCGCTTCAGTGCGCCGCGCATCAGCTGGCGCTTGAGGGGGCTGATGTGGTCGATGAAGAGCTTGCCGTTGAGATGGTCGATCTCGTGCTGCAGCACCCGGGCGTAATAGCCGTCGGCGCTGAACGCGAATGGCCGGCCGCTGGCGTCAATGGCGTCGACCTCGACCGTGGCGGCCCGCTCCACGTCGGCGTAGAGGTCGGGCAGTGACAGGCAGCCCTCCTCGCCGACGACCTTGCCTTCCTGGTCGACGATGCGGGGGTTGACCAGTGCGATGGGTGGTCCGCCGCCCGCCTGTCTGGACACGTCGACGACGATCACTCGCTTGAGGACGCCGATCTGAGGCGCCGCCAGGCCGACGCCGTCGGCGCTTTTCATCGAGTCGAACAGGTCGTCGATCAGGGTCGCAATGGCGTCGTCGAGTGCTTCGACGGGACTGGCTTTCTGGCGCAGCACCTTCGCGCCGTACTTGACGATTTCGCGAATCATGGAGCTCAGTCGAGGGGGACGAGGTCGAGCGCGAGGTAACGAAGGCCGAGCATTTCGGCGTCAGTGACGAGGTGCTGGCGGAGGTCGTCCTCGTGGAGCTGGCGATGCGCCGACCGGCTCAGGCGCAGCACGGCCTGCTGGTCGGTCAGGTCGACATGGGCCGGGCCGAGGTCGAGCGCGGCGGCGGCGCTGACGAGGCGGATGTGCCGTTCGTCCTGATCGACCGGCTTTCCACCGAGCGTCTCGTTGAGGCTGCCGGAACGGAAGCCCCGGAGGTCGGCCGCAGTCCGCTCGTAGCCCAGATGTTCGAAGTGCGCGGCGATCGCCGGCGATTCCAGCTCATTCTCGAGCAGGCGGGTCAGCTGCTCCGGCGGCAGCTCGATGCGGGCGACTGGATGGTGGTGCCGCACCCGGTGACCGGAGAAGCCGTGCTCACGCAGGAAGGTTTCGGCGGCATCGACCATCGCCAGGCCCTCGCGGGTGACTGGTGTGCCATAGGGGAAGCGCGAGCTGAGGCAGGCCATCGCCGGACGGTCCCAGACCGACAGCCCCCAGCGCCGGGCGAGCTCGCGGACGTCGCCCTTGTCGAGGCCGGCTTCCCTCAGCGGTGCCCGCACGCCGTATTCGTTGGCCGCCTGTGCCCCGGGGCGGAAGTCGCCGCCGTCGTCGGTGTTCTGCCCGTACAGGATGAACGGGATCTGCAGCGCCGTCGCCATCCCTTCCATCTGCGTGAACAGCTCGCGCTTGCAGAAGTAACAACGGTTGACCGGATTACTGGCGTAGTCCGGATCGTCGAGCTCACCGGTCTGGATGACCTCGTGGCGAATGCCGAACTGGCGGGTGATTTCCTGTGCCGCCTCCAGCTCACCGCTGGCGTAACTGGCGGAATCGGCCGTGACCGCGATGGCGTTGTCGCCCAGTACCCGGTGGGCGGCTACGGTTAGGGCGGCGCTGTCGACGCCGCCGGAGTAGGCCACCAGCACTTTGCCCATTTCGGCCAGCAGCTCGTTCAGGGTCTCGAGCTTTGCGTCCAGTCCTGGCGCGGCTACCGTCATTGCTATTCGGGTTCCACCGCGCAGGGGGTGATGATGGCGTCGGCCATGCCGTGAATCAGTTTCTTGTCCGGTGGGCAGACCACCGCCTGGATGCCGGCCAGCCGGACTTCTTCGCCACCCGTGTAGTAGTAGGGGCGGAGCAGGGCGCGACCGTTCATGACGCGGATCTCGTCGTGCTGGAAGTCGTAATACCGCGCGCGCTTGCGCTCGGCTTTGTGGAAGCGCTGCAGGATGTAGGGACTGGTCGAAAACGACTCGAGGGCGTGCCCGATCTGGGCCGACCACTCATCCTCGGGCAGGTCGTGGCCGATGGACACTCCCTTGCTGCCGTAGGCCATCTCGGAGAAGCCGGAGGGCTTGAGTACGAACTCCCGCTGCTTTTTCGAAAGATGTCCCAGCTCGCTCCAGTTGCTGATCGGCTCGCCGTTGGCCTTGAGGTTGGCGATCACGGTATGGGGCGGCGCTGGCGTGGCGTCGACAATCCAACTCTGGGGGATCATTTCGGCGAGCGTCCTGATCGCCTGCTTGCTCAGCTCGCGGCGCCAGAACGACTTGAGCTGCGGGTGATGAAATAGGGCTAGCCACATCTTCTCTTCCAGATAGGCCTTGAGCGGAGGCGTGACGCGGACGGCGTTCTTTTTGGCGAAGTAGGTGATCAGCTCGACCCGGGGGATGTTCTTGAGGTCGAAGAGCTCGAAGAAGCGGTAGACTGCGTCCAGGCGCACCATGCCACCGCTCTCATCCGCGGCGTATACACCGTCGTCGCCGACGTGGATCTCCTGGGCGTGTAGGCAGTGGACCGGTCGCCCGCTGGTGCGCATGCCGGTGGCCAACCACTGCATCTCTTCCCAGTACGGTTCGGACTCGTCGGAGACGATGATGGCCACGACCGGCTTTTCCATCTGCGCGGTGGCGGCCATGGCCTCGTAAAAGCCGTCGACCAGGCCGTGCCCGCCGCCGACCACGTTGTAGCCCAGATCCGCGTAGAGACCGGCGAGGTTGCCGGTGAACCCCATGCCGCCCGGAATGGCGTCGAGCTCGGCCACTCTCAGGCCGTCCTGGGTCACCAGCAGGTCCGGCCGTATCACCATTGGCACGTGTGACTTGAAGCGGTTCATACGGCCGAATTCGACCACGTTGGCCGGCTTGCCCCGGTCCATGTAACTTGCGATCCACTCGGGCTGGAGGCCCTTGACGCTCTGCTGATAGAGCAGGTTGCAGGCGTGGTAGAAGGAGAGCAGCAGCGGTCCCAGGACCTCGAAGGTCTCCAGTTGCTGCGGCGTTATCCAGTAGGGCTCCGGCGAGATGCGCCAGGGCAGGCGGCTGTCCGGGTGGACCTTGGTGCGATCGCCTTCGAAGAGGCCACCCTCGGGCGAGCGGTCGTTGATCTGAAGGCAGAGTTCCTTGGGATCGGACTGTCGGAGCGGCAGAGACATGGACTGGCGGTGACGCCGGGATCGCGTGACTCGAGGCTTGCGAAAGCGCCGTAAATGTAGTCTCGGTACCAGTATGGGTCAACGGCTCTCCCCGCGGCGCCTGGCCGCGCAGGTGGCCATTGCCTATTGTTGGCGACTGCGGTGACCGGGTTGCCGCCGCGGTGTATTGTCGACGAGGTCAGGATGGAACTCCAAGGGAAGCGGGCGCTAGTCACCGGGGCAAGCCGTGGTATCGGACGGGTGATCGCGCTCGCTTTCGCGGCTGAGGGCGCCTCGCTGGGTCTGCTGGCCCGGCGCGGTTCTGATCTGTCGCAGGTCGTGGCCGCCTCGCGCGATCTTGGGGTACCGGTGCGCGTTTGCCAGGCCGATTTGGGTGAGGAATCCCAGGTGCGGCCGGTTGTTTCCAATCTGGTCTCCGAGTGGGGGGGCATCGACATTCTGGTCAACAATGCCGGCATGCAGGGACCGATCGGACCGTTGCCGGACAACGACTTTGGCCAGTGGCAGCGTACTCTGCGGGTCAACCTAGGCGGCAGCGCGCTGTGCACGCAGCTCGTGCTGCCCGCCATGCTCGAGCAGGATGCCGGCAAGGTCATCTATCTGTCGGGGGGTGGGGCGGTGTCGCCGCGGCCGCGGCTGAGCGCCTACGCCGCCTCGAAGGCGGGCGTGGTCCGACTGATGGAATGCGTCAGCGCGGAGGTGGTCGGCACCGGGATAGATGTCAACGCCATCGCTCCGGGTGCGGTCAACACCGACATGCACCGCGAGCTGCTCGAGGCTGGGGACCTGGCCGGGTCCGAGGAACGAGCTGCCGCCCTGGATCGGCGCGAGACGGGGGGACAGCCCCCCGGGAAGGCGGCCGCCCTGGCTGTCTACCTGGCCTCAGCCCGCTCCGACGGGCTAAGTGGCAAGCTCATCAGCGCCGTCTATGACGCCTGGGAGGATTTGGACATCGGGGCCGCCATGGCCTCCGACATCTATACCCTGCGCCGAATCGATCGCTGACCGGGTGTTTTTTCCGCCTCCAGCGTGTGGATACAGCGGGTGCGCGAAATGATTGCCGACCCTCAACTCGCTGTTGTTGATACGGTTAGGACGACGCTGTCCGTTTTTCCCGAAAAATCGAGATCTTTTTTTCAGATTTTCCAAAAAATAGCGTACATTATGTGAGCTTTCAGGACGAGAGTGTGCCATGATCTACGGTCTACACCTACACTTCTACCATTCAGGATGTCACCTCTATGCGAACCGATCAGGATGCTGCGCAGTCTGAACGTATCTCTATCGCATATCGGCGACTCGCTAACGCAATGATACTCAGCACGTTACGCGAACTGTCCAAGTTGGATGCTGAGAGCGAGGATCCCGACAATGTGCCGGAAGTAGTCTTTGTAGAGAGTGCCCGAATCAATCCCTGGTGCGAGCTGGCCGGCCTTGAGCCCGAAGTGGTTCGCCGCGCTGCTCGTAGAATAATGCAGGAGACCGAGTACGGCCTGTAGCTACACACTGGACTCACGGAAAAAAGCCCCCGAGGTTCAACCTCGGGGGCTTTTTTCGTTGCCGTCTCAGTTGCTGGCGGTCAGGCGGTTTCGGGAACGGGCGTAGTCGAGCACGCCCTTGACCACTTTTTCGGCATCGCGATGCCGGTACTGTTCGAAACGCAGCGACCAGGCATTGTTGGTGTAGGCCAGGTTCCGGACCTCCAGCAGCAGTTTCACGCCGGCCGGGTTGTCGCGCAGCACCCCCAGGTTCTGCCCGCGGGTGCGGGCACCGGCCCCGAGGGCTGGCAACAGCACCTTGGCAAACTTCCGGGAGGCCACGTCACGCTTCCGGCCGTTGCTGCTCTCGTAATACAGGGCCAGCGGTGCTTCCGGGGCTCTGGATTCGTTGTCGGCGTGGAACGAGAGGAAGATGCGTCGGCTGCGAGGCACTTCGGCGAAGGCGTCGCGGGCGAGCTCTACCCTATGGTGCAGGTTTCCCGTTCGGCCGCCCCGCGGCCATGCTTTGTTGTTATTGCGCTTGTTAAGGGCGTAGCTGTTGTAGACCTCGTTCTTCTCGTGTACGAACGTGCTGGCCGGAGGGTTGGTGTGGCGGATCAGGTGGTTGGGGCTGAGCAGTGTCATCGTCACGTCGGCTCCGTGCAGCTTGAGGAGCACGAAGACGCGCATGGCGATGTCGTATACGTACTCATCCTCGACGACGTAGAGCTTCTTACCGTTGCCGTCGAGGGTGGGCACGATGGCACCAGGATCCAGGCCGCCGTGGCCTGGGTCGAGGACGATGTGCCAGCCCTCGAGCTGGTTGCTCAGCCGCCCGAGTCGTACGACTTCGCGCTCGAAGGCGCGCCAGAGCGCGCGGGCCTGCCGGTATGTCTTTAGCGGCGAGCGTGGATGGTCTTCGAAGTACCTGGCGCTCTTCTGCCGCCCGGTCTTGGGCGACCTGAAGTAATAGGGTCCGTTGCTGGCGGCGATCTTTCGGCCGCCGCCTTCAACGGTCATGAGGCCATCCCAGTCGATTTCGGAGATCTTGAGCCACTCGGTTCCCTTGCTCAAGAGCGGCCGCACCTTGAGCAGGTCGCCCGGGTGAATCACCGAGCCCTTCAGGTTGTTGAGCCGCTTGAGCTCGGCGACGCTCATCTGGTGCAGCCGGGCGATCTCGCCGAGGTAGTCGCCGCCCCTGACCTTGTATTCGGAAAGTCGCTGTGCCTTTTTGCTGTTGAGGGCCAGAACCTGCCCCGGGTAGATGCGGCTCGTCTTGAGGCCGTTGAGCTCCTTCAGCTCGCCGACGGTCATGCCGTAGGCCCGGGCGATTTCCCAGAGGGCGTCGCCCTTCTCAACTATATGGTTGCTGCTAGCGGCAGCGACGAGGCGCAGCTTCTGTCCCACCAGAATGCGGCTGCCTTCGATGCCGTTGAGCTCCCGCAGCTGCGACAGGGGCAGCCGGTATCTAACCGCGATCTCGGAGAGGGTCTCGCCACCGCGGACGATGTGGATGCCCTCGTCCTCGGCGGCTGGACGCAGCTTGAGCTTCTGCCCGGGGTGGATCCGGTCGCCGCCGCCCCGCGGCAGGTCATTCAGTTGTCTCAGCAGGCCCAGGCCCACCTCGAAGTGACGGGCGATTTCGGACAAAGTATCACCCTTTCGGACGACGTATTCGCTTTGTTCCTCCGGCTCGACCACCGCCAGGCGCTGGCCCGGGTTGATGGTGTCGTTCGACAGCTGGTTCCAGCGTCTGAGGAGATCGACTGTTACGCCGTGGGATCGCGCGATTTCAGAGAGGGTGTCACCCTTTCTGACCAGGTGGACGCGCGAGTTGGCCTGCGCCGGCGGCGGCGCAGGCCAGCGCAGCTTGAGCTTCTTCCCCGGATGGATTCGGTCCCCGCTCAAGTCGTTTATTTTTTTCAATTTGCTGACAGACAAGTCGAACCGGGCGGCGATCTCGGACAGGGTGTCTCCCTTGTGCACCAGGTAACTCGTCGGGCTCCCGTCCGGCCATATCGCAAGCTTCTGGCCCTGCACGATGTGGTCGCCACGGATGTCGTTCCACTGGCGCAGCTGCTCTACGGTGACGCGGTGCTGGCGCGCGATGTTCCCGAGGGTTTCGCCGTTTACGACCCGGTGGACCTGCGCGGGAACGGCGATGGTAGCGGTGGCCAGGCAGAACAGTAGCGATGCAGCCAGCTTCGAGCGCATGCGGAATCCGGAGGCTGTCGGGAGAGAGGGCGGGACGCGCAGCGCATGGTCACCCGCGCCCAGTCGGGAGTGCTCGCCGCCGGACGGTGCCGGGGAAGGGGGTAGCACCGGGGCATGCGATTGTAACTCAATAATAGGTTTGCAGTTACGAATAGGCAAACCGATCGGGAAAGGGTTTCGAAGCGGCCCGGAAGCAGGCCTCAGTACGTTGCAGCCGGGGAACAAAGCAAGTATTATCCCCGATATGACCGCCACCCTGCAGGAACTGCCGTCCGTGGACCAGATGCTGGACACGCCGGCGGCCGCCCGACTGCTGGAGCAGTACAATCGCGACAGCGTCGTCGATGCCGTGCGCGAGATGATCCGACAGGCTCGTGATCGGCTCCTGTACACCGGCGAGGAGTGCGACCGGATCGAGCTGGTCGCGCGGCTGGAGGTCGACCTGCGCCAGTGGGGGCAAGCCGAGGCCCTTCCGAGCTTGTGCCGGGTCATAAACGGCACCGGCATCATCCTGCACACCGGTCTCGGCCGGGCGCCGCTGCCGGCTGCGGCCCTGGATGCGGTGGCAGCGGCCGCGGCCAACTACTGCAACCTCGAAGTGGAAATGGAATCGGGGAAGCGGGGGTCGCGATTGACTCACGTCGATACGCTGATCTGTGCCATGACCGGTGCCGAGGCGGCTGCTGTAGTCAACAACAATGCCGCGGCAGTGCTGCTGATGCTCAGCAGCCTGGCGCGTGGCCGCAAGGTGCTGGTTTCACGCGGCGAGCTGGTGGAGATCGGTGGCTCCTTCCGCATTCCCGATATCATCGAGTCAAGCGGTGCCCGCATCCACGAGGTGGGCACGACCAACCGCACGCATCTGCGCGACTACGCCAATGCGGTCGACGGCGAGACGGCGATGATCCTGGCGGTGCACCCGAGCAACTACCGGGTTCAGGGTTTTACCGCGCGTCCGGAGCTCGCCGAGCTAGCGGGATTGGGCCGGGAGCGAGGTATTCCCGTCGTCTACGACCTGGGGGGCGGAGTCCTCGAGGATCTCGCTCGGTGGCGGCTCCCGCATGAACCGGTCGTGCGGGAGACGCTGAGAAGCGGGGTGGACTTGGTCAGCTTCAGCGGCGACAAGGTGCTGGGAGGGCCGCAGTCCGGCATCGTCGCGGGAAGGCGGACGTACCTGGAGCGGATTTGCGGGAACCCCCTGATGCGTGCTCTGCGCTGTGACAAGCTGACTCTGGCGGCTCTCGAAGCGACTTTGCGGCTCTACCGCCTAGGCTCCGATCAGCTGCGGGAGGCTCTGCCCGTGCTGCGAATGCTGACAGACCCGGTCGAGGCAGTCGAGGGACGGGCGCGGGAAGTGATCGAGAGAGTGGCGGCAAGCACCAGGGAGCGGCTTCATCCGCAGGTGGAGTCGGCCACAGCTCAGGCCGGCAGCGGAGCGCTGCCGCTGGAGGAATTGCCGACGTGGGTCATCGCCCTGCAGCCGGCGCGGTCAAGCGGCGAGAAGCTTGCCCGTAGGTTGCGCCGGCAGTCGCCGGGGGTGATGGGGCGGATTCACCAGGACCGGCTCATGCTCGACATGCGAACGGTGAGCAACGACGAGATCGGGCTGGTCGCCGCAGCCCTGGATCGAGTTGCGGAAACGGAGGGATGAGAGGCGCTGGGCTGATCCAGGGTTTCTCATCCTGGGGTGCGGGGGAGCGGACAAGGGAGCCCATCCGGTTGAGCCCTCGTCCGGCGGTGATCCCTTCAGTATTACTAAATTACTAATACATACTTCTATAGAGTAGGTGCGCGGAGTTCAGACGAAGGTGTCCTCAACGACGGCGCGGCTGATGACTACCTGACCCTGGTCCTCGAGCTGCCGCAGCTTCTGCACGATCCGCAGCTGCACTTCCTCGACTTCGCTCAGCCGCATTGGTCCCAGGTACTCCATCTCCTCGATCATGAATTTGCGCACCCGCTCGGACATGTTGTTGAGGATCTTGTCCTTCACCTCTTCGCTGGCCGCTTTCATGGCGATCATCAGGTCCTGCTGCTCCACCTCCCGCAGCAGGATCTGGATCTCGCGGTCGCCCAGCGTGTGGATGTCCTCGAATACGAACATCATGTTGCGCACGGTTTCGGCTATCTCCGGATCCTGAGAGTCCATGCGGTCAAGGACACTCTTCTCGACGCTCATGCCGGTGAGATTGAGCATGTCGGCGACGATCTTGGGACCGCCGACGTCCTTGTGGCCCGACAGGATGTCCTTGAGCTTGTCCTCCAGACTGTCCTCAACCTGCTTGAGGACGCCTGGTGGGATGTTTTCCATGGTGGCGACCCGGTAGGCGACATCGGCCTGCAATCGTTCCGGCAGCTGCGACAGGATCGCGGCCGCTTGGGATGCCTCCAGCTGGGACAGGATCAGGCCGATCGTCTGGGGGTGCTCGTTGGAGATGAAGGGGGTCAGCTGCTCGGGGGCGGCGTTCTTGAGCATATAGAAGCCGGACGAGCTGGAGTTCATCACCCGGTCGAGGATCTCCTGGGCGCGGCGTGCTCCGACGGCCCGTTCCAAGGCGCCCCGCGCGAAGGCGACCCCCCCCTGGTTCATGTACTCGCCGGCGAGTAAATGCTGCTCGAACTCCTCGAGCACCTGGTCCTGCAGCCAGGTCGGCAGGGTTCCCAGCTCGGTTACTATGTGGGCGATCTCCTCAATCTCAAAGTCGGCCAGGTACTTCATCACCTCGGCGGCGTTCTCCTCGCCCAGGGTGATCATCAGGATTGCTACCTTCTCCTGCGGACTGAGCTGCTCCTCGACCTGGGTGTCAGTCAGCTTGCCGTGCATGTCTCGCTCTTTGCTCTCCATGGTGGCTCCTCTCATCCCGGCAGGATCGTCCCGACCCGGCAGCAACTCTTTCCGGCTGGCGCCGATAAGGCCGTCTCAGTCCGTCCGGTGTTTTTATCTAAGTGATTATATAATATTAATTTATGATTTTTTAGAAGCCGGCCAGTCGGAG
Source organism: uncultured Gemmatimonadaceae bacterium (assembly GCA_964456165.1). Taxonomy (GTDB): domain Bacteria; phylum Latescibacterota; class UBA2968; order UBA8231; family UBA8231; genus CAYWBJ01. The sequence goes on along the minus strand of CAYWBJ010000023.1, from coordinate 13,719 downwards.
CCCTGCTTCGGTACTTGTTCGCTCTTGCAAAAACAAGGCCAGGTGGCGCTGAGGCGGAAGTAGTATGCCGGCTGCCGCTCGTTCCGCGATGTTGCGTCCAAGAACCGGACGTCTTATATTGGGTAACACTGTATAAAACATACAGTTTGCTGTATGCCCCCCATATGGCAGGTTAGTTCCCTTTCCCCCCGATGTCCCCAAAGCATACCCCACTGCCGTTCTGCAACTCTTGCGGCAGCCGAAAGGATGGGGAGATGACCACGTCGATTCCAACCGCCGACGATTTCGCGCCCGTGGATGGCCGTTCCCGGGGCGCACTGAAGCAGCGAATAGTCGAAGCCTACAGGCGCAACCCGTTCAGGGATGACGACGCCCAGATCTTCTCGGCCCGGCTCGGCGAGAGTAGAGCCGAGATCGGTGCGGCGCTTCGCGAGCTCTGCGGCGATCGGCTGCTGCGCCCGGCCGCGGAGCGCGGTTACATGCTCGACGCGGCCGGCCTGGCGCAGAAGGGGGCCGTCCCCGCGTCGGCTTCCAAGCCGGTTGATACGGCGACTGACGGCGAAACGGCTGCGTCCGTCGAGAGCGCGATGTCCAACCCCGCAGCGGCAGAGGTCTCCAAGGCATTCGCCCACTTCCAGGAGGAGCTGTTCGGCCAGTTACGCGTGGACGTTATCGAGCCGCTGCTGGTGATCCGCGATTTTCTGGACAACCGGGAGCCGAGGCAACTGGGACTGGCGCGCGCGGCTCTGGAACAGATCTACTGGGCGGTCCGCGAGCTGGGACTGGCCGGGGGCGATCTCGACGAGTCACAGGACGACGATGGGGAGCACAAGTCGGGCCCGGAGGCCTAGTCATGGTTCTCGACATCCGTCATCTCAGGTACGGCGACCTCGGTAAGCTGGCGCCCACACTTTCTCAGTCCGACCTTGCGACTCTCGCTACCGCATATGAAGAGCCCGACGCGGCTCTAGTTGCGCCTGAGCCCGAGTCCGAGCCCGAGCCTGGAATCGAGCAACTGCTGGAAGAGGCGGCGTCCTCTGATTTGGCCGCGCGCGCCCGGGCGGTGGAGCAACTGCGGTTGCTCGTGCCCAGCGCCTCGGGCATGGACCTGCTCTGGCAGATCGCCGCCGATCCGCAGGATCGCCGACGGCTGGAGGCGCTGCAGGTGCTCGGATTCCACCGTTCATGGATCAGCTCGCGAACGCGCCTGCGCCGAGCTGTGGAATTGCTGGAAGAGGAGACCGACGCGGACGTGGCGACAACGCTGGCCTGGTGTCTGCGCCAGCGGCCTGAGGTCGGCCGCTTCCTGAACCATCGGCATGCGGCAACGGCGGTGGAGGCAGCCATCGGGCTGTCGCTCAACGCTGCCACAATCGACCCGTGCCTGGGTGTCATTCTCGGTTCGGCGAATCCCGACGTGGTCCGGGTACTGCGGGACAAGTGCAGGCAGCTGCACCCGTCGTTGGTGCTGAAAGTGGTCGAGCGCCTGGTGGCGGAGGAAGTTCCGGAGCGACCCCGCGCCGAGCTGCTCTCGCGCTTGCCCCAGGTGGCGCTGTTCGAGGCACTGTTCCTAGAGCCCGGGCACGCGGCCTGGGATCCGGGTCAGGGGCTCAAGTCGGCGGAGTCGGCGCGGCGCTGGAACCAGCTTTCGCAGCAGGCGTTGGACATCATGCGCCAGGGGCCTTCCGTGGATCTGGTGCGGCTGGTCCTGGCGCGCAGTGGCGAAGACGAAGAGTTCGCTCGCCGCCACGGGGGCTTCCTCAAGGAGATCATGCGCCGCGTCCACTGCCGCGACGGGGGCACGCTGGTCAAGCACTTCGAGCGCCTCACTTCCGGTGCGTCGGAGGAGAAGGTCGCCCGCCTTGCCCAGCTCCTCGTCGACCTGAGCACCCGCCTCGACGGCGGCCCCGGACAGCAGGCGGCCATGCTGCTCGAGGAGTGGAAGGAGCGCTCCGCGGCGCTGCGGCTGAAGATCTATCACATGCAGCAGGGGCTCGGCTGAGGCCGCTGCCGCCGTTTCAGGGGCCTACTCCTACTTGTGGGCCCGCACGAGAAGTGCGATCCCGATCAGCAGGAATACCAGGTTGCCCATCCAGGCCCCCGTCAGGGGGGCGACTATCTGATTCCACCCCAGCGCCTGTCCGGCCTTGACCAGGCTGTAGAAGGTGAAGCAGATCAGCGCGCCCAGCCCGAAGCTGTTCGCCAGGCCGGCACGGCGGGCGTTGGCGGCGAAGGGGGCGCCGACTACGACGATGATCAGGCAGGTCACCGGAAACGATATCTTCAGGTAGAGATCCACCAGGTGGCGGGTGACGTCCTCCCCGTTGGCCCGCGCCCGCGCGATGTAATCCGACAGCTCTGCGTAATTCATCTCCTCGGGCTTTTTCTGTTGCCGCGCCAGGTCGGCGGCCCGTAGGGTAAGCGGCTCCATCGCGATTGAGTCGAGTCTTGTCAGCTTCGTCGGCGCTCCGGTCGCGAAGAGGTAGCGGTGGGCCTCGTAGAGAATCCAGCCGTCGCCACGCCAGACCATCCGGTCGCCGACCCTTCGTTCCTGGACGTGACTCCCGCTCAGCTGCTCCCAACTGACCCGGCGCGCCGTCTTCTTGCCGGCGTCGTAGGAGCCGGCGAAGAGGATTTGGCCCTCCACGTCCTGCAGAAGCAGGTGGCGGCGCGAGCCATCGGCCCGATCGTGGGAGCGGATCTGGTTGCGCACCGTGTTGTAGGCGAACGTGGCGCGGGGTAGCACCTGGTCGACGACGACGAACGCCAGCCCGCTGAACAGCACCGAGAAGGCGAAGATCGGGGTCAGGATTCGGTACAGACTGAGACCGGCCGCTTTCATGGCGGTAACCTCGTTGCGACGGGCGAGGCTGGCGAGCGAGAACATCGTCGCCAGCAGGGTGGCGATGGGTAGCGTGAGGATGACCCAGTAGGGGGTGCGGTAGAAGTAGTAGGCCAGCACGCTGAGGATGGCAGCATCGTGATCGATGAACATGTCGATGCGCTCGATCAGGTCGACGACGACACTCAACGAGAGCAGCCCGACCAGGCTCAGGGCCAGGCAGATCAGGTGGCGCCACAGCAGGTAGCGATCTAGCAACTTCACCGGTTCCCTCTCAACGGTTGAGGTTGCGCCGGCGCCAGAGCAGGGGCCGGTCCTGGAGGATGACGATGGTCAGCGCGATGCCGAGCACGCCGAAGACGATGTTTGGTGCCCACATCGCCAACGCTGGCGATATGAAGCTGCGGTCGGCCAGCTCTTCGCCGCCAATCAAGAACATCCAGTACACCAGGAAGAACAGCAGGCTCACCCCCACCGACACGGCGGCGCCGCGTTGACGGATCAGGCAGCCGAGTGGGGCGCCGACGAGGACGAATACCAGACAGGCGACTGGGATCGAGAATTTCTTGTGGATCTCGACCAGGAATTCGTTGATGCGTCCGTCGTGGACCCGGAGCCGCTCCCTCTCGCGGTCGACCCGCTTGAGGAGACGATCGTGGCCGCGGCCGCGGGCGCTGTCAGACGGTGCCTCCCTACCGTCTGACAGCGCCTCGAGGTGTCCGCTAACCAGGGTGTCTAATAGCGCCCGGGTCTTGGCGCGGCGAGTACGCTCCTTGTCCACCTTCACCAGCATGCTGTCGATGCCCATCTCCCGCTCGCTGCGCCAGGCTGAGCGGTAGTGGCTGAAGGTGCGGTCCTGGTCGACGATGTGGATCATCTGCCGCGCGAAAGCGCCGCGTACCAGGCGTTCGGGGTCATTGCCGACCACGCGTGTGAACTCGCCGTCGTCGAGGGTGAGCCGGATGTAGCTGCCGTCGTCGAACATGCTGCTCTCGCCGCCGGCGGCGTGCAGGGTGGTCGGTGGGCCGCCGCCGCCGCCGGCGTATACGGTGATCCCGTTGAGTCGGTTGTTCGCCTCGTCCACATCCCGCACTAGAAGGCTGTAGTTGCCAAGCTTGTGGATGAAGATCCCTTCCTTCTGCTTGAGAACCAGCGCCGCCTTACGGCGTTTTAAGTTGGAATGAATGTTGCGCGCTTCGTGGTTGAAGTCGGGCAGCACCTGGTCGTTGAACCAGATCATCAGGGCGGTCAAAGCGGCGGCGGCAGTCAGTGTGGGACGGAGCATGTGTAGGAAACTCATCCCTGAAGCTTTTGCCGCCATGATCTCGTTGTCGGCAGCCATCTGGCCGAAGGCCATCAGGACGGCCACGAGGACCGCCATCGGCACCGCGAGGGCAACGATCCAGGCCAGGTTGTAGAAGAAGAGCTGGCCGGCTTCGCTGCTGGAGAGCCCTTTGCTGAGAACCTGGTCCATCAGCTGCAGCATGAGGTCTATGACCAGGAGAAACATAATCAGCGCAAAGCCGTACAGCAGTGGGCGCAGATGGGCTCTGAGGATATAGGCGGAAAAGGCGTTCATGCGGGCTGCCGTGTCGCGCGATAGATGGCTGGGAAGGGTTGGATCGGCACCGTCTCAATGAAGCTAAATATATGCATTTGATCGAGTTGCGGGAATGCGGGCAGCGCCGTTCTCAGGTTGCTGATACGGCGCGTCGTGGCTATGTTTGCCACAGCCGGACCGGTGTCGGTGCTCCGGCGTTCGCGCCAGTCGGATCCCCGTTGCCCCGTCCCCCCTGGAGATCGCTTATCGCGCATAGTTAACGCTCTCGTTCCACCAGCAATACTTTTTCCCACTGAAGTAAGACTATGCGCCCTCACCGTGCCGAACCGAAGGCCGGCGACCGCGCTTTGCGCAGTGTCGCGCGTCTCGCCCTCGCCTGCCTCGTAATCGGCGTAGTTCCGCTTCCCATCCTGGCTGCCGAGCCGGCACTGCGTCCGGACTCGCTGATCGGGCCGCTGCGCGGCTTCTTCGAGTTGGACGAGCCGGCGCTGGGCACGGACAGCTACATCCTCGACGAGCCGATAAATCGCAAGCTCCTGCGGTACGACGTCCACGTAGACTCGACCGGGGTGAAGTACACCCGCCGCGCCGCTGGTGCCCTGACCGGGCAGACCATGGGGCTGAAGCTTGAGGACCATCTGGCCCTGACCTTCCAGCGGGATCTGGTCCGCTCCTGGCGGCGCGAGGTGCGACGCGACATCAAGGCCAGCTCGCGGCAGCAGGTGCGCGGTCGCAGGAATCGGTTGGAATGGACGGTGCCGTTCTCGCCGCGCTCGAAACACCTGCGACGTTTTCTTGGCGACATCGACCCGACCCTCAAGATCAACGGACAGATAAAGCCCACCATCGGCGGGCGTAGCCAGTGGACCTCGGGTGAGGTGCAGACCGTCGCCGGCCGTCCGTCCAAATTCCCGTCCCTGAGTCTGGACCAAGAGCAGCAGTTCACGGTAGAAGGCAAAGTGGGTGAGTTGATCAACATCCGCATCACCCAGGATACACATAGCGTCACCTCCTTCTCGTCGGTCCAGGATCAGTTGGCCAACCAGGTCAAGCTCGACTACAAGGGAGAAGAGGACGCGATTTTCCAGGAGGTCCAGGCCGGCAATACCACTCTGTCGTTGCCCGGCACGAAGTTTGTTGGCTTCCGCCAGCAGCACAAAGGGCTGTTCGGTATTCGCGCCATGGGCCGACTGGGGCCCCTGGGGTTCACCACCATCGCTAGTCACGAGAAGAGCAAAGGCAACCGCCGCACCTTTCGCGGCGGCGCCAGAGCCGACACCGTCGAGAAGCGGGATCACGAGTACGTGGCGCGCAAATTCTTCTTCCTAGACAGGTTCTACCGTGACAATCTGCCCGACTACCGGCGTCTCTCAGAGGGGCTGCAGTTTGCTCCGGAGCACGCGGTCGACGACATCAGTCTCGAGGTCTACATCAACGACTTCAACACCCGCAACGACGCCGAGCGCCTGGCCAAGGAAGGCGTGGCCCGGGCGGATGTGAACGACCTGCTTGCGGAGGAGAGTGGCCACGTCGAGCGCGGCACCTGGCACCGCCTCGACCCGGATGACGACTACGTGCTGGTGGCTGGCGCCGGCTTCATCATTCTCAACCGGGCGGTCGGAGACCGGGACGCCCTCGCCGTGGCATACCGCACGGTGGGTGAAGACCAGTTCGGCGAGACGAGCAGCGATACACTCCAACTCAAACTGATCAAGGCCCAGGACGCCCGCCCCTCGTTTCCCACCTGGAACCTGGAGTGGAAGAACGTCTACCAGATCGCCTCGGGCTTCACGCGCGGCCGCAAGTTCGATCCCGAGACGGTCGAGGTGCAGATCCTCAAGGAGACGCCGGGCCGGGAGCCGCAGACATCTCAGGACGGTAAGTCCTACCTGGAGATCTTCGGGCTCGATGAGCACGGCCAGGACCAGGGCAGCCCGCCGGACCGTCGCATCGATGCAGACTACATTGGTCTCGACGAATTCCAGGGGCTCCTGATCCTTCCCGACCTAAGCCCGTTCAACCCCGAGCACACCGGGTTTCAGCTCGCCATCAAGGATACCGTCCCGGAGATCTACAACACCCAGCAGGCTCGCGACAAGATCGAGGCGAGCCGCTACATCATCCAGACTATCACCAGCTCGAGCCAGCAGCGCATCAGCCTTGGGCTCGGCGTCAACCCGGCATCGGTGGAGGTCCTTCTCAACGGCGAGCGGCTGCGGTCGGGTACCGATTACAACGTCGGGTTCACCGGCGACGTCAGCTTCACCCGGGGCACCGCGGATCGCGTCTCGCAGCCCGGAGCCGACCTGGAGATCAACTACGAAAGCGAAGACCTGTTCGGTCTCGGCAGCCAGCAGAAGACGCTACTTGGAATGCGTACCGAATACGAGTTTTGGGAAGGGGACGGCACCCTCGGCGGCACTGTCATCTACAACAACGAGCGCACTAGCGACCGGCGTGTGCGGGTTGGCAACGAGCCGGCGCGGACTTTGGTCTGGGACATGGACGTCCGGGCCAAGTTCGAGGCGCCGCTGCTGACCCGGCTGGTCGATGCGATGCCGCTGCTGAAGACCGCTGCCCCCTCCGACATCAAACTCCAAGCCGAGGTGGCCGAGAGCCGCCCGAATCTGAACACCAAGGGCACCGGCTTCATTGACGACTTCGAGGGAAGCGAGAGGCCCACCAACATGTTCATCCGACGGTCCCGCTGGGAGAGGGGATCGCGAGCCGACAACCTCATGCTTGTCGAGGCCTACCGCGGCAACATGATCTGGTACAATCCGGTCGGCAAAGTCCTGCGGGCCGACATCTGGCCGGGGCAGGAGGACCAGTTCGAGTCGACTAATGAGACCACCGATATCCTGGTACTGCAGCTCGAACCGACCGCGGGAGCGGCCGAGTCGTGGGGCAGTGTGATGTCGGCCTTTTCAACGGTCAATGACCTGTCCCAGGCGAAGTTTCTGGAGATCTGGTTGCGCGGGGATACTGGTGTCCTCCACATCGACCTAGGCACGATCAGTGAGGACGTCAACGAGAATGGGCGGCTCGAGACCGAAGACATCCCGGTGGGCGGTCTCAGCGGTGACGGCCTCGTCTCGCCGGAGGAAGACGTGGGCATCGACGGGCGCGACCTCGTCGCCGAGCTGCAGCGCTACCTCGGCGCGGCTGGCATCGCCACCCTCGATATGTCGGTTGACGAGATGAAGGCTGAATTCGCTGATACTTATCCGGGCCGCGACCCGGACGACCCGGAGGGGGACAACTTCTCCTTCGACCGCAACGCCGACCCCGTCGACTACAGCGGGGTCAACGGGACCGAGAATAACCGCGATGCCGATCAGGGAGGGAGCCTGCCCGACACCGAGGACCTGAACAACGACGGCGTCGTCGAGACCCGCAACGATTATTACCAGTACAGCATCGATCTGGGCATGGATCAGCCGGTGCCAGGGACTGAACACAACGGTTGGCGGCTCTACCGCCTCCCACTCTACGCGCCCGAGCCCACCGTGCAGCGGGTGGGAACACCCGACTCGAGCCGGGTCGAGTACGCCCGCCTGACGGTAACGGGAGCGGTCGACGAGCCGCTCACCGTCGACATCGCCCTGATGGAGATCATCGAAAACCAGTGGCAGGAGGACGACGTTGTTGCCCTGCCGGGGTCCTTCGGGGTCGGCGACGACGAGTCGGTGAACATCTCAGTGGTTGGTACCGACAAGAACGTGGGTTACATACCGCCGCCACGCGTAAAGGTGCGCCGGGTGGTCGGCTCGACTGCGCGCGAGCGGGAGCAGTCGCTGGTCCTCGATTACCGCAACCTCGAGCCGGGCCATCAGGTGTCGGCGACCAGGGTGATGCGCAAGAACGCCAACTACACCAAGTACACCCGGATGCGGATGTATGTGCACGGTGACTCGCTGGGTGCCTACCTGGCCAACCCCGACTCCAGCATGATGGAGCTGTTCGTGCGCTTCGGTGCCGACACGACCAACTACTACGAGGTGATATCGCCCGTCTTCCCGGGTTGGGACAACTTCAGCGACGGCTGGCGGGGCAACGAAGTGGAGGTCGACCTGCTGACGATGGCCTTCCTCAAGGGGCGTCTGCAGACCATGCCGGCCGATTCGCTCGGCCGCTATCCCACCCGGATCGACAGCATGGTGGCCGACCCGGACCTGCGGGACGGCGAGCCGGCTCTCTACCAGGTCCGGGGCAACCCGTCGATGCAGCAGGTCCGGCAGATTACCGTCGGTCTGCGCAACCGCAGCGAGGATGAAGTCTACAGCGGCCGTGCTTTCATCGACGAGCTGCGCCTGGACTCGGCGCGCAACGATCCGGGTCGGGCGGCGTACATGAAGGTCACCACCAACATGGCTGACTTCAGCAATGTCGAGTCGGAGGTGACCTGGCAGGAGGAGGATTTCCGCACCATCAGCGACACCGGCCGCAACCGCTCCGACCTCAAGACTAGCCTCAAGACGAAGACGCAGATCGACAAGCTGCTGCCCGGGCGATGGGCGGTGTCGATGCCGCTACGCGCCAATTTCAGCCGCGACAAGAGCCTGCCGCGCTTCGGGCCCAACTCGGACGTGGAGTTGACACCGGCACAGAAGGAGGAGCAGCGCAGCCAGCTGACCAAACAGTTCTACGATCTGCAGCTGAGCCGGCGGGCGGGTGAGATGTGGCTGCTGCGCTGGACGATCGATCAGATGAAATTGGGGATGTCCTATTCGAGGGATCGCGGCTTCAGCCCGACGCAGCCGGTGAAAAACCAGGAAACGCAGTCGATGAACTTCAGCTACCGGATGCCGCTGTCGAAGCGCCACGTCACGCCGATGCGGTGGACGGCCGGCTTCATGCCCGATGGATTCGCCAGTCTCAAGCTCAAGTATCTGCCCTCCAACCTCTCCTATAGCATGAAAGTCAATCGGAAGGAAACCGAGTCGCAGCGTCGCGCCGACTCCGACACCACCTTCTACGAGACCTTCAGGATGAAGGAGAGCTACGCCGCCAAGCTCAACCCGTTCTCCGGGCTGTCTGCCGACTACACCCTCGCCCTGGACCGGGACATGCGGAAGAAGTACGAGCCCTGGAAGTTCAGCTTCGGTCGGGAAGTCAAGCGCAACCAGAAAGCCGACACCAAGTTCCGCCTCAGCCTGGTGCGCTGGTTCGAGCAGAACTACACCTTCCAGGCGACCTACAACGAGATCAACGATCCGACCCGGCGCAGCGGTCAGGTGGTGCTTGACAGTCTCACCGGGGGGGTTCTCGACGCCCGCGACGTAACCACCAAGAACAACATCTCGGCCAAGTACAACCTCAAGCTGCCTGCTCTGCTCAAGTGGATCGGTGGCTCGGCTGGCAAGGGAGAGGGCGAGCCGTTCCTTGGGCGGCGGATTTTCACCCTCGCCGGGCGCTACATCGACCCGATCAACGCTACGTGGCGGCGCGACACCAACAGCAGCAACTTCAACCTGGTCAGCCGTCCCTCCTTGACCTTTCAGCTGGGACTGGACGACTCCCTCAGGGTGCGGCAGGCCGGCACCGGCCTGACCAAGCAGGATCAGTGGGGCCGCACCCGGCAGCTCGACCTCTCCAGCGGGATGAAGCTGGGCATGGGGATCAGCGTAAAGCCAAGCTTCAGTCAAAAGGAGACACGGCGCAGCGGCAGCACCCAGAAGCGACTCCGGGTCGAGGAGCAGACTGTCTATCCCAAGACGACCGTCTCCTGGTCGAAGGCGGACCGGCTGCCGCTGATCAAGATATTTTTGAACAGCTCCCAGGTCAGCATCACCTTCCAGACCACCAAGTCGCGCCAGGGCGAGCAGAACCTCAGCCCGGGCAACCTGATTAGCAGTAGCGAGAACACCGAGTTCACCACCGCCTGGAACGGCCGCATCCGCATCGGTCCCACGGTCAACGTCAAGCGCACTCGCGCCTCCAGTACCGACCTGAACTTCGAGCTGGCCAGTCTCGGCGATACGGTGGACGTGGCCCAGGCCAAGCCGCTGCGCGGCAGCAGCAGCCTGACCAAGACGTCCACCACCTTCTCCACCTCGTACAACCTGAAGCCGCGCAGCCTGCCCCTCTTCGGTGACCTCAAGAGCAACATCGACCTGAAATACGAGTTCGGAGTCCAGTCGGAGACCCGGGCCAGCGCCACGGGTGACGCCGAACGGGCTCCCATCAGCAAAACCGATAAGTGGAAGACGTCACTGAAGGCGACCTACCGGTTCAGCGACAACTTTCGCGGCGAAGGCCTGGTGCGGATGGAGAACAACCGCAACAAGCTCACCGACAAGACCCGCAAGACCCGTGAGGTGCGGCTCACGGGGACCCTGTTCTTCCGCTGACCCGTCATGAGTTCCTGCCGAAATGAAGTTCCCGGTGGAGATTTGAGTTCTCAATAGGCAGCCTAACTGCCTGTCGCTTGTTGATTTGCGCGAACCGTGAAGATATCTTCGATAACCGGCTGGCTGCGCCGCGTCTTCAATCCGCGGGAGTTGGCAGCACTCGCGTTCCTGAGTTCGTCGCTGGCGATCGGCGTGATCGTCACGGTAATCGAGCGATCCGATCCCGAGCGGTTCGCCGACTTTCGCGTCATCGAGGGCGCGGTGTCGCCTCCGGCGCCGGCGAATCTGGCTGCGGTCGGGACCTCTGGCCTGGTGGACCTGAACTCCGCCAGTGCCGCCGACCTCGAGCTACTGCCGTTCGTTGGTCCGGTCACTGCTGCCCGGATCGTGGCGTTCCGCAGCCGGCACGGCGCTTTTTCGTCGCTGGAGGAACTGGCGCGAGTCCAGGGGATCGGCAGACGCACGGTCTCCAGGTTGGAGTCGCACGTGGTGCTCGGACCGACAACCGCTCCCAGGTGATGTTGCCAGGGTGGCAATCAAGAGCAGTGAGGGAAGAACGTGTTCGGCAGCAGCAAGAAGGCAGCCACCGGCATCCACATCGGCGCCGACGGACTGCGCGTCGTCGAGTTGGAAGTGGTTGGCCAGAACTTGGAGCTGCAGGCGCTTATCCACCTCGAGCTCAAGGGCGCGTTCCATCCGGGACAGGTCGACAGTCCGGAGGGTGAGGCCGAGCTGATCCAGGCCCTGCTCCAGCTACGGGAAGAGCGCGGTCTGCGCTTCCGCAATGCAGTGGTGGCCCTTTCTCCTGCGAGTTACCAGCTGAAGCGGCGGGCCCTGCCCGAGGCGGGCGATCTGGACGTTCGTTCCTACCTGGAGTGGGAGGCGGAGCAGATTCTGGCCGACGAGACCAAGGCGTACGGGATCGACTACGTCCAGACAGCCGCCACCGGCTTCATCGTCGCGGCGCACCGCCAGTCGATCCGGTTTTACCAGGAGGTCTTCAAGAGCGCCAAGATCTCCATCGATCTGGACATAGAGCCCTTCGCCCTCTTCAACGTCCTCGAGTTCACCGAGGTCGTCGGTGATGAGGGGGTAGAGCTGCTCGTGGACGTAGCCGGTGATCGCTACTGGACGATCCTGGCACGGGACGGCGAGATAGAAGCAGCATCGCTGGGTAGCTGGAACGGCGAGGCGGCAGCCGGCTCTGATCCTCTATCCGAGGTCAGCGGACGGCTGAGCGGATTGCTCGAGGGCGTCGAAGCGCGACCGGATCGGGTCTGGATCTCGGGCAGCAATTCACGCCACGCCACCTGGCGGGTGCAGCTGCCCGATCAGCTGCGTATCTCCAGTGCCCTCGTCGATCCGTTCCGGGGCGTCGACATCTCGCAGCTGAATAAGGACGATTCGACGCAGCTGGCCTCGCGCAGCGCCTTCGCCGTCCCCGCCGGACTAGCCTACCGGGGACTCCTGACGTGATCCGTATTGAACTGGTAAACCGCCGGCTGTCCAAGTTGATGAAGCGCATCGGGATCGTGATCAGCGGTGCCGCCGTAGTCTTTGGCATGGTGTTCGTCGCCAACAGGCTTCTCTCTTCTGACGCCGCTGCCCCGGCCGGGAGCCTGCCGACCCCGCCGGCGCCGATAGAGCGTCCCGAAGCTGAAGCAAGTGAACGGCGGACCCGGCGATCCACGGGTATAGTCGACGATGACACACGGCGAAAACCGAGCAGGGCCATTGCCGAAGCTCCGCAGTTGTCCCGTCGCCGTACCTTCGCGGCTGGCGCTGGAGAGCGACGCCCGAAGCGGCGTCGGATGGCGCTCAGTGGCTCCAGGCGGCGGCCGCGCGAGGTAGTGGCGGCGCCGGCACCCGATTCCAGCGACCTCGTGGGGAGCCTGGCCTGCCAGCAGACCCTCCAGTTCTACCAGCGCATGCCCCCTGGGGTGCGTGTGGAGAGCCTGACGGGCAGTGTGACGGGCGAATACACGCTTGAGGGTGTGGACGTGGCGGCCACGGGGATCCCGCAGGCCCAGGAAAGTCTGCGCGCCTACTCCCAGCTCGACTCGATGCCGGTCGCCGCGACGGTCGGGGGGCGCTTTACGCTCAGAGGGCGGCTGGCCGAGCTCGACTACTACCAGCTCACGCCGTTGGCGCCGGCGGCGGCGGATGAGCTCCTGGCACGATTGCCGTCGGTAGCCGGCCGCAGTGGGGTCCGCGAGGTGGTGGTGAAGGCTCCAATCGCCAAGCCGGTCGACGAAAACATGACCCGCAGGCGGCAGAAGCTCTGGGGTCGGGGCTCGTACAGCCAGATCGCCGCCTTCGTCGACAGCCTAGGACGGCTCGGCCGGAGACTGGCGGTGGGGGAGATGGTGCTGATCCCAGTCAGTGGTAAGGGCAAGCGTCACAGCGCATTGCTGTATGCGGCCGTGGACGTTCTCGTCGTCGAATAGGCACCATCACCGAGGATAGTATACCGAGGATAGTATATGGAAGAGGCAATTTACCCGGGCAGCTTTGACCCCATCACCATGGGACATCTGAACATCATCGAGCGTGCCCACAACATCTTCTCGAAGATCACCGTCTTGGTCGCGACCAATCCGTTGAAGAGCCCCCTGTTCACGCCCGAGGAAAGCCTCGACCTGATCCGCCGCTGTACTGCCCAGTGGCCCAACGTCGAGGTCGATTACACAGAGGGACTCCTCATCGACTACGCGCGTAACCGGGGAATTCACATCGCCGTCCGCGGGCTGCGTGCGGTTACCGATTTCGAGAACGAGTTCTCCATGGCCCTCACCAACCGGAGCCTGTGGCCGGAGTTCGATACGGTCTTCCTGATGACCAGCTCGGAGTACATGTATCTGAGCTCCTCGGTCGTGCGCCAGGTGGCACAGTTGGGTGGCGACGTGAACCAGTTCGTCCCCCCGCTGGTGGAGGCGGCTCTCAAAGAGAAGTTCGCGTAGGCG
>CAYWBJ010000022.1:0-3101 GCA_964456165.1 uncultured Gemmatimonadaceae bacterium | reverse complement strand
CTGGGTGACCGGCACCGGGCGCGAAAAGCTGCTCGCGGCAAGAGAGACAACCGAGAGATTAGAGCGACGAACGAGTTCAATATCGGCATGTTCGACGAGGAGAAGCTGGAACTGAAGGAACAGAAGGCTTGCCTGCTGGATCTCGAGGAAGAGCACAAAGCGCACCGGGCGGCAGCCCTGGCTGCCGCCGAGGTCCGAGATGCGGAATAAGCTGATCGCCGCAACCGAACTGGCCGAACTGGCGGCCCGGGCCCTGGCCGAGGATCTGGGCCACGGCGATCTCTCACCGGCGCGCGACATCACCACCCATTGGATTCTCGACGACGGCGTTGGCTCAGCCCGCATCGTCGCGCGCCAGACCGGAGGCGTGGCCGGCCTGGATGCCGCGCGCTGCGGCTTCGCACAGGTCGATCCGACCGTCCACTTCCTGGAGCGTGTCAGCGATGGCGACCTGGTCGCGGCCGAGGCCGAGGTTGTTAGCCTCAACGGGCCCGTCGCTTCCCTGCTGACCGCCGAACGTACGGCACTCAACTTCCTCCAACACCTCAGCGGCATCGCTACCCTGACGCGCCAGTTCGCGGAGGCCATTCAGGGCACGGGGTCGGCCATTACGGACACGCGAAAGACCACACCGGGCCTGCGCGAGCTGGAGAAGCGCGCCGTCGAGCTGGGCGGCGGAGTGAACCACCGCATGGGGCTGTATGACGCGGTGCTGATCAAGGAGAACCACGCCGACGCAGCTGGAGGTGTAGAGTCGGCGGTGAGCAGGGCACGGCGCGCAGCGGAGGCGGCTGGGCAATCAGTCCCCATCTACGCGGAAGCCCGCGATTTCGCAGAAGTGGAGGCGCTGCTGGCCGCCGCCCCGGCCCGCATCATGCTCGACAACATGTCAGTCGAGCAGATGGACCAAGCCGTGGCGTCGATTCGTCGAGCGAACCCGCACGCCGAGATAGAGGCCACGGGCGGCATCACGCTGAACAATGTGCGCCAGGTCGCCGGGACCGGCGTCAACCTGATATCAGTCGGTACGCTGACCCACTCGGCCCCTGCCTTCGACTACAGCTTGCTCTTGCGGGATTGATTCGACGCGCCTACCACTTCTCAGGAGACGACCTTCTGGAGCGCCTCAATCGCGGTTACTATGCTGCGATATTCCTTCGAGCGCAGGGCCGAAAAAGAGCGCGCAGGACCCTGCTCCTCTTCCAGATTCACCCGTTGCTTCGCCTGCTCGAGGGAGCCGATGAGCCGCCGCACCTCATCCTGCAAGGGCAGCTGGGTCGCCCGCATTCCGGTCACGGCCACAAGCAGCTTGCGCGCCTCGTCGGCGCGGCTGCCGGAACCGACAGCGAGACGCTCCAGGATGGCCATGGCACCGCCGTAGTCACCACTTCGGGCCAACGCCACACCCAGGTTCAGCTGCAGGCAGGGAAGGTTCGGCTCCACGGCCAGCCCCTCCCTGTAGTGCAGGACAGCCAGAGTGTTATTCCCCTGAGAGAGGGCAAGGGTGCCTGAGTTGTAGTGGGCTAACGCGTGATCGGCCGCGTTGACCAAGGCGTCGGCGAGGTGTTCCCGCGCGCGAACGTCGTCGCCTAACTCGTAGCTCATGACGGCCAAATTGCAGAAGGCATCGGCGACGCGCTCCCGCGCCTCGATCGCCTCCCAGTAGAGCTTGCGGGCAACCTCGGCCCGGCCTGCCCGGTCCTCGGTGATGGCGTGCTCGAAGAGACCGCCACTGCGGGCACCGAACAGGTCGAGCTGGCCGGTCTCGGACGTGGCCTGAACCCGCTGCAGCCCGCACCCCTGTGAAATCAGCGGCGCCGTCATCGGGAGGTCTAAGCCCGGTCGGCGCGCAGCGCCTGCCGCAGGCTCTCCAGCAGTTCGTCGACAGTCCGGTTGCGACGCTTGGCGAGCGCGCGACACTGCTCTAGGGCGATGATCGCATCCGCCAGGTTGCCCTGCCGCGCCCGCACAAGCCCCAGGTGGTAGTACACGTTGTGGTTGGTCGGGTCAAGCTTGCAGCAGCGCTCGAAGTGGAGCGCCGCGAGGTTAAGGTCGTTGTCGCCCAGATAGAGACTGCCCAGGTTCAGGTGGGCAGCCATGTGCTGGGGGTCGAGAACGACGGCCCGACCGAGATAATCGTAGGCCTCGTGGGGCCGGCCGGAATCGGCGTACAACGCACCGATGTTACAGCAGGCGTCGGCGGTGTTGTCGCCCGCCTGGATCGCGCGCAGGTAGGCCTGCTCGGCGCGCGGGTCATCGTGCTCGTCGTAGAGCAGCGCCAGCTCGAACGGACTGAGCGACGTCGGCAGATCGACCACCTTGCCGTGGGCGAACAGGTCGAGCTGCTGTGGGTTCACCCAGGGACGCTTGCCCCGGGCACGCCGATAGTTCGGACCGTCGAGCGGGAAGTCGATTATCTTGGCCATCTACCTCGCCTACGCCCCGCGCCAGCTACCTTCTCGAGCGGCTCGCCGCAGCTGCGGCAGGAGCTTCGGCCTACCGTCGCCAGTTTCCTCCAACATAGCAGCCGCAATTGACCGCGTCAAACGGTCGGCAGAACTCCCTGATCGACCTCATAGCAGCAGGTCAGGGTCGGCCGAGTCGCCGCGTTGCCATGGCAGCTAGATGCCGCTACCGACGGTGGTAGCGACCTGGTCGCGACCGTCCCTCCTGGTGCGCGTGGGCGATGGTGTCGACCTGCCGCTGGAAGCCGCGAAATGGGCGTACGTCAGATCTTCGGTGCCAGGGTGGTGATCGCCTATGTGCGTCCCGTCGTCGGGATCCATGTCCAGGTTCAGGGGGCGAAGAAGTAGCCCCGGAGCACTCGGCCCTGCCCACCATTGCCTCCGAGACGGGACAGGTGGTCAGGGAGGGGGCAGCTTCGCCTCCATGCCCGCTGCCAGATCGCCACGGCGAATCGCCACCACAAGAACATCGCGACGCCCGAAGCGACTGGTCAGCACTCCCAGGTCTGCGAGCCTGAACACCAGGGCGCGATTGCGGGACGCAAGCCGGCAGAGTTCCGCCGTGGTACCTGTGGCCAGCCCGCTAGCGATGAATAGGAGCGCCGGATCTGCGCAACGGCGCACCGCCGACAATCC
>CAYWBJ010000021.1:0-1830 GCA_964456165.1 uncultured Gemmatimonadaceae bacterium | reverse complement strand
GACCAGATCCGGACCGTCCACACCCGCCACGAGCAGGGTGCCGCGTTTATGGCTATGGGTTATGCCCAGGCCAGTGGCCGGACCGGGGTCTTCGCGGCGGTACCGGGGCCCGGATTACTCAACGCGATGGCGGCGGTGTCGACTGCCGTTGCCGGGGGGTTGCCCGTTCTGGGCCTGACAGGACAGATTCCCTCTTATCAGATCGGCGAGGGATTCGGCATCGCACACGAGTTGCGGGACCAGTTGGCGACATCGAGAGGTGTTGTGGAGTGGGCAGAGCGGGCCGATCACCCGCATCAGGTGCCGGACCTGATGGAGCAGGCGTTCAGCGCAATGCTGAACGGCAGGCCGGGCCCGGCGATACTGGAAATGGCACCAGCCCGCCTGGCGGCTTTTGAAGAGGTCGCAGTACGTGCGTCACCTTCTGAGAACCAGGCGCCGGACCCTGAAGAAGCCCTGATCAAGCAGGCGGCCGCCAGGCTGAAGGCGGCCCGCTGTCCGGCCATCCTCGTCGGCGGCGGCACGCTGTCGGCGACAGGCCCGCTAAGGCAGCTGGCCGAACAGCTGCAGGCACCCGTGATTTCGACCATCAGTGCCCGGGGTGTACTATCGGACGACCACCCGTTGTCCTACACGGTACTCGCCGGCCAGCACATCTGGGAGCACGTCGATGTGGCGTTGGTCGTCGGCACACGGTTTACGGCACCGGCACTCTCCTGGGGACGCCTGGGCGAGATGGACGTGGTCCGCATCGACATAGATCCCGATGCGGTCAGCCGGCCGGTTGGCTCATCTGTGGAGATCGTGACCTCGGCCGACAAAGGACTGTCCGCTCTACTGGCTGCCCTGGAACCGGGCCCGGCTGACCGGGAGGCTTATCTCGCGTTCTGTGCCGAGGCCGACCGCGTGGTGCGGAAAAAGCTCGATACCCTGGGACCATTGCCGGAGCTTGCCCGGATCCTGCGGTCAACGCTGCCGGCCGACGGTGTCGTTGTCGCTGACGTCACGCAGCTGGGTTCATTCGTGCGCTACGCGATGCCGGCTTATCTACCGCGGACCATCATGGGTCCGGGATACCAGGCGACCCTGGGTTACGCGCTTCCGGCTGCGCTGGGCGTCAAGACCTTTGAACCGGAGCGGCCCGTCGTTGCGGTCTGTGGTGACGGCGGGTTCATGTTCACGGTGCAGGAACTCGCCACCGCTGTTCATCACCGTATCCCGCTCGTGACGGTGGTTCTGGACAACGCGAGCTACGGCAACGTCAAGACCATACAGGCGAACAGTTACGGCAGCCGGCACATCGCAGTGGACCTGACCAATCCGGATTTTGTGGCGCTGGGCAGGTCCTTTGGAATCGAGTCGAGTCGTGCCGATTCTCTGGAAGCCTTCGGCGAGGCGCTGGTACGGGCGCTTGAGGCCGATGCACCGCGGCTGATCGTGGTGCCGATCGGCGAGGTGCCGAGCATCTGGGAGATGATCAAACGCCCCCCGTCGCAGGGCGTCCCGCAGCGCTGAGGGCGCCCGGTCGGCAGCCGATCGTTTTGTAGGCCCGTCTAACGCATGACGAAGGGGTTGGCGGGATTGGACTGCTGCGCGATCCAGATGGACTTGACCTGCATGTAACCTTTGATTGCCTCCAGCCCGCTCTCGCGACCGATGCCGCTTCGCTTGTAGCCGCCAAAGGGTGACGTGAAGCTGACCGCCCGGTAGGTATTGACCCACACCGTACCCACCCGCAGTTTTTCCGACATGCGGATCGCACGACCGATGTCCTGTGTCCAGACCCCTGCGGCAAGTCCGAAGTCCACGTCGTTGCCGATCGAGATGGCT
>CAYWBJ010000020.1:0-3171 GCA_964456165.1 uncultured Gemmatimonadaceae bacterium | reverse complement strand
CTGGTGGAGATTGCACGCAGTTCGGTTGCTGCCGACAAGGTCTGTTTCGTTAGGGCGGATGCGTATTGTCGATTGGTACAAGCGAACGTGGCGGATGATCGACCATCGCGCCGCTTGAGTCGCAGGCTATCGGGACACCAGGCTCAAGTGCGTACCGTAAAACGGCTTAGCTCCAGTAGACCATGAAGCTCTGCGTATTCAGCAGCGACCCACTATACAAGTATCATCGCAAAGGCGAGATCAAGCCGCGCTACTGGAATCCGACGGGCATGTTCGAGCGTGTCTCGGTTTTTACCTTCTGCGACCGGGACATTGCCCCGGACAAGGTAAGCACGCTGGTCGGGGATGCCGAGCTGGAGGTGATCCCCGTGGGCCCGCTCAACCCGCTTCGTTTTCCCGCCCAGCTACGCCTGGTCCGGCGCTGGATCGCGGATATCCGTCCCGATCTGATCCGGGCCCACAACCCATGGTACGCGGGACTCCTGGCTGTGCTGGCCGGGCGACGCGCCGGCATCCCGGTGCTGCTATCCCTCCACACGGACTACGAGGCGCGACGACGCCTCGAGCGGCGCCCCTGGCGCCATCGGCTGCTGCTGAGTGTGCTGGCGCTGGTCGAACGCTACACGATTCCGAGGGCCGACCGAGTGCTGTGCGTGACCAACTACCTCACCAGCTATGCTCGACGGCTTGGCGCCCGTTCGGTGGAAGTAGTCTACAACCGGGTCTACACCGCTCAGTTCGACGGCGTGCGCCGCAACCACAATTCTCGACCTCTCATCCTGTCGGTCGGCCGCCTGGATCCCCCCAAGGACCAGGCCTGCCTGATCCGTGCCGTGGTCGGCATCGACGCCGACTTAGAGCTGGTCGGTGACGGTGTCAACCTGGAGTCTCTGCAGAGCTTGGCCGCCGCGCTAGGAGTGGCGGACCGCGTGCGGTTCGCCGGCAACGTGCAGTACGCCGAGATCGCCCGCCGCTACGCCGAAGCGGATCTGTTTGTCCTCGCCACCGGCTACGAAGGGTTCTGCATCCCCGTCCTGGAGGCGATGGCCTCGGCGTTGCCGATCGTCGCGAGCGACACCCAGCCGCTGCCCGAGCTGCTCGGCGACTGCGGCGTGCTCGTCGAGCGCGAGCCAGCCGCCTTCCGCGCCGCAATCGAGGAGCTGCTGGCTGCACCCGAGCGTCGTGTGCGGCTGGGCGAGGCGGCTCGCGTCCGGGCGCTGAGTCTGGATGGGGCCACCATGGAGCAGCGGGAGGCGCAGCTGTACGGCGCGCTAGTGGGGGCCAAGTGACTGACTCGCGGATGCCGGCGGCGGCACGGACTGGGCTCCTTGTCGCCGGTGGATTCGGCCTGCTGGCCAGTGTTGCCTGGCTGGCCGGGCATAGCTACTCACGGGGTTACGACTTTTTTCTGTGGATCTACAACGCCTGGTACCTGGTCAACGTGGGTGACGGTTGGGCGTTACCCAACTGGAGTTCCTACTCCGCGGCGGGACAACCTTTCTTTAAGATGGCTGGCCTTAGCGACGGCGTGGTGTTGGCGCTGCTCACCTGGCTCGTGGGACCGTTCGCTGCAGCCAAGCTCTTCGTCGCCGCCTTCTACGTGATCGCTGCGACCGGATGCCGACAGCTGGCCCGCTCGCTGGGCGCGGACGAGCTGGTGTCCCTGGTGGCCAGTTGCGCCTTTGTGCTGGCCTGGTTCATGACCATCACGGTCTACTTCCAGGGTTACCTCAGCAACTTTATGATCTACGCCCTGATGCCCTGGTACGTCCTCTCCTTTTCGGAGGCGTTGCGGCAGCGCCGCTTCGGGCTCGCGGTCGCCGCCGGGTGCCTCCTGGCGTTGAGTATTACCGGCAATCCGCAGGTGGCGATCAAGCTGGTCCTGTTCGGCGTTGCCTGGGGCCTGCTCTTCGCCGGTGGACGAAGACCGGTCGCAGGGCTGCTCCCGATCGGTGCGATTGTGGCGCTGGTGGCCGTCTGGCTGTCCATGTTCAACATCGTCAGCGGACTAGAGGGCCGGGCCGACGTAGTCACTGTCTCGCAGCGTACGAACACGATGCACGCTCCCTGGAAGCTCTTCCTGCTGCCGGTCTACGCCCTGAATGTGGTCCTCGATCGCGCGTTGGACTGGCAGCCGTTCGAGATTCCGCTGCGGCACCTGCGGTTCTCTGGCTACCCGGGGGTGTCGGTGCTGGCCTTGGCTGCGTTGTCGTGGCCCTGGTACCGCACCACGCGCAGCTCTGCGGTGCGCGGACTGTGGGTTCTGAGCGGGGTCGCGTACCTGCTCTACTGGGTTGTCCTCGGAGTGATCCCGGCCTCCTCCTGGGTGGGAATCAGCCATAACCTGCTGGTCTTCCCAGCGTTAACCCTGGGCCTGCTGGCCGGCTTCGGGACGGCACAGGTTCGGGCATGGGCAGCGACCCGATTCGGCGCTACTGCAGGCTGCTGGGCGGTGGCTCTGAGCGTGACGGCGATATTGGCGGACCTGAGCGGTGCTGCCCTTTCCCTAACCCGCTACGGGGTCAGTCGAACGCCGCCGCAGATGCTGCCCGAGGCCAGGGCATGGCGCGAATTGCACCAGGATGATGCTGGCGGTGCGTCAGGACGCTTCTTCACCTACAACCCGGATCACACGATCTACCTGTACCCGGTGATCACCGGACGGGAGACGGCCAACGTAATCGACTTGCGCCTGCGCAATCCCGAGTACCAGTCCTATCTTGACTTTATATACGACCAGGCGAAGAAGGGAGGTCCCGCGGCGCCGGCACAACTCCTGGGGCTGCTCGACGTCCGCTTCGTGGACGTGCCGGCGAAGGCTTTCACCTACGGAGGGTCGGCCTACCCGGACGCTCCGTACGAGCGCTACGAAAGAGGGCTCAGACAGTTCGAACAGGACGCCGATCTTGTGTCCGTGCTCAGCCGCTCCGAGGAGGCCGAGGATGTCGGCTGGCGGCGTCAGGACACGGCCCCGACTGCTATTCACCGGCGCGCTCACGACCCAGAACGGATCGCCCAGAAGATCTACCGGAATGAGTTGGCCGCCCCGGCATTCACCACCCGCCGAGTCGTCGCACTGGTGGGTGAGCCGCGCCTTGGCCAGGAGTGGTTCGAGCGTCTCGCCGCCCGTTCCGACTTCGCCTACCAGGAGACCGGCTATCTGCTGCTGGG
>CAYWBJ010000019.1:0-12291 GCA_964456165.1 uncultured Gemmatimonadaceae bacterium | reverse complement strand
CAGGACCTAATTCGCGGTTCCCTCCCAGTGGTCCGGCGAGACCGGCCGCCTCGTCCTCGCCCTGCGCCGCATCCGCCACTACGCCCGTGCCTACCTCGACGGCAACGAGATCGGCGAACACTACCACTACCGCCTGCCCTGGATTCTCGAACTCGGCGCGGTGCAGCCCGGTTCCCGGCATCGTTTCGAGCTTTTTCTCCACAGCTGCTCCGGCAGCTACGCGCATCCTGAGGCCGACGACCTCAGCGAGGCGGCCGAAGCGGCGCTGGACACCCGCTTCTGGCACACCAGCGCTGCGACCGTGGGCATGGAAGGCGACGTCTGGCTATGCCTTCGGCCGGCGGCCCGCCTCGTAGATCCCTACGTCGTGACGTCAGTGCGTGAAGGAAAGGTGACTGTGCAGGTTGCGGTGGAGAATGACAGCGAGAGCCCGCTATCCGGCCGCGTATCCATGCGCGTCCGCCGCCACGGTCGTAGCGAACTCGAGCTGCCGAGCACCGGAATCGAAGTATCGGCTGGGGACCGCGCGACGATCGAAGCAACCGCCCCCTGGCCCGATGCGATCCGCTGGGGACACCCGCCGTACGGCGAGCCCGTCCTCTACCATCTCGAACTCTCCCTCGAGGCCACCGGGGACATGCAGCACCAGACGGTCGTTCCGTTCGGCTTCCGGGAGATTTGGGCAGATGGTGAGCGCTTGCTCCTCAACGGCGTGCAACTGATGCCCTGGGGCGACCACACCACCCCCTACGTCTACGAGCGCCAGTGGCTCACCCGCAAGTTTCGCGATCTCGCCGACTCCAACGTCAGCATCGTCGAGCACCATCGCTACGATCCGCCTCCGGTCTATTATGACCTGGCGGATGAGCTCGGAGTTTTTGTCGTGGGGGCCAACTTCTGCGTCGGCACCGGCCAGGTGGCCCGCGATCTGGACGAGCGCGAGCAGGAGCTGGTGATGGCCAACCATCTGGCGGTGGCGGATGCCTGGCTGCGCCGTTCCCGCAACCACCCGTCGATCCTGTTCTGGGACATCACCGACGCCCGCGAACCCGACTTCTGCGTCCCCCTGCTGCGCAAGGTGGCGCAGATCGATCCGACCCGCATTGCCGAGGTCACCTTCGACCCGGCCATAGCCGACGCCGAGATGATCGACCTTATCGGCTGCTACCGCCTCTTCAGCGGTCTCGAAAACATCGAGGCATCCATCGCCACGGTGCGCAACGATCGGCAGATGCCGGTCAAGCCGCTGCGCGTGGGCGAGGCCGGCATCTTCGTGGAGGCGCGCAGTGCGCCGGAGGAGCCGCTGAGACTGGAGGATGGGTGGGCGGAGTTCCTCGAGAGCATGCCGACGCGCAACATCCACGGTCTGCAGACCTTCTTCCTGGCCGACATGGACTACCGCGGGTTCACCGACCAGATTCCCGGAGCCCTCGCCCAGCCGCTGGACCTGCAGGTCTTCTGGCCGTCCCAGTCCGGCTTCGACGCCAGGATCGACCCGTTCGGCCAGGGGACCAAGGCCGCCTGGGGCAAAGCGGTCCTAAGCCTCAACTGGTGTGATCCGCAGCAGCCGGTCTCCCGGCCGACAGCGACCCGGCGCTGGTCGCAGGAGCTGTACCGGCGCCTCACCGGGAGGGATGTCGGTCCCCTAGCTACAGAGCGAATACCCGAGGTGATCGTCGCAGTCGTGCGGGAAGGTAGGAGAGTCGCCGGGGCCCAGGTGTTCGTCGAGGCCGGCGCCGGGCAGGGACTCCGGCCGTACGGCGTCACCGCAGACACCGAGGGCCTGGCATGGTTCTTCCTGCCCGAGCCTGGCACCTACCGGTTCAGTTGCGGCCGCTCTACGGTGGAAGTCTCCGCAGCAACCGCGCCGGTCGAAGCTCCGGCCGGCTACGACCACGTGCAGCGCGTAGAAATCGAACTCGTCTGAGTACAAAGAAAACGCGCCCGGGACCTAAGGCCACGGGCGCGCGGGAAATTACTGATGTGCTGCTTCGGTCTTACTTGGTGGCCACCCTCCGGCCGTCGGAATATACCCGGCCGATCTCACGGGTGAACTCATAGCTCAGGTCCATCATCTCGACTGGCTCGCCAGCGTAGTTGAACCGGGTCACGATATCGGTGATATCGACCGCAATGTCTTCGACGTCGCTATGGAGGACCTCGAAGACCACGAAGCCTTCCTTCTCCTGGCCGCTGAAGACATCCTCAATGGCGTACATCGCGCGGCGCATGACGTCGCGGCGCTCCTGATAGCGGTGGTACTCGTTGCCCCGGTAACCGATGGCGTAAGCCCTGTAATAGGTGTCCATCTGGTCGAAGCCGAGACTCCAGTACTCGCGCTTGTTGGATGAGACCATTGAAATATTGGACGGGTCAATGCGGACCTTCGGGTAGGCGTAGTTTTTAACCTTGAGGCGGAAAACGGTAAAACGGCGGCGCTGCTCTTCCTCACCCTGGAATTCGGCATTGCCGAAGGTGAAGGGATTGGTCGATTTGGCACCGTCATCGGAATAGTCGGGGTACAGACGGTTGAGTTCATCGTCCGTCATCGGCTTCAGACTGACCTCGAGCCTGTTCTGCTCGAAGGTAACCGTGCCATCATCGGCGATGCTCATGAACTCGGACTGATTGCTGTGGGGCTCAAGACCCCCAGCGTAGTAGTAGTATCCACAACCGGTCAGTGCGACCACTGCCATAATGGTGAGCAGGCATAACCCCAAATACCGTTGACGCATCGTCAAATCTGCCTCCTGCGGCGCGGGAACGGAAGGTCCCCGACTGATTTCTGCAACAAATAACTGAATAATGGCAGCGCCACGCAAGGAAGTTCGAGAACCTTTTTTCGAGGCCTTTCTGTCCAGTTTTTCGAGACCGGGGGAGCCGCGGGCCTGTCTCCCCGACGACACCTGGCCCTATATTGCCAAAAAGGCGGGACTGAACCGGGAGGAACCCCTTGTCCAGACAGCGAACCATCTACTTTGACGACGCGCGGCACTACTACCTGTACGTTTACGAGCCGCCGCTGCGGCTGGAGGACGCTGTGGTCCCGGTGGATCAGCTGGCCGGCACCGGGGTCGACACCTTCGTCTACGGCGTCGCATGCCGCGGCCTGTTCTATCCTTCGAAAGTGGGGGGGCTCTGCTTCGCTCACGACCGGCCATTCACGGAGGAGTACGGCATCGCCTTCTGGCGGGCTCTGAGCAACCTGGAAAGTCTGATCAACCGGGGGGTCGACCCCCTGCAGCTCCTAGTGGACCGCGCCCACGAGAGAGGCCTGGAGTTCATCGCCAGCCTGCGCATCGGCGACAACCCGGAGATCGACGCTTACCGCCTCTCCAGAGGTGGCCGGGGCCTCGCCGCGCCGGAGGTGCGCGACTTCCTCTTCGCACTCGTGGAGGAGCTTCTCACCTACGAAATCGATGGACTGGAACTGGACTTCGCCGCCTGGCCCGCCATAGACTGGTTCTTCCAGCCCGACGAGGCTGCTGAGAACGCCGGTCTGCTGACCGATTGGGTAGGCCAGGTCGCCGACGCCGTTGGCCGAAGCGGCCCCGACCGCTGTCTGGGCGCCCGCATCCTGCCGCATGAAGCCATGAACGAGGAGCGCGGGCTGGCCGTGCGCGACTGGCTGGCGCGCGGGTATCTGGATTTCGCCGTCCCGCTCTGTTATTACCCCTCAGTTCTCGACCCCGATCTCCCGCTCGACTGGATCATCGAGGCGGCGCACGCCAGCGATGCAGCGGTGTACGGCTTCCTTCACCCGGATCGCAGCGACGGAACCCGCGATTTCGACCCACGCGCCTACGCCACCACCGACATGTTGCGGGCGGCGGCCGCCAACTATGTAGACCGCGGCGTCGATGGGCTCTACACCTGGTTCATGCCCTGGCCGCTGGGGCCGGAGCAACGCAGCTTCCTGCAGGAAATGGCCGATTTCGAGGCCCTGCAGGGCGGCGACAAGCAGTATTGCCTGCGCCGCCGCAACCCGGACACCGCGGCCCTTGGCTACGACGCTCCGTTGCCGGTGGAAGTCCCCTACGGACAGCCGCACCACCTGCACGAGATTTCATTCTATATCGCCGACGACCTGGAGGCGCAGGCCGCGCGGGTTCAACGGGTCGTGCTGAGGCTGAATGTCGCCGACCTGGTCACCGCCGACCGCATCACCCTGCTCCTCAACGGCGAATCGCTGTGGACCCAGCGTTGCCGGCGGTCGATCTGCACACCGCTGGATCCGTATATGGGTCAGTGGCTCGAGTTCGACCTGGTCGATGTGCGCCCGCGGCGCGGCCGCAACCTGCTCGCCCTGTCACTCGACGGGCGGCCGCCCGAACTGGAATGCGCCGTCCGCCTGGATGACGTCGAGCTGAGAATCGAATACGGCCCGTACCCGGCTTCCGGCCCGGCACAGCGGCAACGATGAGCGGAAAGCCGCGGATCGGCGTCGCGGGCCTCCTGCACGAGTCGAACACTTTCATCGCCCGCCCGACGACCCGGGAGGACTTCGCCGCCAACTGTCTGGATTTCGGCGAGCAGGTGGGGCAGAGGTGGCGCGGCAGCCACCACGAGGTCGGCGGCTTCCTGCAGGGAGCCGCTGCCTGTGGCTTCGAGCCAGTGCCGATCCTGCTCGCGATCGCGGTCCCGGCCGGCCCGCTTTCTGCGGACACCTTCGACGGCCTCCTCGGCGACATGCTCGATGGCATCCGCGCCGCTGGCCACCTGGACGCCCTGCTGCTGTGCCTGCACGGAGCCACCGTCGCCGCCAACCACCCGGATGCCGACGGCGAGGTCGTAACCCGTGTTCGCGAGCTCGTCGGGCCCGATCTGCCCATGGCGCTGACTCTCGATCCGCACGCCAACATCTCCCCGCGCATGATCGCCGGAACCGACGCCACCCTCCTCTACCAGACGGTCCCCCACACCGACCAGCATCGCTGCGGACTGGAGGTCGCCGACCTCCTGGCGCGCGCCGCCCGGGACGAGATCAGGCCGGTCCAGGCGCTGGAATCGCTGCCGCTAGCGATGAACGTCATCTGCCAGGATACCGACTCGCCACCCGCGGCGACCATCATGGCCGCCGCCGCGGCAGTGGGTCAGTGCCCGGACATGCTGTCAGCGAGCGTCGCCTTCGGGTTTCCCCAGGCCGACGGCGCCGAGATGGGCGTGTCCGTAGTAGCCGTGGCCGATGGTGACGACGCTGTGGCCAGGACCAGGGCCCGGGCGCTGGCGGCCCGACTCTGGGAGATGCGGGAGCAGTTCGTCGACTCGGCGCCTGGACCAGAGCAGGCGATCCGGCAGGCCGCGGCCATGGACGGGCAGCCGGTGGTCGTCAGCGACATGGGAGACAACGTCGGCGCCGGCGGTGTGGGCGATTCGACGATCCTGCTCGGCGAGATAATGCGGCAGGGTGTGAGCAACGCGCTGCTGGTGCTGCACGACCCCCAGGCGGTGGAAGGCTGCCTCCGCGCCGGAGTGCGGAGCCGGGTAGCGCTCGAGGTGGGCGGCAAGAGCGACCGTCTGCACGGCGCCCCCGTGGCGCTCAGCGGCCGCGTCAGGACGCTGTCAGACGGCTACTTCCACGAGCCGGAGCCGCGCCACGGCAGCTGGCAGAACTACAACCAGGGCATTACCGCAGTGGTCGAGACCGACGACGAGCACACGATCGTGCTGACCAGCCGGCGCATGGCACCGCTGAGCCTGCATCAGCTGCTCAGTGTCGGCATCGACCCGGCGCGGAAGAAGATCATCGTCGTCAAGGCGGTTATCGCCCCGTGGCCCGCCTACCGGGCCGTGACCGACCGGTTCATCCTCTGCAACACGGCCGGAGCGACCAGCGCCGACCTGACCAGCTACGATTACCGGAACCGCCGCCGGCCCATGTTCCCCTTGGAGCCGGAAGCGACCTATCCGTGAGCACTGCGGCGGGTGCAGCGCCGGCTGACACCGCACCCGCCACGTTCACATCTAGATGATCGCCAGCGCACTGCGCCCCCGTTCGTCCCAATCCGGCTCCGGCGGCGCCTGATCGTTGTAGGCGATGCGCAGGTAGCCGTCCTCGACGTAGGAAGTGCCGAGGCAGGTGATCTCCGCATCTTCCGGCAAGGGCCCGAGCCCGGCCGCCGATTCGTAGAGCGGGTCGTTGCCGACGGCCAGAATGACGTGGTGGTGGCCGCCGTGGCACTGCACCCCGAAGCTCTCGCACAGCTGCGCCTGTTTGATCTGCCCGGTGATGCCGATACCCCGCTGCCGCGCGATATCGGTGGCCTGCAGGGCAAGGAAGGGAGAGGTGTTGAACGGTTGGCCGCCGATAGCCCCAATCCACTCCAGTGCCAGCACCGGCAGGTCGAGGGTGGCGCAAAGCTTCTTCAGGCCCATCAGGTCGTAGTCCTGCAGCGGCTCCTCGATCCAGCGCACGTTCAACTTCTCCAGCGCGCGGCCGACCTTTACCGCCTCCAGGTAGGTGTACTGCTCGACCGCGTCGTGCATCAGGAGAAAATCGTCGCCCAGGGCCGCCCGCAGTTCGGTGAACAGCTCGGTGTTCCCCTTCACCCCGCGGTAGGAGTGGTCCTTGCAGCCCTTGAAGCCATCCTCCTTGACCTTCACGCCGCTCTCCACGAGCTCGTCGATGTTGGAACCGCCGATGTTGCGGTAGGCCGGTACCTGATCGCGGCACGCGCCAAGCAGCTTGTAGATCGGCTGGCGGGCGTGCCGGCTGGCCAGGTCCCACAACATGTTGTCGATCTTGTCGACGATGCCGCGCCCGGTGTAGAAGAAGCGCTGGGTATACCACAGCTTCTGCCAGATCAGCTCGCGATCGAAAGCGTCGACGTCGATCAGCATCGGCGCGATGTCGCCCATGAACTGCTTGGCGCCGAATTCCAGATCATCACGGTGGAAGCCGCTGCCGAACTCGGCGTAGGCATCCAGCGGTCCGTCGGTGATCAGGCGCAGCGTCGACCTGTAAGTGGTGTACTCGGTGTCGTCCACGAACTCGATCACCTCGTCGGGCCGCTGCGCCCGCAAGCCACCCGCGTGCGTGAACATGCCGTTGAGACCGGGCGGCACCTTTTCCATCGTGTGACGGGTGTTGCGGTAGTTGCGCTTCGACACACCGCTCTCATGGATATAGATCTTGGCCTCTTTGATCCTCATGACACCACCTCCGCCGTAGCGTTGTCCACCGCACCCCAGTCGTATTCCACCCCCAGTCCCGGCCCGTCCGGCACGTTGACGTGGCCTTCCTCGATAAGCCGCGGATTGGTGATGTAGGGCTCGCCTCCGAGGCTCCCCAGGCTCCAGCCCTCGAAGAAGGTGCAGTTGCGGATGGCGCCGATCACGTGGGCGTGGACGAAGCCGTTCATCACCCCGACCGAGGTAATCTCGCAGTTGACGCCGAAAGCCTCGGCCAGGCGCGCGATCTTGATCATGTCGGTGATGCCGCCGCGCCAGGGCACGCTGGCACGGACGATGTCCACCGCCTGCTGGGCTATCAGCTGCGAGGTGGAGTAGATGGTACCCGGCAAGTACTCGGAAGCCGCGATCGGCATGTCGAGGGCGTCGGAGAGCTGCTTGAGGCCCATGATGTCGTAGTCGCGCAGCGGCTCCTCGAACCAGTAGTAGTCGGCCTCCTGGAGCGCCCGACCGACGCGAATGGCGTCGACGTAGTCGTAGTTCTGGACCGCATCATGCATGAGGAGGAAATCCGGTCCCACCGCCTCTCTCACGGCGGCGGCGACCTGCTTCATCGTCTCCACACCCCGGTAACAGTGGTCCTTGTAGCCGAAGAACCCCTCCTCCTTCGCCTTGAGGGCATCGGCAACGTATTCCTCCACGGTCTCCAGGTTTCCGCCGCTCTTGTAACAGGGAATCCTGTCCCGGTACCCGCCCAGCATCCGGAAGACCGAGATGCCGGTGATCTTGCCGACCAGGTCCCAGAGGGCGACGTCCACATAGCCGCGAACGGTGTGCGGCAAATACTTGAAGCGGTCGGCTCTTACCAGGCTCTGCCACATGCGCTCCCGGTCCATCGGGTCCTGCCCGACCAGGTCCGGCTTGCAGCCGTTGATAATGTGGGACGCCACCTGGCCATCGACGCCCAGGCAGAGCCCTTCCACATCGCCGTCGGTCTGGATCCGCAGCAGGCCGATGGGCTGGTGCAACACGACATCAGTGATCTTCATTCGCCCTCTCCGTTTGCCGGTTTGGCATTGGACTTCGCCCGCCGGCAGAGCCGGCGGCAGATGGAATTTCACCAACCGGGGCCAGCCCATCAATGGCGGCGAGTTCCGGCCAGCGCCGGCCGTTCAGATCAACTCGCCCGCCGCGGCCGGACCGACCATATTGTCACGCCGAAGAAATCGAACACCGGAGCATGGCGATGACCTCCGACTCACCACCTCCACGACTGATCTTCAACACCGACGGCAACTGGATTCTGAACTATCTGCCCGCCCGGCGCCCCGATGACATCACCCGCCAGCTCGACGAGCTGGTCGATGCCGGCGTCGAAGCACTGGCCGTGCTCGCCGGTATCGACGACGCCCCTTCATGGCGTGGCGGCCCGTCCGATATGTGGGGTGACCACGTCGAGGTCTGGAACCCCGATCCGCGGAAAAAGGGAGAGGACCAGTCGGTACCCAGCAAGGCCGCCGACTATCTGAAGCACCTGCACGACTGCATGGAGGCTGTGATCGACGATGGCCGGGAGCTCATGCAGATCTACATCGATGCCTGCCGCCGCCGCGGCATCGCCGCCTACTGCTCGTTCCGCATGAACGACGCCCACACCTGCGACGAGCGGCGCGAATGGCAGGTGCGGGGCCGTCTCAAGTGCAGCCGCCCGGATCTGCTGATCGGGCCGCTGGTGCGCGAAGGCGGCCACGGCTCCCAGTGGGCCTTCTCCTGGCAGTGGGACTACGCCCGGGAGGAGGTGCACGAGCGCTTCCTTGGTCTGGTCGCCGACGCCCTGAACCGCTTCGACTTCGACGGCATCGAGCTGGACTGGATGCGGCAACCACCCTTCTTCAAGCCCGGCCAGGTCTTCGCCAACATCGACACGTTGACCGACTTCATGCGCAAGGCGCGTGAAGTTGTGGCCGGTCACGCCAGGCACAGAGCGCGAGGAATCCAGCTGATCACCCGGATTCCCCCCAGCCTCGACGAGGCCCTGGAACTTGGTCTGGACTCGCGCACCTGGATGCGCGAGGGCCTGGCCGACCTGTTCGTGCTCAGCTCCGCATCCCTCTGCACGCCAGCCGTGGACGTCGCGGCAGCAGCGGGCTGTGCCGCCGCCGCCGGCGCGGCGGTGTACACCGGCTTCGACGGCACGACCCACCTGACCTCGCCGCACGAAGGCTACGACCGGGGTCAGCCCTGCATGCTCCGCGCCGTCGCCCACAATGGCTACCTTCAGGGCGCCGCCGGCGTTCACCTGTTCAACTACGATATCAGACACCACCGGGCGGCGCCGGCCGACGGCGACGGCTACAACGCCGACCACTTGCAGCTGATCGGCGATCTGGCCGATCCACAGGCCCTGGCCGGCCGCGACCGCGATTACGTGGCGGCCGATTCCAGCCTGGGCGGAAATCCTGCCTACTCGCACGGCGATCACCGCCCCCAGGTGCCGCGGCAGCTACCCGTGCTGGCCCGCGGCACCGGCGGCGCCGGCTTCTCCATCGACATCGCGATCGAGGACGACCTGGAAGCCGGGCGCGCCGACGGCCGCATCCGCGGTACCCAGTTGCGCCTCCGCCTGACAGATCACGAAGTCTGCCGGGACCGCATCGTCTGCCGCCTGAACGGAAATGAGGTGACATTCGCGGGCGCCTCCACTGTAGAGAACCGCCTGGGCGACACCTGGCTCGTCATCGACGAGCCTCCGGTGCGGCAGGGGATGAACGAGATCCTGGTCGGACTGAGCGGGCTCAAGACCCCCGAGCCGTGGCCAGTACTGCACCAGTGCGAGGTCATGGTCCTGTGCGGCGACCGGTAATGCCGGCAGAAGGATGTCGGCGCAGGGGGGCCTGATCGTTGCCCGCCTGGCCGAACTCGTGGACATTGAGACAGACTCCAGCAACGGAGAAACACGCATGAGCACCTCCCCGCTCGACGTCGGCACCGCCGTCGACGCCGCTTTCCAGAGCCACCCCATCGTCGACATCCACACCCACCTGTATCCGGCCGGCATGGGGGCCCTGTTCCTCGCCGGCCCGGACGAGCTGGTCACCTACCACTACCTCAAGGCCGAGACCTCGCGGCATCTGCCGCTGAGCCAGGTTGAGGGCTTCAACAACCTGCCGACCGCCGACCAGGCCGATGTCGTCTGGAAGACCCTCTTCGCCGGCGATTCCAGCCCGATCTCCGAAGCGCAGGTAGGCGTTGTCACCGCCATGAACGCCCTCGGCCTGAGCCCGCGCGCGGCCACGCTCGGGCCCTTTCGGGAACTCTACAACGACATGGGTGCCTCGGACTACACCGACATGGTCTTCGAGAAGTCAGGCGTGGGCCGCGTCTACATGACCAACGACCCGCTGGATCCGGTGGAAGGCCCGTACTGGGATGCCGGGCTCGAGCGCGACGAGCGCTTCCAGGCCGTGCTGCGTCTGGACAGCGCCCTGATGAGCTGGCCCGATCCGGTGGACAAGCTGACAGCCGTGGGGTACGAGGTCACGGCCGCCCTCGACGAGCCGACTCTGCGCGAGATTCGCCGCTACCTGGGCGACATGTGCGACCGGCTGAACGCCCGCTACATGGCTATCTCGCTGCCACCCGATTTCACCTACCCGAGCGACGCGCCGACCTCCAGGCTGATGCGCGAATGCGTCTACCCGACCGCTCAGGAGCGCGGTATACCGTCGGCCATGATGGTGGGCGTGACCCGCCAGGTGAACCCAGCCCTCAAGGATGGCGGTGACAGCCTGGGCAGCTGGGATCTGACCAACCTCGAGCGCATCGCCCGCGACTGGCCGGACGTGGAGTTCCTCCTCACCATCCTCTCCCGCGAGGATCAGCACGAGCTCTGCGTTACTGCCCGCAAGTTCCCGAACGTCACCCCGTTCGGCTGCTGGTGGTTTCTCAACAACCCCAGCATCATTCGCGAGATCACCGCCGAGCGCCTGGAGCTGCTGGGCACCACCTGTATTCCGCAGCATTCTGATGCCCGCATTCTGGACCAGCTGCTTTACAAATGGACCCACTCGCTGCGGACGATCGTGCCGATACTAGTCGAAAAGTACCAGGATCTGCAGAACGCCGGCTGGCCACTGACTGCCGACGACGTCCGGCGCGATGTGGCCACCATGTTCGGCGGCGGTAAGCTGCTCGACTGAGACGTCGATGCCCAGGCCGAACATCCTCTACATCCTGGCCGACGACATGGGCTACGGCGACTTCAGCACGGTCAACGGCGACCTGTCCAGCACGCCGGCGCTCGCCGCCCTGATGTCCGAGAGCCTCTGCCTTACCCCGCAGTACACTGCTTCCCCGGTCTGCGCGAGATCACCCTCTCCCAGGCCTCAATGAGGCCGGCTACGCGACCGACCTGGTCGGCAAGTGGCACCTGGGCGCCTTCGACGAGCGCTACCATCCCCGCAACCGCGGCTTCGACGAGACCGTCTGCTTCTGCGGCGGCATGCACGACTATTGCGACTGGCGGCTGGAGTTCGGCGAGTCGGTGGTCCAAGCCGACGGCCGCTACCTGACCAACGTCTGGACCGAGGAGGCGGTCGGGTTCATCGCGCGCCATGCGGAGGAGCCGTTTTTCCTGCATGTCACCTACAACGCGCCGCACACGCCGTTGCAGGCCCCGGAGGAGGAGATCCGGCCGTTCGCCGAGACCGGGAAGTTCAACCGCGGCGTCAGCACGCTGTACGGCATGCTGCACCGGATGGATGCCGGGATCAGCCGCATCTTTGAAACCCTGCGAGACCACGGCCTGGAGAACTGGTTTACCGAGATCGAACGGGAGCGGGCGACGAGCGACGACGGGCTGTGATCCCTGCCCCGCGGCCTGGCTTGAGGCGCGTTACCCGGCCTCGCGACCACCACGAACGCAGTTATCGCGCCAGCATCCAAAGCGCTGCATCCGGAGAAAACTCGTGGGGCTCAGAGCGCGTCCGCGGCCCACTCGTGATCCGGCGGGATCGTCCAGGTTTCCGAGAGCGCCAGGCAACAGCTACTCCCCTCCCGCCCAAACAGCGCCCGCTCGAGAACCCGGCCGGGCACTGTTTCGCCATCGATCGTCAGCTGAGCGCGTCGCGCCGGGATCAGCAGGCTGTAGACGCCGTGGGG
>CAYWBJ010000018.1:0-84972 GCA_964456165.1 uncultured Gemmatimonadaceae bacterium | reverse complement strand
TCGAGCAGAAAGGTCGCGTCGCCGGCCACGACCGACTGGCCTACCTCGCCCGGACGCTCGCTGTCGAACACCTCGCCGCCGAACACGGTCCCGAAGCGGTACACGCGGGCGCGGAAGAACAGCTCCATTAGCTTGCCGCTGTCCCCGACTTCGATCCGCGGCAGGAAGAGGTCGACGTGTGCCGTAGTGTCGCTGAGCACGGCCTCGGCGCAGGGTGTAGCGGAGCCATCGATCAGCAGCTCGCACGGAACGGTCTCGCGGTTCACCCGCAGGGAATCGACGCCGTCGAGCACCCCCGGCGTCGTCAGCCGGAACCGATCGAATCCCGGCTCGACCGGCGCGCTCGACGGCGCCGGGGTGAAGGTCGGCACGATGGCGAAGACGAAATCTGTCTCCTCGCCGGCATCGGCCACTACCGGTGACACCTCGCCGACGACACTGCGCACCACCGGCGGCGACGTGACCTCGAACTCCAGGTAGTCGAGCTCGCCACCGGAGAAAGCGGCGTTGTCGAACAGGACGTCGAACTGGACAAACTGACCTGGACCGGGAGAAGCGAAGGCCGTGCCGCTGCTGTCGCCGAAGGTGTAGGGTCCCGACCAGAAGCTCCAGTTGTCCAGGTCGTGGCTGGTGAACGCCTGCTCGGATACGTGCAGCCGCTCGTAGTCGCCGCGCGTGAGCACCCGCCCCTGCTCGTCGCGGAAGCTGGTCTCCTCGCCGCGCGCGGTGTATCGCCAGTAGCGCACCGGGTCGGCGTCCGCGCCGTTGCGCGTCCGGATGAGAACGCTAGCGTCGCGTTCCTTTTTCCCCCGCCAGCGGATCTGCCCCAGGCTGGAGACGGAGCCGAGATCCAATACCCGCGTGGTGTAGCTGCCCCTTTCGGCGAAGCCTTCCCCGTAGACCTCGATCTCGGCGACCTCCCAGGCCGGATGATCGGTCGCCCTCCGGTTACTCGGATCGCCGACGTCGATCATGACGGCGTGTGCCTGCTGCGTCGGTATGACGATTTCGACGCGGGGGCTTCGATTTTCGGTGGCGTCCGAAATAAGCTGAGTTTCGGGGTCGTTGTACCGGTACGGCACGAGCACCGGAGGACGCTCGCCGACGACGATGTACAGCCGGTAATAATCGACAAGCAGGTCCGGATTGCCGGTGGTCGGATAGAATACGATTCGGTTGAGCGGCAGAAGCCCCCCAAGGTCCACACCTATGTGCGCGCCTTTGGTGCCCCCCAAGATGTCCGCCTTGCCGAATGCCGTGTCCGGGTTGCCGTCCACCACCCGATCCTCCGCTTCGCCCGTGGTCGCTCCCTGACTCCTGCCGAAAGCCGTCCCGCCCAGCAGCGCGGCCTCCAGCGCGATGTTGCGTTCCGGTTCGAGCAACACGGGAGCCAGCCGGCCGTCCTCCACCTGAAGCATCTGCCAGAAGCCCCCGTAGCCGACCAAGGCTTCGTCCCAGGAAAGGTGGACTATCGCAACACCCGGCGCCGGGTCTGGCGGCGGTGGACCACCGATGCGATATATCGTCAATGCCTCGCTCCCGTCAGTGACGAGCAGGCCGAGCAGAACCAGCGTGGGAGAAAACCGCAGCGTGCGCCTCAAGACTCTGGCATCCCCCCGCGCAAGATCGAGATCATGCGGGCTGGGTAAGACTTGTAAGAGTGGGCAACACTCGACGCCGGCGATACCGTGCCGCTCGCCCTGGCCGTCGAGTGAGCTGCCAAAAAAGAAACACCTGGCATGCCGATGCCGACATGCCAGGTGTCACCCGAAACTCGACCAATTGATGGTCTCCGTCAGTCGAGATCAGGCAAAGCTACTCAGCGAACTGAGACTTGACGCGACCCCACGTGGTCGCCTCGACAGCGGTGAAGCCAGGATCGACCTCGGCGAGCAGGAAGTCGGAAGCGGCGGCGCCGTTGAAGAACATCTCGTTGTTCTGCGTGAGGTTGTAGAAGCTCTCCCAGGGGCTGTTGGCCGACTGGGCGGGATCTTCGACGTCCATCCAGTTGTAGCCCAGACCGATGATGATCCCCTCATCCAGGTCGTACCACTCGGCCGCACTGGGATCTTCCTGATCGAGGGTCGTGAAGGAGCCGAACAGGACCTCTAGATAAGTGGTCCCTTCGCCGCCGTAAGTGCCCTCGAAGGTGTGCTCAGCCTGATACCAGCCTTGCTCCGGCAGCCAGGAAGCCTTGCCCCAGAAGAACAAGGTCTCCGTCGGACCGATTACATCGGAATCGCCGGCGGTGTTCCAGATCTCGTACTGCTGAGCCCTGGAGCCTCTGAGACGCTCCTTGTCCTCATCGGTGGTGCCTTCCGGGAAACGCAGGCCCACGTCATCGCCGACATGGTCGACGTCGACGAGGAACTGCCAGGTGTCGGCGGCGGTACTGAAGTCGTCGAAAACCTCGGAGTAAGCATAAATGAAGTTCGTCGCCCGGCTGTAGGTGATGACCGCCTTCGCGTCGAAGTCGGCGCGATTGATGTCGACTCCACCC
Organism: uncultured Gemmatimonadaceae bacterium; assembly: GCA_964456165.1. Taxonomy (GTDB): domain Bacteria; phylum Latescibacterota; class UBA2968; order UBA8231; family UBA8231; genus CAYWBJ01. The sequence continues at coordinate 82,472 of CAYWBJ010000018.1, read as the reverse complement.
TGGGTGTCGGGGAACATCTCCGTGGTCTGCCACCACTCGGCCGGAATGGCGGCGAACTCGCTGCCGTTACCGTCGATGACAGGCTCCGCACCGGCAGGCCACTGCCATGCGAAACCGAGCCAGCCTTCGGGCGAGTGCGCCGAAGCGCTGCCAGCGAGGCTGAGAGCGAGAGCCAAAACGATGACAAGCTTGGTCCTCTTCATAATTACTGTACCTCCTTAGTGCGTTTGGAAAAACAGGGCATTGAGTTGCCCGCGAATTTGCCGAAGATCAGTACCTCGGCAGTTTGTTTCATAAGCGTAGCGCCTAAATCCTTCCAGCCTCCTTTCCTCATTCCCTTTCATACATCCTATACCTTATATATATCAATATACGATATACCCACTATGGAAACGCGGGCAAGCGTCCTGAGCCCGCGCTCTGAAAGGGACTCCGATCCTTACAATTCCTGTAATCTACACAAAAAACAAGTGCGTACACAAGAAAATTCTCAGCCTTTTGCCGGCAGCTCATAAGCAAATCGCACATCCAATCTCAGCCATTTCAGACCTGCTGGAACCCTCGGGGTCGAAATTTTCGCGGGGGGATTCCGAGTCCGTAGCCAGTGAATCCTCTCCTGAATTCATTAATGTTCATATAACGAATTCGTGGACCCGGTCGATCCACTTGAAACCGGGGCCGCGGCGCTTATACGCACCGCCCATGGCGAAGATGCGATCGCCCACCGTCGCCGCGTCCAGCCAGGCCTTGCCTTCCGGCAGAGGTGCCTCGCTGATCCAGGAATCGGACTCGATGTCATAGATCTCGGTACAGTCGGCATAGTGCTCGCAGGTATCCTCGCTCAGGTTGTGGTGCCCGCCGCAGGTGAAGATCCGCCCGTCCGGCATCAACGTGATCCCCATCGATTCCCGCCGCGTGGGCATTGGCGCCAGTTTCTCCCAGTGTCCGACTTTCGGGTCGAGCACGTGGACGTCGACCAAATAGGACTCCTCCCGTGGCATCCCCTGCCGCAGCCCGCCGAAGACATAGATCCGGTCGTCGACGCCAATCGCGTTGGGCCCCTGCAGGCCGTAAGGGAACCGCGGTCCCTCTTCCCATTCGCCTGTCGCGGGATCGTAGGCGTCCACCGCGTCGAACAGGCCCCCCCCACGCATATCGTTGCCGCCGATGATGTAGACCTTCCCCAGGGCGGCAGCCAGCGTCACCCCCGCCCGCCGCCCGCTGGGCGACGGCTTGGCCACCGACCAAGTCTGCGTCTCCAGGTCGAGAACCTCGAGAGCATCCCGCGGATTGAAGGTCTCGTCGTCCCCACTCTCTTCCTTCTCTGCTTGCGTCCGAATCGTCTTGCCGCACCCCACGTAGATCTTCCCATCCAGCAGCGCCGCTCCCAACCACCCCCGCGCCGTGGGAATCGACGGTCCGGTCCTCCAGGAATCCCTCGCCGCGTCGTAGATCTCCACCACATCCAGCGTAAAGTCATCCGCCCCCGAAATCGCGTACACCTCCCCACCCACCGCAATACACTGCAGATCATGCCGCGGCGTAGGCATAGAAGCCCTATCGATCCAGCTGCTCATAGTCTCACCCTGTCCAGCTTCTAAGCCTCGCTGCGAGGCGCACGGCGCTTTATTGCAGCCGGCTTCCTTTGGGGTTGTCTCTTAAACTAATTGTTCGGAATTGGCGCATACAGGGGCACTCCCTGCCTAATACGAAAAAAAGGACGAGTCTCCCACCACACCGGCACTACTCCTCGTAATGGCTCTGAAAATAAGGCGGCCTCCACCGCGGCCGATCCCAGGAATTCCACTGCACGAAGCTCCAATTCACCTTCTTCTCAGGCATCTTCACCTCGTACACGTTCGGCGCCGTGAACGGCAGCATTTGCGTGTCCCCGGGGATCTGCTCCCGCAGGCTCTCCAGAAACGCGTTGGCATCCGAAACGTTGGGCGGCCAATGCCCGAAGGGAACCGGCTCAGTCTCCCGGTCGGTACGGTAATGTGTGGGAATCACGTATTGCGGCCGGACGGCGTCGATCAACGGGCCCATCGCGGTCTTCATGTGCACCAGGAAATCGACCTTGCCCCTCAGCCGCTCCATCTGCGCGTAGCCCCGGTGCAGATCACCGGTGTGGAAAATGCCGAGATCCTTTTCCTCGTGGTAGACGTGGTAGGCGCAGGTCGGCAGGTCGTCGCGGGCGTGCTCGCCGCTCTCGTAGACCTCGACCTTGATCGGTCCCAGGTCGAACTCGAAGGGGCCCGGGAAATCCCGTTTCCCGTACTGCTCCTCGTCCTGGTACTTGGGATAGCAGACCTGCACCTTGTCTTCCGGGATGTGTTTGGTGATCGGCAGGTCCCGGGCGGTGGCGGCATCGCCGTATTTCTCGTCCACCGGCGAGTTCGGAGTTATGCAGCCGATCGGCACGAACAGCTTCTTGAAGCGGGGTCCCTGGCACAGCTTCTTGAGCGTGACGGGATGCGCGTGGTCGAAATGCTCGTGACTGATGAAGATGTAGTCGAAGATCGGCTCGGCCAGGTCGAGGTGCTCGCCGAACAGATAGGGATCGAAGCTGACGTTGACGTCCCCCATCACCGCGTCGAAGCCGCCGCAGCCGGGCCATCTCAGGTATATGCTCTTCATGCGATTCCGCCTCCTTATGGTTGGAATGCGCCGGCGGTCGTCTCTCCGCTTCACCGCGCAGTTGGCCAATATGGCGAGACCTCCGACGAGGGTCAAGCTCAACTGCTCCAGGCAGCTACCGGAGAGGCATCCACCTCCGCTCGGTGATCGCGCGGCCCGACCGTCCGTCGCTTGTGTCTGCCACCGCTGCCTCCTCGCCGACGGCCGCAGAACGTCTCGACAGCGTGCAGATCGAAGCGTGACTTGCAACCCCGTGGCTGTACCCTACAGTTACCTGCAGACAGAGATGGCCGAGCCACCTCACGGTCAGCCGTCGCCACCACAACTGCAGCAGGTTAACCCATGACTGGAAGTGCTCCTCTGACCGTCGACGATTTCGCCAACTTCGGAGCCGGCATCCCAATCCCTGGCTCGATCCGCCGCCTCGAGCAGATCGACCTGGCCGTGGCCCGGATGGAGGACGGCGGCCGTCAGCTTCTGCTTGCCGCCCGCAGCGACGAAGCGCTCTCCGGCTTTGCCGGCGAAGGGCGCGAGCTCGGCGCAGGCAGGCGAGGACTGGTCGCTTCCCTAGACGCCGCCAACCTCGACCGGCTGCGCTCCGTCGCCCCTGAGCTGCGGCCGGTGGTACCCCCGAAAGAAGGCGCCAGCTTCGGCGGCGGCTGTCGCATGAACGGTACCGCCACGCGCGGGCACGCGCAGGCACTGGCACGGACGCCCGGCATCCACGGCGTCTACGCCCAGCAGTCGGTGCGCGAGAACACCCGGATCGGCCGCACCGCCCGGAGCGTGCACGACGACACCCTGGCCAACCTACTCGAGGTGGGTTTCACCGGCACCTTCACCGCCGACGCGGACCACAACAAGACCCTAGAGGACGCCGCGACCTACCACGCCGCCGGCTACACCCTGTTCACCTGCGACCCGGGCGATCACGTGGACGATCGCGCCGACACGGCCACGGCCACCGAGCTGGAAGAGCTGCTGGACGATGTTCCCTGGCCCGGGCTGGAGATCACCCGGGGAGACTACCTGCGCAGCTACGAGCAGAAAGTGACCCTGCCGGCCCTCGACGGGGCACAGGAATTGAACATCAGTGCCGAAGATGCCCGGCGCGCTGTGGTCAAGTACGGCCGTGCCATCGCCCACGCCGCTTCCATGTACCGGCACGTGGCCGGACTGGCCGGCGCCGGCGCCTTCGCCTTCGAGGCCTCGGTCGACGAGACCGAGAATCCCACCTCGCCCGCAGAGCACTACATCTTCGCCAGCCTGCTGAAGCACCTCGGCGTGGAGTTGTGGAGCCTGGCGCCGCGTTTCGTCGGCCGCTTCGAGAAGGGCATCGACTTCGTGGGCAACGTGGATCAGTTCCGGACCGACTTCGCCCTTCAGGCGGCAGTCGCCCACCTGTTCGGCTACAAGGTCAGCATCCACTCCGGGTCGGATAAGCTCTCGGTCTATCCACTGATCGCCGAGCAGACCCGTTGCGATGTTCACGTGAAGACGGCGGGCACCTCCTACCTGATCGCCCTGGAGACTGTGGCGCTGGAGGCACCGGACCTGTTCCGGGAGGTCTTCGAGTTCGGTTACGGGCTGTGGGAAGAGGCGCGGGCGACCTACCACGTCAGCGCCGAGCCGGCAGCCGTACCGCCCCGCGAGGGCATGCGCGACGAGGAGCTGCGGCTGCTGCTCTGGCAGCGGGATGCGCGCCAGATCCTGCACGTCGCCTTCGGACACATCCTGAGGGAGTTCTCCGACCGGCTTTGGCCGGTGCTGCGGGCCCACGAGAGGGTGCACGACGACCTGATGCTGGCCCACATCTACCGGCACGTGCGACCCTTCGCCTGAACCGCGCTCCGGACAACTCCGGGGATCTTTCGGGAACTGCGGGTCAGAGTTCCAGCATCGCCTTGACGACGCCGGCCTTGGGATCCAGCCAGCCTGGAAACTGCTCGACGAAGTCGTCGTAAGTCGCCCGGTGAGTGATCCAGGGCCGGGTGTCGAGCCGCCCCTCTTCCATCAGCTTCAGGATCTGCCGAAAATTGCGCCGGTGGGCATTCCGGCTCCGCAGGATGGTCAGCTCCTTGCGGTGCATCTCCGCGTCCGTGAATCCCACTTCGCCCATCACGAACCCGACGTACACCAGCTTGCCACCGCTGGCGACGTACTGCGGCGCACCCGCCATGGAGGCCGGGTTGCCGGTAGCATCGAAAACCGTCGTCGGGAGGTCACCGTCGAGCGCCTCCTCGAGCTGAGCCACCACGTCGCCCGAACCGTCCAGGCAGTGCTCGACGCCGAACTGCTCGCGGACGAACCGGGTGCGATCACCGTTGAGCTCCAGGACGCTTATCCGCGCCCCCGCGAGCCGGGCGAACACGAGGGTGGCAAGGCCGATCGGGCCAGCCCCGATGATGAGCACGGCCTCTTCCCGTTCGAGAGCCGCCCGCTCTACGGCATGGGCGCCGATGCCCAGCGTCTCGACCAGCGCGAGCTGATCCGTGGTCAGCACCTCCGAAGGATGAAGCTTGTCCAGCCTGACCTCGAAGATCTCGCGCATCCCGCCGTCGGTGTGCACGCCGAGCACCTGTAGCTCGACGCAGCAATTGGTCAGGCCGCGGCGGCAGGCCTGGCAACTGCCGCAGTTGTAGTACGGCTCGACCGCGCAGCGGGTACCAGCCGCGATAGATGGATCGTCACCCCGCGTCTCCAGTACCTCGACGCCCAGTTCGTGTCCCAGGATGCGGGGATACGAGAAGAACGGCTGCCGCCCACGATAGGCGTGCAGGGCGGTGCCGCATACCCCGACGTGATGGATCCGCACCAGCGCGGTGCCGGGGGCGGGGTCCGCCGGCATGGCCGTATCGGCGCGCACCAGCCGTTCGATCTCTTCCAGTAAGATCGTCTTCATACCTGCCTGAACCTACGGGATGCCGTTCCCCGGTCAACGCCCCTTGCCGTCGACGCTGAAAACGGTTGCGGCCCGTTTGCCGGGGTCGGAGTTTGTGGGTGACGCGAACCGACGGCGGCAACGATCGACTGCTGCCGTCGACGACGCCAGGCGGTACGAACCGGTGACCATCAGCAACGCCTCTCCCGAGAGCCCCAACTCTCCCTCCCGAGGCTGCAGCGCGCGAGCCGTTGCCACCGGCCTGCTCGCCGCCGCCTTCATGGCCGTCGCCATCCCCTACGGCGACATGGTCATCATGGGCTCGAAGATGGGTGTCTGGAACACCAACCCAGGCTCCATCTTCCTTTTCTTCCTGATCGTCGCCATTCTCAACGTCGGCCTCGGGGTGATCCGCCGCAGCCTGGCGCTGGACTGCAGCGAGCTCGCCGTGGTCTACATCATGCTGCTGATTGCCAACACCCTGCCGGCCAGGGGCTTCGCCGGCTATGTGCCGCCTGTCGCCACCGGCGCGTTCTACCACGCCAGTCCCGAGAACAATTGGAAGGAGCACATCCACCCCTTCCTGCCGACCTGGTCCACCGTCCGCGACCCGGACGCGGTCCTGAGGTTCTACGAAGGCGACCTGGAGAACCCGGCCATCCCCTGGGACCTGTGGATAGGCCCTCTCGCCTACTGGCTGGCGTTCGGCCTGGCGCTCTACGTGGTGATGGTGTCGGTCGCCGTCATCCTGCGCAAGCAATGGGTCGAGCACGAGCGCCTCGTCTTCCCCATGATGCAGCTGCCCCTGCACATGCTGCGTGGCGACGACCAGACGTCCGGGGTCAGGCCCTTCTTCCGACAGGCGTCGATGTGGATCGGCTTTGCCATACCCTGCGTCGTCGGCAACCTCGATGCCCTGAACCACTACTTCCCCCACATCCCCGCAGTGACTCCGGAAGGCCAGCACTGGGGCACCAGCATCGGCGGCCTGTCCCTGTTCAGGAACAACGTGAACCTGAACTTCGCCATCAGCTTCACGATGATCGGGTTCTCCTACTTCATCAGCAGGAACATCGCAGCCGGGCTCTGCTTCTTCTACGTCCTCACCGTCATCGAGCAGGGCATCTTCGACATCCTGGGCCTGTCAATCGAAGTAAAGGCCGTCGGCATCTACGGACACTACGTCGGCCCCATCGTGCTACACCAGGCCATGGGCGGGATGATCGTGCTGGTTCTCATGGGGCTGTGGAACGCCCGCAGCCACCTCGGGGCGGTCATGCGCAAAGCATTCACCGGGACTCTGCGGATCGACGACTCGGGCGAGATGATGTCCTACCGCCAGGCCGTGTTCGGATGCCTGGCCGGCCTGCTGGTGATGGGCATCTGGCTGTGGCAGGCCGGGGTGCCGCCGATGGTCATCCCGGTCCTGTTTTTCGGCTGTTTCGTCGTTTTCCTGACGATCACCCGCGTGGTGGTGGAAGGCGGGGTGGCGGTCATGACCCCGCCGATGGTCGGTCCTGACCTGGTGGCCTCAACGATGGGCAGTCGCCTGCTCGGAGCGAAGGGAGCCGCGGGCCTGAGCACGACCTACACCTGGGCCACGGACGTGCTCATCCTGCTGATGACCGCCTGCAGCAACGGCCTCAAGGTGGCCGACCTGATCGGGGCCCGTACCCGCCGGCTGTTCTGGGCCGTCATGGCCACGATCGCGATCACCATCCTGCTGTCACTGTGGATGCGGCTGGACGCCTGTTACACCCACGGCGCCATCAACCTCAACCGCTTCTACGCCTTCAACGCGGCCCTCAATCCCTACAACTTCATGCACAAGGCGGTCGCCTCGCCGGTCGGACCGAACGTGGACGGCTGGATCCAGATCGGCATCGGCGGCCTGCTGATGCTGGCGTTCAGTCTGGCGCACTACCGCTTTCACTGGTGGCCCTTTCATCCCCTCGGCTTCCCGATCAGCTCCACGTTCGGCTCGATGTGGTTCAGCCTCTTCGTCTCACTGTTGATCAAGAGCGTCGTGCTGCGTTACGGCGGCCCGATGCTCTATCGGCGGACGATCCCGTTCTTCCTGGGTTTGATTCTTGGAGAGATTGTGACCGCCGGCTGCTGGTTGGTCATCGACTTCTTTACTGGCGCGCAGGGCAACGTTCTGGGCTCGTTCCTGCATTGAATCGATCGCCCCAAGATCCCGCTTCGTCTGTGTGCCCAACCACACCATCGTCCCATTCACCAGCCTAATGTCCTCGGCTTGCGCCATGACCTGGTGCGCCGAAAAGAAACCAACCTTGTATTTCGCCGTCGAGGCTGCTTCCTTAACCCGCGCACTAGGTTTGGCCAAGTAATCCCAGGAATGGCCTAACAACGGAACATACTCGATGGATGCGAAGAGACACTACGAGGCCCTTTTCGACGCCGCGGCCGGCGTCCACGCCTTCGCCGCGCAGACGAACGAGGAGCTGCAGGACTGGCAGCAGCGCTTCAGGCCCGAGCTGCGCAGGCTCCTGGGACTGGGCCAGCTCGAGCGCGAGCTCGCCGGCTATCAGCCGCAGGCCGCGCTTATCTCGAGCACGGCGCTGGACGGTTATGTCCGCGAGGAGTGGCAGCTGCAGATTGAGCCCACGCTCGCACTGCCATTCTACCTGCTGCGGCCGCTGCCGGCCTCCGGTCCCCGACCGCTGATCCTGATCCCACACGGCCACAACCACCCCCATCTCTATGTCGGCTTGTACGAAGATGAGAAGGAGCGCCAGCACATCCTCGACGGCGACCGCGACATCGCCGTGCAGGCCGTGAAGGAGGGCTACCTGGCGATCGCCCCGACCACCCGCGGCTTCGGCGCCACCCGCACGGCAGAGGACATCGAAAACGATCGGCTCTCCTCCTGTCGCACCCAGCTCATGCACGGGCTGCTGGTGGGCCGGACGCCCGTCGGCGAGCGGGTCTGGGACATGTCGCGCCTGCTGGACTGGGCCCTGTCGAACCTCGACGTGGACGCCCATCGGATCGCAATTACCGGCAACTCGGGCGGCGGCACCGTCTCACTCTTCGCCGCCGCCTGCGAGACGCGCATCACGGTGGCGCTGCCGGGCAGCTACTTCAACACCTTCGCCGGCAGCATCGGCGCGCTGTTCCACTGCGACTGCAACTACGTCCCGGGGATCCTGCAGCTGGGTGAGATGTACGACGTCGCCGGCCTGATCGCGCCGCGCCCATTCTGCGCTATCGCCGGCGCAAAGGACCCCATTTTTCCCATCGCTCACGCCCGTTTCGCCTACGACAGGCTGCGCCGGGTCTACGAGGTCGCCGGCAATCCGGACGCCTGCCGCCTCTACGTCGGCGACGGCGGCCATCGGTATTACAAGAATGGCGCCTGGCCCTTCATCAGGGAGATGTTCAAGCCGATGTGAGTGAACGGACGACGCGCCCGGTAACGGGCCAGTGTGGCGGCCGCCCCTCAGCAGGGGCGAGGAGGATGAGCAATGTCGACACGGCGTCTCTCATGTCGTTCCTCCTCCCTCTGAATGCATCGGTAGATCAATCCGGGCCCTGCCGCCTGCTCAGGATCCGCCTGCCACCGCCAACGGCTCGCCGCCTTCGCCGTATTCGATCTCGTAGGGCTGCCCCCCGTCGTCCAGGCTGCGCCGTCCCGCCTCCAGGATCGCCGTCATGGTCTGGGTCGCCTCTATCGTCGCGAGCCGGTCGGCCAGATCTGCCGTGCTGCACTCTCCGGCTCCAACGGCGTGAACCGCCTCGACGAAGGCCTCGAAGCTGCGGTAGCCGTAGCCACCCTGTCCGGCAAAGTTCCCCTGAGGATCGGGCGTGTACTTCATGAACAGCGGGTTGGCCGAGGCATAGCCGTCACGGTCGCTTGTGACCGAGTAGCCCCGGTGCGCCTGATCGCCCGCGATCTCCCCGTCGTGCCCCATGTAGAAGAACCGCTGCTGCGAATGCACATCGCTCTTCGGGGCGATCCAGGAGGCGGTGTACACCGCCGTTCCCAGGTTGCCATTCGCGTTCTCCCACTCCGCGGTAAGGGTAATCGTGTCCTCGGTCTCGATCTGGAACCGCGCGCTGGTGGCCACACCTGTTGAGGCGGTCGCCGTGACCCGCCGCGGCCGCGCCATACCCCGGACCGCCCAGGCGTGGAAGTCGACGTGGTGCGAGTTTAGGTAGTAGCTGATGTCGCTCGACTTACCCGCCCAGTGCCGGAAGGTCTCGAGCTGCCCCTTGGGCTGGCTCATGTAGGAAGCGAAGAAGCTGAAGTCGCCCAGCTTGCGGATCCGGTCGCGGGCGTCGGCGTAGATCGGGTCCCAGCGCTTGTGCACCTCCACCGCCACCAGCACTCCCTGATCCCGCGCGGCTGCCACCAGCTGGCGGTGCTCTTCCAGCTTCTTGACCGGGGGCTTGGTGACGAGCACGTGCAGCCCCCGCTCGATGGCCGCCAGCGCGATCTCACAGTGGGTGTCGTCGGGCGTGAAGATCGTCACCAGGTCCCCGGGAGACATCGTTTCGAGGGCCGTCAGATAGGCCGACGGATCGCGCTCGACCTCGTCCCCGGGGAAGGAGTCGAAACCCACGTCCATGTCGCGATAGGTGTCGCCGATCAGTCGCTTCACGTGCTCGCGGATGCCCGGGAACTTGGTCCCGTTGGTGCCGGCCATGGCGACGCGGTCGATGAGGCCGCGGCGGCGCATGTCGAACAGGGAGAGCGCCACCACGCCCGCACTCTTGTCAGAGGCGCTGGCCTGGCCATGGACGTAGCCGGTGGTGTACTCGCCGGTACCGATCATCAGGGCGTTTAAAGAAGGCATTCGTTGGACTCCGTGGACGTGCCTGTTAGCAGGCGTTGATTATAGTGCACAGCGCGTCGGCATGCAGCTCTTCGATGGCTGGATGCAGGCATGCCGACGCGTTGGCCGACGGCGGCTCGAGCTGCTATTCGCTATCCGCGCCGATGGTCACCAACCGCCACCTTCCCTGGCTCCTGCCGAGGAATCGGTACGGCCCTGGCCCGGCCTTGGCGGCAACCGTTATCGCACTGCCGTCGCGGTTCAGGGCCTGCGGCATGATGACATCGTCGAAGCGGTCGGAGGCAGCCGAGTTGCGCCCCCCCTCCACGCTCTGCCCCGAGGCGAGGCAGGATAGCAGCGCATCGTCCGAGAGCGACAGGTATACCGGGCTCTTTCCCGCGGTCAGGCGGCCAGCGTGGGCCGTGATGTCCCGCCCCATCATGTCCTGAATCCGGGCGATCAGACGCACCGGCACCGCGAGAACCGATTCGCCGGCGGTGTCCCAGACGGCCAGTCCGGCGTGGCCCCCTCTGGCGAATGCCGCCAGATGCAGTGTCGGCGCCAGCCGGATAGCCGCGACCGGCTCGCTGCCGGCCAGCCACCGGAAGGCCTGCGCCATCGCCGGGTACACCGGCCGTGGCGTGCCATCGGCGTGGAAGTAGGAGTATCCCCAGCCGTCACCACCCAGCAGGAAGAAGTTGGCCAGGCGGACATTTGACCGCGACGCCAGCAGGATCGCCGCGCGGGACGAGTAACGTGCCTGCGCGAGCTCCCGCGGATTGTCGGCATCGTAACCGAAACCGAACTCGGTCAGATAGACCGGATACTCCGGTCTGCCGGTGGATGCGAAATGGGCGATCACCGCGTCGACGAATTCGATGAAGTCGGCTTCCGGCATGCGGCTGCGAAACGGCTCGACGACGTAGGGATTTATCGATATGCCGTCCATGTCATCGAACAGGCCATACTCGTCCAGCTCCGCAATGCTCTCGAGAGCCGCGGCGTTTCCAGGTGACATCATCGGTCCGATGACGCGGATATCCGGACGCACCTCGCGGACCGCCTCCGCTGCCACCCGGTGGTAGCGCGCCAGCGCCTCGGCATCACCCGTGAAGCTGTGCGACGGCTCAGGTACCGGCGCCACCCATCGGGCGTATTCGGGGATCAGGGCTGTGGCTGCGCGGATGAGCCGTCTGAACTCGTCGTAGTCATTCGGCGGCGACGTCTGCGCGTATCCCCGGCCTGCGTGCGGTATCGACTGCAGGTATTCCGGCAGGTAGGTGAACATCACGACCCAGTTGATCTCCGGCGACAAGTCCAGCTTGCCATCCCTGATCCGCAACGCCATCTGCGGACCCCAGTCGTAGCCGGAGGCGGTCCTCGAGAAATGGTGGGTCAGGATCTGCGCCCAGCTCCAGGCGGCACCAAGTTGCACCAGCTCCGGTCCCTTTCCCTGGACGCCGAAGATTGAATTCAGTCGGAGCCGGCTGTCGAGCAACTCGCCGACGACGGCCGCCGACCTTTCTTTCGATACAACCAGGCCGTCATCGTAGGTAACCGTCGCCGCGACCGTGTAATGACCTCGGGCCGGCAGCGGGATCGCGTATTCGCCCTTCCCCCGCGCCAGCTGAATCGCCTGCAGTTCGCGGCCTTCCAGATCGCCGACGGTGACACTGCCTGCGGTGAGTTGGTCCGAGTCGGGCACGATCAGCCGCAGCTGACCCGCATCCGCCGCTATCACGTTGCGGGGCGAGTCTGATTCGATCCCGAATCGCGTAGCGATCTCCCGCCGATGGAAATAGTTTTCGTCCATCGGAATCGCCAGCTGCTCGTCGGCTGCTCCGACTTCCAGCTGGCACGACGCCACGGTGTTTCGCTGCCTGTCGAGGATGGCGAACATCGCCCCGTTAAGCGAGCGATAGCCGCCGGTCATGCGGTACTCGCGCATGGTGATCACCACGTGGGTCAGCGCCGTCTCCACACCCAGGTCGACCTCCCACCAGTTGCGAGCCGGGTCCCGCATCATGACCAGCGGATGGACGCCACCGTCGGCGTGGTTGCCGTCGTTGCCAGGGCTGCCGTCACCCCAGATCGCGCTGGATACGCTCACCGGCCTGGCGAGCGCCACGTTCTCGCCGCTTTCGTCGAATGCCTCCAGTTCGACGAACTCCAGGTCCCCTGGCTTCTCGATGCGAACGTACCGGGCCGGCATCGTCCCGGTGTAGTCTGCCGGCGCCACTCGTGACTTGGACGGAGGCCCTTCCTCGAATCCGTAGAGTCCTGTCTCCAGTTCGCTCTCTTGCATCACTTCCCTCTCTAGCTCGGCATGCCTCGCCGAGTCTGGTCGTCCCGGATGCGCGGCACCGCACATCGCGATGGCGATCACCAGTCCACGTCCGAGTCTGCGCAAAGGGGTGATCAGTCGACCCCGCCCGTGACATCTGCTCGCCACATGGTTACCTGGGGCGGATCGAGAGTCACGGAGTACAGCTTGGCACCCGGAAGGATATAAAAACGTAGCTTGATGTAAGAGCCGGACCGCCCCAGCTTGCCGAAGAAAGCCTCCCGCTCCGCCGCTATCGCTGGCCATCCGACCTTGCCATTCCACGACAGCTCCGCGTCGAGCTCGTCGGTGCGAATCGGATCGCAGTCGGCGGCGCTGTAGCCCGGAATCGGCGTGCCCCTGTCCTCGAGGAGCTCGTAGCGCAGCTCGCCAGCCGCAGCATCCACGTTAACCCGCAGTTTCCCGCCGAGCTCCTGGCGGAAGCGGTGGGTGGTCAACTGCCCCGGAGCGTACCCCGACGCTTCGACGCCGACGTAGCCGTCGGGGCGCAATGTCGCCAGCCCCTTGCCCCGCTGCGCCGCGCGCGAAAAGGGTATCTCTCCGCCCACGGGGGAGCGGCCGCCGTGTGTCAGGTTCGCTCCCAGGTAATAGATCATCAGCCGATCTCCATGCCGTATTGGAGCGTCGGCGTAGAGCATCCCCCAGTCCCAGGCGCCGGCTTCGCCGCGAGGCAGAAAGGGCTCGCGGAAGCGCTGCCACGAGACCGTGTCGCGGCTGACGGCCAGCTGCGTGTCGATGAACCCGTCGGTGCGAATCGGGGTCGCGCCCAGCGGTTCCGTGCCCCAGTACTTCCCCGCCGTTGCCATTTTGTGCGGCTCGCCGAGGTCGGTCGAATAGGTGTGCAGCATGAGCAAGTGCAGGCCGCCCTCGGTCCGGTTGGCCATGTCACAGCTGGCGCCGTAGAGCTCGGTGCCGGGCGGGTCCTGCAGATCGGTGTCGAGGACCGTGCGCAGGCCCGACCAGTTCAGGCAGTCGGGGCTGTCGCGGCGACCGAGCGCGCGGGTCGCCCGGCCCGAGCCGCGCTGGGAGTAGTGGATGTAAAGCGCGGCGGGATCGATCGTGCCCCCGAAGCTGTTCGGTCGCGCACCGAAGTTGAAGAGCATGGTCTGCTCGCTGTGCGATCCTGGCGGATAGGGGACCCAGTCGAACCCGTCGGCCGAGTGAAAGGCCCGCCATTCCACTTCCCCGCCCGGCCGCGAGCCACTGGGCTTGTTGTCAACCCTCTTCCAGCGCTCCGCCACGCTGGCGGCGTGGGGATCCCACAAGACGCCGAGACAGTCCGAGCGCGAGACATCGGTGGGAAATGTGGTGATGTTGTTGCGCTTTGAGCCGGCGAACTCGACGAGCCCGAGGTCGGGGTACTCCCAGTCGAGTCCGTCCGGCGAAGTCAGGGCGCAGACCCGAACGCCACCCTCGACTGCAACACTGTAATAGAGCGTGAAGCGCTGGCTCTCCTCGTCGTAGACGATGTCGCCCGTACGGATCTCACCCCGATCCCACGGCTTGTCGAAGCCGAGCTCGAGCGGCTGCTCGACCGTGATCTTGACTGGACGGTTGAGCACACGGCGAGCGTCGCACAGGGATTCGATGAAAAAGTCGTCTAAGAACAGCTGCTTGCCGGGAAACAGTTCCATCTTAATGGTCCATTCTGTCGACCCGCCTTATTTTTGCAGGGCTCTTGACTTGTATACATCCACAATGTGAAAGGAACTTATACTCAATGAAACCTGTGCGTCTGGGCTTCATCGGCCTCGGCCTCATCCCCACCTCCGCCCACCTGCCCGGTCTGGCCCCGCTGCTCGAAAGCGGCGATGCCGTCCTGCAGGCGTTCTGCGACGTCGACGAACAAACGCTGCAAAGGCAAGCTGCCGAGTTCAAGCCGAATGCCACCTACGGCAACCATCGCGAGATGCTCGAGAAGGAAGAGCTCGACGCTGTCTATTTCTGCGTTCCGCCGACCTTCCACACCGACGAATTGGAAATGGCCGCCGACAAAGGCCTGGCCGTCTTCATCGAGAAACCCGTGTCTCTCGACATGTCGAAGGCCGTCGCGGGCAACGCCATCGTCGAGAAAGCCGGCATCATCACCCAGGTCGGGTTTCTCAGCCGCTACGAGCCGGCGGCACTGCCGGCGCGCGAGCTCCTGCACGAGCGTACCCTGCGCCACGCTAATCTGCTGCAGATCCGCAACGGCCAGCCCCTGCGTTACTGGACCAGTCGCTACGACCTGTCGGGCGGCTCCTTCGTCGAGAATACGATCCATCGCATCGACCTGCTGCGCTACCTCGTCGACGACGACATCGAGGAGGTCTCCGCCTTCTACATGCCCCGGCGACCCGGCGAAGGCCCCGAGCCGATGGACCTGCCGCACGTCTACAACGTCAACTATCGCTTCGCCAGCGGCATCACAGCGAACGCGACCGTCTCGCGCGTGCAGTACGAGTCGGGCATCGGCAAATCAGACATGCTCGTCGTCAGCGACGAGCACCTGCTCGATTATTACCCCGATCGCCTCATCGAGAACAGCGAGGTAGTCTGGGAGACCGACCAGAAAGTGAACGGCTTCGCCCGCCAGGCCGAGGCCTTCATCCGCGCGGTGCAGAAGGATGACCACGACGTAATGCGGAGCTCCTACGCCGACGCCATGAACAGCCTGGCTGCCGTGCTCGGCGCCAATCTGTCTGCGGAAAACGGGGGCCAGGTAGTCCACACCGCCGATCTTGTCAGCGGCCGCGTCAACTACGTGCCCGAGGAATTCCTGCTGCAGACATAGCCAGTCACGCAACGCATCGAGGACCGGGGGGGCCACCCCCCGGTCCTCGATGCAGAGCGCCCACCGGCGTCAGAAGGCAATCGAGAAGATCTTCGCCTTGTGCATGTGGATACGCACCGACACGTCCTTGCCCTTGAGTTCGGACAGATCGCTGCTGCCGTTCCAGCAGACGACCCGCGACAGCTCATCGCCGGACAACGTCTCGGCCGTTTCTAGCCCGAAGCCCTCGTAGGACTCCACCGGTTGCGGTGGCGTGTGCGGCTGCTCCACGAGCTCGAGCTTGATCCAACCGTCTGCCGCGGTGCGGTAGTTGAGCCTGAGCTGCTGACCGGCGCACTGCCGCTGCACGAGGATGAAGAATCCGTCCTCTTCCGCCTCGAGCCCGACTAGGCGGTCCTCCTGCCAGATCGCCCAGCGCAGCTCCCCCTGCTCGGGCTTCGTTGCCCCCCTGTCCAAGAAATCGTGGCGTCTCGTCGTGCAGTTGAACGGCAGCCACCACTCGCGATCGAAGGTCACCAGGTTGGGGGAGGCGTAGACCGAGCCGTACTCTCCGCCTGCGTAGGCCAGATCGACGATGGGGCGCCGCTCCGGGCGCTGCCAGTTGTAGCTGTCGCGGCTCACGGCGAGCTGGATGTCGACGGTGGATTCGATGCGGTGGTACACGGACGGGAACATCAGGTAGAGCTGGCGCCCCGGGTAAGGACAGTAACAGGGGTTATAGAAGTCGTCGTCGATCGGGTCCTGCGGATCGGGTAGCAGGCAGGCATGGGGCTCCTGGAGCTGGCGGAAATCGGTGCCTTCCGCCCGCCGCACAAGGCGCCGGCGCTCGATGTGGCCGCGCAGGTAGGCGACATACTTGCCGGTGTAGGGGTCGTAGGTGCACAGGTTGTGAGTATCGAGATTCGTCTGGCCGACGTCGAGGATGGGCTCGTCGAGGTCGGTCCACTGGATGCCGTCGGGTGACACGGCCGCCTTCAGCGCCTGGCGGACCGACAGCTTCTGACGCCGCTCCTCGGGCGACAACCCACCCACGTCCATCGCGATGAGCAGCTCCTTCGCCTTCTTCCGGTCCATGTCCGGATCGAGCACCCCGTCGCGGTAGTACTGCCCGCCCGGGTAGACGGCCTTGTAGCGCTCTTCCGGGGGCGCCACCGGATCGACGAACAGCGAGTGCAGGCAGTTACTGGTGCCGGCAGCGAGGATGTTGTTCTTCGTCGAGCCCTCGTACTCGACCAAGCCCAGATCGGGACGCTTCCAGTTATAACCGTCCTCGCTTTCGGCGTAACATGCCCACCCTTCGCCGATCGCGTCGAGCCGATGCAGGTTGTACCAGAGGCGCAGGCGGCCTTCCTCCTGCAGCAGCATTATGATCCGCAGGTTGGCCTTCTGCTCCCACGGCCGCTCCTTCGCCAGGAACTGATCCGATTTTCGTGCCTGCTCAATCGACAGCTTGATGCCCCGGGGCGGCGCCTGCGACCAGATGCGGCCGTCCGGCTCCTCCTTGCGGTGCGAGGGCCAAATGCCGTACCAATCGATGAATGGGGTGGGAACGGGTTGCGATTCAGCCATGCGCCACACTCCCTTAGTGTTAAAGGGCTAGTCCCAGTCGACCAGGACAGTGACCTGATCTGCGTACTTGTCCTGCAGCTTGCGGATGAAGGTGCCGATGGCTTCGTTCTCGCGGCGGGCGCGCAGGCTCGCCTCCACCCGCGAGCGCGCCTTCTCGCGCGGCTCGCTCTCTCCCCCTGCGCGGCGCAGCACCCGAAACACGGCGTACCCGCTCAGGCTCTCGATCGGACCGACCAGGTCACCTTCGGCAGCGGCGAAGGCGGCGGCGATGAGCTCCGGGTAGCGCGGCTCGTACAGGCGCACCAGCCGCATTTCGTATCCATGATCCCTGAGGCCATGCCCCCCGATGCCGACGTGTGACCTGACCCCCTGGCGATCGAGCAGGTCGGCGATCTCAGCCCCCCCTTCCCACTCGGAACGCAGGGTGGCGGCCCGCTCTTCGTCCGCAGTCCACAGCTCGTGGACGAACACCTCTTCCTGTGTGCGGTACCGGGACTTGCTGATTTCGTAGTAGGCTTCGACCTCGTCACGCGTGGGAGCCGTCCCGACTGTGGCGGCTTTAAATACTTCGCCAATGATCAGCTTGCGTCGCTCGTTCTCATGCCACTCGAGGAACGCCTCGTCGTCCATCCATCCGCGCTTGCGCGCCTCAGCCTCGAAGAGACGAACCGGGAGGAGCAGCCCGACGACCAACTCGGCGATCTCATCGTCCTCGGCATCGGCCAGCATGCCACTTGCGCCCATGATCTTGAGTCCGGCGAGGCCTTCGGCCACCGTGACTTCCCCACCCTCGAACCGGTACAGCTGGCGGCTCATATCAGTTTCGCCCTGGTCTCGAATAGCAGCGACCAGGGCTTCCAGACCTTCGGGGTCCAGCGTGACATTGTAGCGATGGCGCAGACGCTCGAATTCGGCCTGCTTCACCTCGCGTGTGCGCTCCACCAGCAGCCGCTCCTGGACGTCCTCGAGGTAGCCGGCCAGCTGCGCCTCCCGGTCCTCGACGAAACGGAAGATCTGCCAGCCACCCGCGAGCCGTACGGGCTCGGCTATCCGGCCGGTCGGCAGGTCGGTGTACAGGTCGGGCGAGATCGCGAAACGCCGCTCCGCCTGCTTGCGACCGATCCAGCTGACGACGCCGTCTCCCTGGCGCGCGAACAGGTCGTTGGCGGCGAACTCCGCGGCGATCTCCTCGAAGGCGTCCCCTGCGGACAGCCGGCGGCCGACGTCGGCAAGCTCTTCCCTGGTGCGCACAAGGATGCGACTGAAGAGCCGTTCGCGGTTGTACCCCAGGTCGACGAAGGCCCGATCGATGTCATCGGATGTTATCGACACCTGCCGCAGGATCACCTCGTTGCGGTAGCGCTCCACCAGACGCTGGCGTCCCATCTCGAGGAGCTGCTGCACCACGGCCGCACTGGTGTCGATCCCGGTAGCGCTGGCCTCTAGGAACAGCAACTCCTGATCGATCATCGATTGCAGGTGGTCCCGGTCCGCAGCGCGCCCCTGCTTGTCGCTGCGCAATCCGGGCGACAAACGTTCCACGAAAGCAGCGAAATCCTGCTGGCTCAACTCGAGGTCGCCAACGCGGGCTACGAGGGCGGCCTCTTCGCCGCAGCCGGTCCAGAGAAGGGCTAGCAGGACCAGCCCAAGGGCGGGCGGGCGCCATACGGGTACTGCCCGCTGCGCGGTCGGTCGAATCGGAGTTCGCACCTGTCTCGCCTGGAGTTCTCCATCGGGGCGCGGACGGGTGAGTTCGGAACAGTCGGTGTGCACGTCAGGGTCCTCGTCAGTGAAGAAACAGGTGATCTACGTCCATCGTCAGGTCAGCCTCCGTGCTGGAGACAGGGGCGGCGAAAGCGTCCACCGCAAGTCCACGGTCGCCACGCGTACCACGCGGACGCACGACGAGGCGCCTGTCGACGTGGAAGACCTGCTCGGTGCCGGCGTACTCCGGGGGAATCTCAAACAGGAACGCGGTGTAGTCTTTGGTGACGGTCTGTGACGCGTCGAGGTATTCGAAGAGCGGCAGCTCGAAGATCCTGCCCTTGGCCACCAGGGCAGCCGGCGGCAGCGGCAGGCTCGTGGTGCCGAACTCGAGACCACGGGCGATCGGCTTGCCACCTCGGGAGCTACGCCAGATGTTGAGCCACGGGTAATCGGCCGTCTTCCAGATGTACCCGATCAGCAGGCCCTTGCCGGCCGTGCTCGCCGTCAACCAGCCGTGCTCGGCGTCGAACCGGTAGCCGGCGTTGGTCGGGTCGTCGTCGCCGGCCAGGTAGCGCATGTCGACCCGCTCCCAGCTGTCCAGCTTACGCGCCTCCGGCCACAGGACGGCGGACACCTCGGGGTGGGGCATCGGGCTGTAAACCATGTACCCCTGGCGGGCGTTGGCGTCGACGACCGTCGTCTCGTCGAGAAATGGGGGGCCAATCGTCGGATGCTGCACGGCGTTGTAGATACGGCCGAGTTTCCCTTTGTTCTCGATTTCTTCGCGAACGGTGAGGAAAGCGGCTTCTTCAGCCAGCCGGATCAGGCGGCGCACCTCGAAGTTGGCCAGGGGCAAGGTGGCCGCCATCTCCACCTCGATGAAACCGTCCCTGCGCTGGGGTCCACGCAGGACCTGCCAGGCGACCGCAGAGGCTTCGCCGTGACCCGGCATGCCATTGCCGGCCTCAGCCCGGGACGCGGACGCCCAGCGATCCAGGCAGAGGAAGTGGCCCATGGCCGCGGGGCCATCGCCCGCCCGGTCTCTACCCCAGGATAGCGGGTTGAGGTCGCTGCCCCGGAACCGGAAGTCGGCGATGGAGCCGCCGAGGAGATCGATACCGACCACGGCGGCATTCCCTTCGAGCACGACGGTGGGTCGTTGGTCGGAATACGCCTCGGCGCCGACGATCTGGAGCGCGGTCATCAGAGCTATGATCCTTGCCATGACAGAGGGTTTTCTCCTCGTCCGGAGCAAAAGTACCGGTTGAGTAAGATAAGGGTTGCCATGTCGTTTCCAAGAGCGGGACGTTTTTCCCCTACCTTGGCGCTGCTGCTGGGTGCATTCGTCGCACCCGCCTCGGCGCAACAGCACTACACCGACGTGACCGTGCAGGCCGGGATCAGCTTCGAACACAGCAACGGCGCCCGGGGAAACAAGCTGCTCCCGGAAACCATGGGCTCGGGCGTGGCGTTCCTCGACGCCGACCTCGACGGTTGGCTCGACCTCTATTTCGTCAACGCCGCCGGTCCCGCTGCCTTTTACGGGAACAGGGGCGAGGGCCGGTTCGAGGATCGGACCGATCTGGCCGGAGTCGCAAACTCCGGCTTCGGTATGGGCGCGACCGCAGCCGACTACGACAACGACGGCGATCCGGACCTCTACATCACCACCTACGGAGCCAATATCCTCTACCGCAACGACGGAGACAGATTCGCCGACGTCACTGCAGCCGCCGGCGTCGGCGACCAGGGATTCGGCACCGGCGCGGCATTTGCCGACTGGGACCTCGACGGCGATCTCGACCTCTACGTGGCCAACTACCTCGACTGCCGCTCGGACCCGGACCGGGCCTGCATGCGCGATGACTCAATCCAAGTCTACTGCGCGCCCTGGACTTACGAGACCGAGCCAGACGCCCTCTTCCGCAACGACGGCGACCGGTTCGTCGAGGTGGGCGCCGAGAGCGGGCTGCTGCCAGGACAAGCGCGTGAGCTCGGCGCCGTGTTCACCGACTACGATCTGGACGGCGACGTCGATCTCTACGCCGCCGGGGACGGCACTCCGAATATGCTCTACCAGAATGAAGGGGGCCGGTTCGAGGAAGTGGGCCTGATGGCGGGAGCCGCCTACAACAAGGAGGGCAAATCCGAGGCCGGCATGGGCGTGGCGGTTGGCGACTACGACAACGATGGCGACTTCGACACCTTCGTCACCAACTTCTTCCTCGAGACCAACACGCTCTACCACAACGAGGGGGGCGGGTTTTTCCTCGACCGCACGACTGCTCTGAACCTCGGCAAACCGTCGTTGAGCTACCTTTCCTGGGGTACGGCATTCTTCGACTGGGATCTCGACGGTGACGAGGACCTGTTCGTCGCCAACGGCCACATGGATGACAACGTGGATATTTTCGGGGAGACGACTTACGAGCAGCGCAACCAGCTGTTCCGTAACGACGGCGCAACAGCGTTCGCCGACATCAGCGATCTGGCTGGGCCCGGCCTGCTGGGAGTGAAATCGAGCCGCGGCACCGCGATCGCCGATTGGGACAACGCCGGCGATCTCGACATCGCCGTCTCCCATGTCAACGCCCGCGCCTCCTTGCTGCGCAACGACCTCGGCGGGCGGCGCAACTGGCTGTCGGTCCGGCTCGTAGGCACCGCCGGCAACCGCGATGGCGTTGGTGCCAGGGTCAGCGTGCAGGCAGGTGACCTGGTGCAGATACGGGAGATGCGGCGCGGCGGCAGTTACCTGTCGACCCACGACCCGCGGCTGCACTTCGGGCTCGGCAGACACCGGAGGATCGACCAAGTCACCGTCGTCTGGCCAGGTGGCCAGACACAACGTATCCCCGGGCTCGAGGGCAGCCGTACGATCACCATCGAGCAGGCGCTGTAATGAGAGCAACTCTGTGCGTGGTGCTGCTGCTCGTTGCCTGCGCCGAGGAGCGCGAGCGCGAGCCCGAGACGCTGGCCACGGTGATGGGGCGCAAGCTCTTCGAAGCCGGCATGGAACACGCCCGCAACGGGCGTCATGCGGAGGCGATCGCGGCGTACAGGGAAGCTGCGGACCTCATGCCCAGCTTGCCGCAGGTCCATTACAACCTTGGCAACGCCTACTTCTCGAGCGGCATGCTGGACGAGGCTACCGGTGCATACCGCCGCGCCCTTGAGCTCAAACCCGATTACGTGGAGGCGTACTACCAGCTAGGAGGCGTGTTCATCAGGTTGAAGAAGTACGACGAGGCAGTGCGGCAACTAGCCGAAGCCGTGCGCCTCCATCCCGGCCATGTGCCTTCGTACAACGCGCTGGGATTGCTGCAAACGCGTCGCGGCAACTACGACGAGGCGGTCGCGTCGTACGAGCGCGCCCTGCAGGCGGATTCGACGCGTGCCGAGGTGTGGTACAACCTCGGCACTGTGCACACCAAGCGCGCGGCCGGCGAAGCGGCCAAGAAGGCGTTCTCGACGGCGATTCGCCTCGATTCGACGCGGGTTCGGCCCCACGGAGCATTGGGGGCCATTTACTTCGAGGAGCGGCGGTTCGAGGAGGCGCGACGGCACCTCGAACGCGCGGTGCAGCTGAGCCCACTCCGCCCCCAGCCCCACTACGACTTGGGACAAGTCTACATGCGCTTGGGAGAGCGGGAGAAGGGGCAGCGTGCGCTGGCTGCCTTCAAGCGCCTCGAAGAAGAAGAGAAGATGATCCGGAGCCTCGAGTTCACGCTGTTGAGCGAACCCGGTGACGCGCAGCGCCACTACGATCTGGGGGTGCTCTACGGCCAGCGCGCTCAGTTCGACAAGGCCGCCGAGCGCTACCGGCGGGCGATCGCGCTCGATACCACTCACGCCGACGCCCTCGTAAATATGGGCAACATTCAGTTGCGCAGACAGCGTCTCGACCTGGCTCGAGATCACCTGACGCGGGCCGTCGCAGCCGATTCCGCCCATGCCAACGCCCACAACAGCATCGGCAATCTGCACATGGTGGAGCAGGACTTCGCTGCCGCCGCCGCCTCTTTTCGGCGTGCCGCGCAGTTGGATCCCGACAATGATGAATACCGCAGAAATCTCCAGATCGCCCAGGGCGTCGAGCCTGGCGCCCGCTGATTCGCCGAGATCAGCTGCGCCTCTTATCATTAGCCCCGCAGAAAATCTCGCTCACGTCGCCTGACTAAGGCCCGCGCTTGCGCCCACTGCTACTTCCCGCACTACTTCTCGCATTTTTCTTCGCGACTCCCGCCACTGATGTGCAGGCTCAGGAACGGGTGCGCCTGCACATCAGCGACATCCCCCCCAAGGACAGCGCCCGTATAGACGACCGCATCCGCCGCAAGACCTTCGAGCGCTTTGTGCGCGCGAATCCGGATATCGAGATCATCGAGCGACAGCAGATCGAGGTGCCCGGCGAGGTCGGCGAGGCCGGCATGATCATGGCGTTTGCCGCCGGTACGGCGCCAGACGTCATCGGCATCAACAACCGCTCGATCCAGCAGTTCGTATCTCAAGGTTTCCTCTACCCCCTCGACACCATCCCCGGTTACGAGCCGCAGCCGGGCCTGCCCCAGAAGCAGATCGACGTGCTCACCTACGACGGCCACATCTATGGCCTGGTCGAGGGTTACCAACCGGTGACCATCTTCTACCGGCGCGATTTCTTCGTCGAGGCCGGCCTCGTCGACGCCCGCGGCGATCCG
Source organism: uncultured Gemmatimonadaceae bacterium (assembly GCA_964456165.1). Classification (GTDB taxonomy): domain Bacteria; phylum Latescibacterota; class UBA2968; order UBA8231; family UBA8231; genus CAYWBJ01. The sequence goes on along the minus strand of CAYWBJ010000018.1, from coordinate 59,065 downwards.
ACGCCGCCGACCAGCTGGGACGAGCTAATCGAATACTCCCGCCGCCTGACCAACCCGGACGAAGGCCGGAAGGGGCTGTCGCTCCATCCCAGCGGCTGGACCTGGATTCCCCATGTCTGGCAGGCGGGCGGCCGGATCATCGACCAGGACGAGCTGGGCAACTGGCAGGTAGTCTTCAACCACGAGGCCGGCGTGGCGGCGCTGGAGCTCTACCGCACCCTGCGCTGGACGCGATGGCAATGGCGGGGCGTGGAGCAGCAGGGGTTCGCCATGCTTAACACCGACGGCATTCGCGGCCAGGACCTGACGCTCGGCAAGGCGGCCATGGCGTTCTGCGTCGGTGCCCGCATGGCAGTGGCGTACTCCAACGAAGAGCTGTTGCCGGTCATGGACAAGATCGGCGTGGCCCCGCCGCTGACGGGCCCGGGTCCGGATGGACGCAAGGTGAACTTCCTCAGCACCTACCTGGCCGGGATCAACGGCACGGTCACCGACCCCGACGTGCTGCAGGCGGCCTGGCGCTACGTGCGGTACCTGTGCAGCGACGAGGTGCGAAAATTCGAGACGGACATGCTCGTCCAGTCCGGCTACGCCCGCATTATCTACCCGGAATACCTGGAGCGCTTCGGCTATGGCAGTCTGGTGGCCGACATCCGTCCGGCAACGCGACGCGCGCTCGAGGAGATCATCGAATACGGCCAGCCCGATCCCTACTGCCCGAACTTCATGATGGTGCAGACCAGGGGCATGCAGGACTTCGTCGACAAGATCCTAGTCGACGAGGAGGCCGATCCCCGCGAGGAGCTCGACGACGCGGTGCAGGAGATCAACGCCAAGATCCTGACGCCCGAGGTCCGAGTGCGCAGCGGGTCCGAAACGGTGATGCGCTGGGTGATCGCAGCGCTGCTCCTGGCGCTGGCCGCGTGGCTGGTTTGGCGCTTCGTGTTGGCCCTGCGCTCGACCTATGGCAGCCAGGCGCAGGAGGTCACCAGACCTTCGGGAGACGCGGGTTACGCCCGGCTGCAGACCCTGGCCTGGCTGTTCATGGCGCCGGCTCTGCTGAGTCTGCTGATATGGGCCTACCTGCCGATGCTGCGCGGCTTCGGCATGGCCTTTCAGGACTACCGGGTACTCGGGGGCAGCACCTTCGTCGGGCTCGACAACTTCGCCACCGCCTTCACCCAGCTCGACTTCTGGATGGCGCTGTGGCGCACCTTCTACTATGTCGGGCTGTCACTGGGAATAGGCTTCGTCCTGCCGATCGCACTGGCCCTGATGCTCGCCGAAATCCGCGTCGGCCAGTACTTCTTCCGCACCGTGTATTACCTGCCGACGATGACCAGCGGCCTCGTCGTGATGTTTCTGTGGAAGCACCTGATCTTCGAGCCGACCGAATCGGGCCTCTTCAACCAGGCTCTGCTGGCTTTCGGGCTGGAGCCGCAAAGGTGGCTCGAGAGCGAGGGCTGGGCAATGATCTGCGTCGTCGTCCCCACGGTGTGGGCCGGGGTCGGCGCCGCCTGCCTCATCTACCTGGCCGCCCTCAAGATGGTCGAGGAAAGCCTGTATGAGGCGGCGGCCATCGACGGCGCCGGTCTGTGGTCCAAGTTGCGCCACATCACGCTTCCCTCCCTGAAAGCGCTGGTGCTGATCAACTTCGTCGGCGCTTTCATCGGCTCGTTCCACGCCATGCAGAACATCTTCGTGATGACCGGAGGCGGACCGAACCGGGCGACCCACATCATGGGGCTCGAGATCTTCTACAACTTCGTCGTCTGGCTGAAACTGGGCTACGCGACAGCGATCGCCTGGGTGCTAGGGTTCGCGTTGATCGGCTTCACGATCTGGCAGCTGCAGATCCTCAGGCAGGTCGAATTCCGCGCCGGGGCCGGGGAAAAGCTCTAGTGCCGCTCCTGTCCGAGATCGAGCGCCGCAGCCCGGTGGGCCGCCTCATCATGGGCACTATCTACCTGCTGCTGATCCTCGGCGGCATCAGCATGGTCTACCCCTTCATGCTGATGATCGGCACCTCGATGACGAGCCATGCCGACAACGAGGAGTTCACCGCCTGGCCGGCCTACCTGACCGACAACACCGCCCTGTTTCAGAAGTACCTCGCCGAGCGCTACGACCAGGACGTGGCGGTCTACAACCAGATGCAGGGCGAAAGCTACGTGAGTTTCACCGACATCGAGGGCCACGAGGTGCGCCCCGGCGACCGCGCGCGCGCCGCCGATATAGAGCAGTTCATCGACGGCGAGATCCGCCCCGGTCGCATCGCGCTGACGCACGTATTCTACCGCAAGTACCGGTACCGCGTCCTCGCCGCGTACAACGATTGGCTGGGCGAGCAATTCGGTGATCTCGACACCATTAACCGGCGCTACGGCGAAACGGAGCATTACCCAGGCCAGTTCCAGTTCCCCTACGACGCTCCCCTTTACCGCTTGCCGTTCACCCAGGACAGCGCGAAAGAGAAGGACTGGCGCCAGTTCAAGCGTGAAGTTCCGTGGTCGTGGATCTGCCTGCCGAGCGGCCACGGGCGCTACCGCATGTTTCTCAACGAGCGATACATGGGCCTCGGCGACCTCAATCGCGTCCGCGAAACTCGACTCGCCAGCGTCGACGATGTCTGGCTGCCCTGGGAGCGGCCGTCCCACCCGGTGCGGCGTGCCGACTGGGAAGCCTTCGTCGCCAAGGTCTGGCCCCAACATCTGATCGAGCCAGACGGCAGCCTGCTGACTCCGACGCGCCTGTGGGCCGGCTTTCTACAACGGACATACGCCGGTAATCTTGAGCGCCTCAACGCTGCCCACCATGCGCGGTACGCTTCTTTCGACGCGGCGCCCATCCCATACGGCTCCGCCGACCGGATCGATTTCGGCGACTCGCGCGGGCAGTGGCGCTGGGAGTTCATGACCGGCAACTACGCCACGATCTTCGACTTTCTCTTCGTGCACGGACGCGCCGGGTTCAACACCCTCGTGCTCGTGCTCGGAACGATCCTCCTACAGCTGACCGTGAACCCGCTGTGCGCCTATGCCCTGTCGCGGTTCAAGCTGTCGACGGCGTTCTCGATTCTCCTCTTCTGTCTCGCGACGATGTCATTCCCCGCCGAAGTGGCGATGATCCCGAACTTCCTGCTGATGAAGGAGTTTCACCTCCTCAACACCTACTGGGCGCTGCTGTTGCCGACGGCGGCTAATGGCTTTTTTATATTCCTGCTCAAGGGATTCTTCGACAGCCTGCCCGACGAGCTGTTCGAGGCGGCCTCGCTCGACGGCGCCGGTCCGCTGGGCACCTTCTGGCGCATTGCGGTGCCACTCTGCAAGCCCGTGCTCGCTGTGATCGCCCTGCAGGCCTTCGTCGTGTCGTACGGATCCTTCATGTGGGCTTACGTTGTCTGCCAGGATGCCGATCTGTGGACGCTGATGGTCTACATTCACCAGCTGCAGATCGGGAATCCGGTGCACCTCGTGATGGCGGCGCTGACTCTGGCCTCATTCCCCACTTTGATCGTATTCCTGCTCTGCCAGAGGATCATCCTGCGGGGCATCGTCGTGCCGACGATGAAATAGGTGCCGACTGTCGGCAGCCGCTCCGCGACAACATCCAATCTGACTGATAGTCCGTGACTCTGTGAGCACTAACTCTCCACCCGACAGCCATAACGGCGGCGTGAGCCTCAGGGCCCTGCTTGTCGGCATGCTGATGAGTGGCGTAATCGCCGTGGCACTGCCCTACGGCGAGTTCGTCCTCAACGGCACCCAGATGGGGCTCAACTCCTCGACGCCGGCCGCTTTCTTCCTGCTGTTCGTGCTCATCGCCCTCGTGCAGCCATTGCTCGCGACTCTCCGGCGCCGCTGGCGATTCAATCGCGCCGAGCTGTTGAGCATCACGGTGATGATGATGGTCACCACGGCGATAGCCGCCCGCGGCTTCATCAGTATCGCCATTCCGATCATGACCGGCGTCTCCTACTTTACCAGTCCCGAGAACAACTGGGAGGAGACGCTTTTTCCGCACGTCTCGACCTGGCTGATCCCGATGGATCACGCCGCGATCGAGTATTTCTACGAAGGCCTTCCCGCTGGCGTGCCGATTCCGTGGTCGGCCTGGCTCGAACCGCTCTTCTGGTGGTTTGCCTTCATGGCCGCCTTCTACGTCGTCGTCGTCTGTATGATGGTCATCGTGCGACGCCAGTGGATGGAGCACGAGCGCCTGACCTATCCGCTGACGCAGGTGCCGCTGACGATGGTCGAAGGTGGCGAGGACGGCGCCCGGCTCATGCCTTTCCTCAAGCGAAGATCGATGTGGCTAGGATTTGCCGTACCCCTCGTCCTGCACGGCGTCAACGGGCTGAGCAAATACTACGCTGCCGTCGGCCGCATCGAAGACACCGTCGTGCTGCCGCTGGGGGGGGGGCTCGTCAGCTTCTACTTCCGCTTCGACTGCATGTGGATCGGGCTCGCCTACCTGGTGAATGCCAGTATCACCTTCAGCCTGTGGTTCTTCTATCTCCTAGCCACGCTGCAGCGGGTCGTCTTCACCGCGATAGGCATCATGGGCACCGAGAATCTCGACATCTTCAGCCACACCGCCGATGGACCGGCTATGGGCGTCCTCAGCCACCAGACGATGGGCGCGATGCTCGTGCTGGTGATGCTGGGTTTGTGGACGGCGCGCGAGCATCTGGCGAATGTCCTGCAGCACGTGGTGAGACGTAGCGGTGAACGACGCTCGGACGGCGAAGAACTGCTCTCCTACCGGGCAGCCGTGATCGGGATGGTCTTCGGGCTGATGTTGATGGCGATCTGGCTGTGGCGCACGGGGATGCCGATGTGGGCTGTTCTCGTGTACCTGATCGGCGCTTTCGTCATCTTCCTCGCCCTCACTCGCGTCATCGTCGAGGCCGGCCTCGCCGCCGCCGTCCAGGGAATGTCCGGCACCGGCTTTCTGATCTCGAGTGTGGGCTCGTCGTCGATCGGCGCGGCCGGCGTGCTGTCCGCCGGACTGACCCTGGCCTGGGCCGGCGACCTGCTCGTATTCATGATGGCCCCATGCGCCAACGGCATTCGCATGCTGCATGGCCTCGTCCGGCACCGCCTGCGGATCCTGATGATGATCGCCCTGGCGATGGCGATCGGGTTGGGGGGCGGCGTCTACACGATCATGAAAATCGCTTACGAATTTGGCGCCAATAACTTCCACGGCTCCTGGGCCTGGTTCGCGAAGGAGCCATACCGGGTAGCTGAGCATTTCGCCAACACACCCACCGGGCCGCACTGGGAGGGCTGGCTCTGGAACGGTGTCGGGGCCGCGGTGATGGCCGTGCTGATCTGGGCCCGGCACCACCTGCTCTGGTGGCCGCTGCACCCGATCGGCTATCTCGCCAGCGGCACCTGGATTCTCTCGAGCGTCTGGTTCAGCATCTTTCTCGCCTGGCTCGTCAAGGCGCTCGTCCTGAAGTACCTGGGCCCGAACGGCTACAAGTCGACGCGGTGGTTCTTTCTTGGCATGGTGCTGGGACAGTTCGTCGCCGGCGGATTGTGGATGGTCATCGACGGGTTCACGGGCATGACCGGTAACCGCATCCGCATGTACTGAGGCGCAGTGCCGCGACTTCGCACGATCAGCCAATCATGAAATTGAGACCCGACCGCCCATGACCTCGCAACAGGCCTGGAAGCCCGGCCTAACCCACATCGGCTCGCAGAAGCAGCTCTTCCTCGACGACTACATGGTCGAGAGCGTCACCAACGCGGCATTCGTCATGAACCCGGCGGGCAAGTACCGCGACAACCCCGTCATCCGCCGCGACCAGCCGTGGGAGGGCAACGACCTGCACTACGGCACGGTGCTCTACGACCCGCACGAGAAGCTGTTCCGCATGTGGTATGGCAATCTGCACTACTCAGCCACGGAGCGCATCCCCAAGAAGCTCGTGCCCTCAGTGCCGAACAAGGTAAAACGCCCGATCTGCCACGCGGTGTCCGAGGACGGCTTCAACTGGGAAAAGCGCCCCTTGCACCAGGTCGAGTTCGGCGGCAGCACCAAAAACAACATGGTGGCACCCGAGAGCTGGCAGGCCTTCAAGGGCGGCATCTTCATCGACGCCCGCGAAGACGACCCCGGCCGGCGCTTCAAGGCGATGGCGCGGGTGACCCGCGAGGGGGTCGACATCGGTGACCGCGACGTCTCCGACCCGAAGTGCGAGAATTCCGGTACGCAGTTCGTGTGGAACCTGTACCACTCGGGGGACGCCTTCAACTGGACGCCGCACGAGAAGAACCCGGTGATCGACCTGCCCAACGCCATGTGGGGACCGACCGGCATGATGGGCTGGGACCCAATCCGCGGCGTCTATGCCGCTCACATGGAGAATTGCGTCAACAAGTACGCCTTCTTCGGGCCCCACATGTGTCCGATGTTCAAGCGGCTGATCGGGCGCGCCGAAAGTCCCGACCTGCTGACCTGGAGCGAGCCCGAGACCATCCTGCTCCCCGACGCCGATGAGCCGGATCTCGAGTTCTACAGCATGTGGGCGATCACCTACGAAAACATGTACCTCGGCATGTTGTGGAACTTCCGTAAGACCAGCATGACCATCCTGCCCCAGCTCGTATTCAGTCGCGACGGCATTCGCTACGACCGCCGTTACCGCCAGCCTTTTATTGCCCCAGGCGACGAAGGCGATTTCGATTCAGTATGCGCCTATGCCCTACAGCCGATCGTGCACGACGATAAGATCTTCATCTACTACGGCGGTCAGAACTGGCGCGCCTCCGAGCAGATGGACCTGCTGCTCGACGACTTCGGTGAAGACGGGCCGCGGGGGCAGATCGGTCTGGCGGTGGTCCCCCTCGACGGCTTCGTCTCCATCGACAGCGGCAACCACGACTACGGCGAGGTAGTGACGCGATCGTTCGTGTTCGAGGGACGGACGCTGCAGGTGAACATGCGGGGTGCGTGGCAGGGCTGGGGCGCCGGCCACCCCGAGTTGAAGGTCGAGGTGCTGGCGGCGGATCACACGCCGCTGCCGGGGTTCAAGTTCGAGGACGCCGACGTGTTGGCCGAGCGTGGCTTCGCCAACGTGATCACCTGGAAGGGCAGTTCGGATGTGGGCTCACTGGCCGGCAGGCCGATCAAGCTGAGATTCTACTGCAAGAACGTGAAGCTTTTCGCCTACCAGTTCGTCTAGCGGCACGCTCCTACGAGATTCCCAACTCCTGCATGCGGGCGACCATCTCTGTGCGCCGCGGCCCGGCGGTCTCGATCAGATGGTCGGGGTACGGCAACGACTTGATGCATTCGCGAACCTGCGCCTGCCTCATTGCCGAGTCGCCCGGATCGGGCACGTATTGCAAAAACGCCGTCCGGCGCCCCCCCTCGCGGTGGAACGCCGAGTGCCATACCCGCGTGTCGAAGAACACCACATCGCCGGGCCGGCTCACCACCGACACGGCCCCCGGCGGTTGTTCGAGGTGCAGGCGGGGCCGGACACCCTCTTCCTTGTAGCCGCACCCGTCGAGCAGCGCCTGCCCGAATTCCGGGAAGTGACTGCCCGGAATGACGTTCAGCGACCCCGAGTCGGCGTCGAGCTCATCTAGGTAGATCGCCACCTTGATCTGGAAGAAGTCCGGGTCGCGGTGAACGTCGCCGAGTACGTCGCTATGCCAGGGCGTATCGCTCATGTTCAGCCACACCGATCCACCCTGGAACAGGCACGGACTGCCAAAGATGTCGCGCTGCGCGGCGACGATGTTGTCGTGCTCGATAAACGAGGCGAAACCATCGTCCGACTCGGCCGTGCCGTGATGGAGCGTGCCGCGGCTCGGCAGGCCGAGATTCTCCTCGAAGTAGTCGTACTGGTCGGCTGCCGCGAGCAACCTGTCGTAGGCCGCCGCGAAGTACCCCACCTCTGCGGGCGACAGGCAGCCTTCAATGTTCAGAAAACCCATGGCGCGGAACTGACCGACCTGAAGTGGCGTGAGCATTGAGTCTCTCGTTGGTTCGCTTCAGTACGCCGCGTGCACGACCCCGGCTCTGGGAGCCAGGGCATTCCAGCCGGCGGCGAGCTCTGCCGAGCTGCGAAACAACTCCAGTAGCGGCTCCCACATCAGCTCTCGTCGTCGACTCGCCTCTTCGAGATCACCCACCTCGAGTGCCTCCTTCAGGGCTCCAGCCTGCTCCTCCTGCACCCGCGTGGTCTCCTGGACCAGCGCCCCCAGGGAGTGCAGCGCGTCGACGTGGCGGTCGACGAGCTCGCCAACGGGGGTGACCGCGTCGGTTTCGGTGTCGTAGTCCGACGATGGCCGGAAATGCGGCGGCTGGCGCTCATCCACGTCGTCGTAGAAGGTGTGGGTCGGCTGGATGTGTGGTGTCACCGACAGGTACATATGCACCGGCTCGTCTCCGATCACCCGCACGGCATGGGGCTCGTCGAGACGGGCATAGCACATCTGTCCAGGCCCGAGCTCCTTCACCTCGCCGTTGATCTTGAACTCCACTCTGCCGGAAAGAATGATAAAGATCTCGTGACCAAGATCGTGCGTGTGCCACGAATCGAGTGATCCCGAACCCGGCTCCAGGTAGCAGAAGCGCGCCCGGATCTGCGGCGTGACGAGGATGTTGCGGATATCTTCGCGACAGTCGTAAACGGTGAATCCCATGTCTATCTCCCGGACATAGTCGTTCGGTGAGGGGTTCAGTCCAATCCCAGAGCGACGTCGATTTCCTGCTGATACTCCCGAACGTCGCCGCTGAGGATTTCATCCATGGTCAGGGACCGCCCGACCTGTGCAGATTCGTAGGCACCGACGATAGCGGCCACCGCGCGCATGCCACCATGGCCGTCCACCTCTGGTGGGCTTCCAGTGAGAATCGCCCTTCCGAAGTCGTGGTACTCTATCGCCAGATGCCGGGCGTCTATCGCGTACCCCGGATGCGGCGCGTCCAGCGGGAGGTCGTACTCGACGCCATCCTCGCCGAACAGGCGGGCGGTCATCTCATCGAGGTGGAAGTCGGGCAGCAGCGCCAGGATCTCCTTGCCTCTGAGCTCCCTGTCTTCCAGTCGCAGCACCACCGGCTTGCCGTTGCGCTCTCCCGGGGCATAGAGCGCGCCCCAGCGGCCGTGTACACTCCGTTCCCACCCGTGCCCGCCGCGGCCCTCGATCATCGTAAGCTGCGCCATCGCCCCAGCCTGCAAGCGGTAAAGGGCCACCACCGAGTCTTCACCCGTGGCATCGACGGAATCCGGATAGGTCTTGACCCGCTCGCGGTAGGACTCGAGGGGGTGGTCGGCGTGGTCCGGCTTCTTGCGGACCGGCTCGACGACGAAGCCGCCCCCGTAGACCTGGTCGATCCGGCCGAGATAGTACTGGATGATGTCGCCGTAGTGCGCGCCCATGTCGAGACCGATAGCCCCCTTTTCCTTGAGGTGGCGCCAGGGCGTGATGGCCATCTCGTCGCTGCCACCCGCGGAGGTCTGCAGCATCAGGAACGGGTCACCGAGAAGCCCGGCCTCAATCACGGCGCGGGCCAGGCGGTTGGGGGGATCGCGGCGATAGTTCTCGGCCGTCGCCAGGACGCTTCGACCTGCGGTCGCCGCGTCGATCATCGACTGACAGGCGCGGATCGTGATCCCTAGGGGCTTCTCGACGAGAGCGTGCTTGCCGGCGCGCAGCGCCGGTATGGCCACGCTGTGGTGGGTCGACCCGTCGGTGACGACGTCGACCGCCAGGATGTCGTTGCGTGCCAGGACCTGGTCCAGGTCGGTGAAGACCAGCGGCGTGCGTCCGAAAAGGCGCTCGACCTCCCGCCGGGCAAACTCGGCGTTCTCGGGACGGACATCGCAGACGGCCATCAGCTCGACGTTCGCCAGGCCGGACTCCTCGAGCACCCGGTAGGCCATGAGATGGCGGTGGCCCATACCACCACAGCCGACTAGACAGAGCGGAACGGCTTCAGCCATCAGCACCAAGTGAAGAGAAGAACGTCTCCGTCTGCTGGGCGATGCGCACTGGAGTCAGCGGCTTGATCTCGAGCACCGCCTCTCCAGCGAACCCGGCCCGCTCGAGTGAATCGAGCAGATAGAGCCAGTCGTCCACCGGAATCGTGCCCGTTCCCGGTTGCGTGTGCAGACGACCCACGCCGACATCATCCCCGAGGGCGTCGCTTATGTGAAGGTGGCATATGCGCGCGGCCAGGGCATCGACGTATTCGCTCATTGGATTCCGCTTGAACTTCTGCACGTGCGTGGTATCGAGGCAGATCCCGAGCTCGTCGAAGCGCGCAATGGCGCGTTTCATCAGGGCGAGATTCCACAAGGTCGGGTCGTCGTCCTGCTCGCCCTCGGAGGCGTTCTCGAGGGCGATCTTCACCCCCTTCTCCCCGGCGTACCGCAGGACATCGGCGGCAAAATCGAAATCCGGCTCGGGACCGTCGAGAAACAGATTGGCAGCGTGGGCGACGAGAACGCTGCTGCCGACCGCGGCTACCGTATCGATTTTGCGCTGATATCCGACCAGGGTGTTGTCACCGTCCGTGTGCCAGCTCGAGCGCACCCCCCGCAGCATCGCAGCGAGGCGCTCCCGGTGTTCCTCGGCGTAGAGATCGATGGAGCGCGACACCATGGCCTCGCGCTCCGGGGACGTCCACTCCCAGCTGTGCCAGCTGGGCCACAGCTCGATGCCGTAGCCGGCAGAGACAGCCTCGGCGACCACCCGCTCCAGACTGTCGAGCCCACCCTCGAACGAAAAACTCGTCCCGCCCTTACGGAGCGGAAAGTAGTGGATGTAGTTCCACAGGCTGACGGAAATGTTAAGCTTCACGAGGCCAATGTCGCGGTAACGATGAGGAGGGAGTCCACTGTTGCAGTAAATCTCGCTGTACTTCAAATTCTCTGGCTCAAATCCGGCCTACTAAAGCAATAGATTGGCGCCGGTTCGTCAACTGCTGCCCCCATCGAGCACGCGTGACTCCCGAACAGCGTTATTTCTTGGACCTCACCGGCTATCTGCACCTGCGCCGCGTGCTGAGTACCAACGAGCTCGCGGCGGCGCAGGAAGCGGCGGACCGGTACATAACCATGCCGCCCGAGGAGTGGCCCCCGGAGTTCGGCGCCGACCTGGACCGCCGCGACCTCACCACCTACCAGCACGGGTTCGCCTTCGACAGAAGCCTTGAGGTCCTAACCCGGCACCCGGCCATCTGGCCCTTCCTGATGGAACTCACCAATCGCCGGCCACGCCTCAACGGAGGCAGCCTGGGCTACAACCGCCACGGACATGCCTTCCATTCGCTGCACGCAGGGTGGCGGCCGGAGAAGCAGCCCGACGTACGACGGTATTACATCGAAGAGGGCAAGATCCGCTGCACCGACTTTGCCCTCTTCTTCTACCTGACCGACGTCTTTCCCGGTGATGGGGGGCTTATTCTCCTCCCCGGTTCACACAAGGCGAATTTTCCCCGACCCCGACAGATGTTCTACCCCGGCTTCGAGGAGGAGGCCTACCTCGGCGACACAGTGCCGCCTGGCGTTCACAACGTCTGCGCCCGCGCTGGTGACGTCGTCATCATGCCAGAGCACGTGACCCACGGAGCCCTCTCTTGGAAGCCGCGGGACCGCGACCGGCGCTTTCTGATCGTGCGCTACAACGTGCAGCACATGCTGACCGGCCAGCAGCACCCATTCCCCGATGCGATCCGTGAGCGACTCGATCCAGAGACGATTGAGCTCATAGAGCCGTGGCCCTACTTCCAGTACAAGGGAATCGTCGTGGAGCGCGAGGGGCTCGAGACTGCCAAGGCGGGCTGACAAGTAACGCTTTCTTTCGACCTGCCAGGCTACCTGCGCCAACAGGGCGCCGGAACTGGACGATACCCACTGTAAACAGCGAAGCCCACCCGCCTGATGGCGGGTGGGCTTCATGCTTTTCTAACGCTTTGTGAGCTTTACAGCTAACTCACCTGGCGTGCAGAGCTAGTTGTAGTACTGAGCCTTGATGCGGCCCCAGCTCTGCTCCTCGACGGCCGTCGCCGCGCCCCAGTCGATATCGGGATCCGCCGGCGAGATCAGCAGGTCCTGAGAGGAGTGGCAGCAGCTGGTCGGCGTCGTCGCCCACATACCGACGCGATTGTCGGCATCGCCGGCGCTCTCGTCGACGTCGCTGACGAAGATCGAGAAGCCGATGATCTCACCCGCGGTCAGGTCGTGCGTGATAACCTGGTCGGGAGTGATGTTTGCACCCGTATCTTGCGGGCGGGGATACGAATCGATGGCGATCGTGCGGAACTCATAGGTGTAGGTGCCCTCACCGTACTCTTCGCCTTCGAAGCTGTACTGGCACTCGTACCACTCGCTACCATTGGCGAGGTCACCCATAACTTCGCCACTGTTGGAGCTGGTGGCTGCAGTCTGCAGATGGGGACCGGAGTTGCCGTCCAGCGGCGGGAAAGCGAACGAGTACTTGTGGTGGGTGCGCTCGTCTTCCGGCATGGGAAGATAGTCGTGACGCGGGTTGAACTCGATCTCGATGCTGTCGTCCCACCAGTAGAAGCCCAGGTCCTGCCGCGAGATGGTGTGCTTGTTGTCGAACACCCTCGTGGTCACGTAGAGCTCGTTGCTGGCGTCGTTCCAGCCCAGCAGATGGCGGATATTCATCGAATTCGGATCCATGCCGCCCCGCGGCACATCGTCGCCCGCGAACCCGTGCACGGAAAAGAGCTTGTCGCTCTGAATGGCGTAGACGTCCAGTGGTACGGCCGCCCAGTCACTGTCGTCCCCATCAATGCTAGGCACATTGGAATCGGGGAACTGCACGGCGAGGAAAAACTCGCCCGGCGGCTCGTGTGCAACTGCACTCAAAGTCATGGCGAAAACACCAATGACTGTAAGACCCAGCGTGAACATGCGCTTCATAATACCCTTCCTCCTTGCTTTGGGGGGTGATGTGGCGCGCGGATGGCAACTAATTGCCAGAGGTCGATTCTTAGTCGAACAAACTTGAACTACATGCAATGTACCTGAGGGGTAAAGTTTAAGTAAAAGTATGAAACATTGCAACCTTAAATGCTCCAGTGGGAAAAGCACCGAGTCTCACTCGAGCCCGGCGTACACCGTGACGAAGGTCTCCGTGGTCGTCACCACCGGGAGGCCGGTAAGATCCTTGCGCTCGACGACGAAACCCGCCAGCGCCTGAATCTGATAGCCCTCATAGGCGGAATCGGTCGCCAGCTGCAGCGCCCAGCTCAGCGAGTCGAAATCTTCCTGATCCCGGTCGAAATCGTTGTGCGTGGCGTACTCCACCCCGCCTTGCAGTCGGCTGCCTCTCAACAGGGGCGTCTCGAGCAGGACGGACAGCTGTTCCATCAGCGCCGTCTGATCCTGCCGACCAAAAAGAGAGCGGCTCTGCTTGCGGAACTCGCTTTTCCAGCGGGGCTCGAGGGCCACGCCTCCCCAGGTGTACCGGAAGCTCGCCTTGTTGATCATGCCGAAGAAGTAGTCCGCAGCCGGGAGGCCGTAGTCGCGACGTCGCGAGGCATCCATCAGCTGCTGGAAGCGGACCCAGTTGAGCTTATTCATCACTCGCAGTCGCCCGCCCTCCATACTGTGACCGACGAAGAGCTGATTCAACCACGTGTCTCGCGCCAGCATAGGGTCGTCGACGACAGTGAGCTCGCCCCCCCTGATGGTGTTGTCGGGCAGCCACTGCAGCAACGGATTCGGTATGTCGTCCTTCACCCACTGCGCCATCTCGAAGAGCCGCACACGACCAATCCGCGGCCAGACGCGGTCGTAAGTCGCCTGCACGTAGGTGCTGCGGTTTCTGCGGTCGCTCGAAATCTGCTCCTCGCGCAGGAGGCCGACCTTCAGCTGCCAGTGATCGCTGAGGCCGAAGCCGCCGTAGACGTTGAACCCCTCCTGGTCGCGGCGGTACGGGTAGTCGGGGTCCTCATCGTTCTCGTACTGGTCTATCCAGAAGTTGTGATTCATGTCGACGCCGAAGAGATACTCCGGCCGGTCGACCTGGTAACGCAGGAAGGGCTCTTCGTAATCGGGGATCGAATTCGCCTTGACGCGATTGTCGTTCTGATTGTAGTCGGGGACCAGGTCGTTATTGACGTCCCACCCCGGAAAAACGAGTCGGTCACCGCCGCGGAAGTCGGCGCGGTAGGTATCGGGGAAGCGGTCCTGGTCGTCGTTGTCCTCGACCATATCGAAGCGGTTGATCCGACGGGCGTAGTCGATTCCGGCCGCGTTGGTGACGAAAGACTGGGTGTTGTAGCGCGGATCGATGGAGTAAGCCTCGGCGAACACTGACCACCACGCCCACCGTTTGTTCAGGTTGGTCATCCAGGCCGGGGCGTGACCGCGGCCCACGATGCCCGACGACGACTTGTGGGTTTCCTCGGCAAGATTGGGATAACGCCGGAAGCTCCAGCTGGCGTCGTACTCGCCGTAGAAGTCGAATCCGAGCAGATCCGTGACCTTGATGGTCGCACCGGCGATCGAAGTAGCCGTCGGCAGGCCGTAAGAGAACGCTATGGTGCGCAGGTTCGACACGTCGCGCACGTTCCCCTCTGCCTGTGCCACCAGCAGAAACACCGGGTTCTCGACATCGGCGCCGAACACGTCGCCCAGCGCGAATGTGCGGTCCGTGTCCTTATCGAAGGTCGTCGACGCCCGCCCCTGCGTCACGAAGCCTCCTCCCTCGCCCAGCTGCCTGTCGGAACCCATCCAGATCTGGTAGTCGTTGGCAAGAACGAGGCTGAAATCGACGGAGACGATCTCGGACTTGTCCGCCGAAGCGCGGGTGACGAAGGTCGCGCTGTCGAAATCGTATAGCAGACTGATCTGCCCATCACCGTCGGCGGCTAGGAATCCCTGGCGTTCCAGGCCCCCGGTGATGACGGGGCTGAAGCCGATCGCCTGCCCGCTGTCTTTGCTGCCATCCCGATAGGTGATGACCACGTCGGAGGCATCGGGGAAGAACGCCGCCCCCGCGACGCCGTCGTCGGGCGAATCGTCGCGCAACACGACGACGACCCGCGAGATCGTCTCGTTCTGCTGCTTGTTCAGACTGCCGCGCAGGAGCGTTTCCACCAGCGCCTCCGACTCGCTATTGGTCTGGTGGGCGTTGACGGCGTGCACTCCCAGTTCGACGAAGTCTCCCACCTGAGCGGTGAGGCGCGCACCCACCATGGACGTGGCGTCGGTGAAACGTGCCTCCTCCACCTGCACGGCCCTGGGGCCGGTGACAAACGAATGCAGGAACGTGAGGGCGTATTTGTCCGTCGCCAGGTCGATCTGGAAGCCGTTGAGCTGCGGCTTTGAAAGCGACAGGGGCGTCAGAGTCGTTCGCAGGCTGTTGCTGACCGTCAGAGCGTAGTGATACTGCCCCTTGGCGTCGCCGGCGATCACCATCTGGTTGAACCAGGTTTGGAAGCGCCCCGTCTTGAAGAGGCTGCTGCCGGCCTCCTGGGGGCGCTTCTGCTCGGTATTGTAGATGAGCCATCCCTGGGTCAGGTAGTTGCCGTACAGATCGTAGAAGTATTCACCTTCGAGATCGGTCTCGACGTAACGCTGATAGGGATCCCGCGCCCGGTTGGTGTACTCCCACTGGCGCCAGCGGTTTTCGTCGTACAGCTCCTGTGGCACGTACCAGCGTCGCAGAGCCGGATCGATAGCCCCCATCGACACCTCCGGCCCCAGCGTCACCACGGGGGTGCGCGGCCCCTGCCGCAGACCAAGCCGGGGACCGTAGTCCACCTGCGCCAGAGCCTCGCCGGCGAGAGCGAGGGCAAGCAGGAGCAGGGCGTAGCGGATGTAGGTATTAAGGGGCACTAAGCTCTCCTCAATAGGCCACGGCGATCGTGCCGCCGGCCACTTCACTGCCTCTGTCGGTGTCCCATTCGAGGCGATATAGGTAGACGCCGGGGGGCACGACTGCGCCGCCTACGTCGCGCCCGTCCCACGGGATTTCGAAGCTACCGCTGCTCCTGCCGGCGCTCAACAGCTGGCGCACGAGCCTCCCGGACAGGTCGAACACGGCCAGTTCGAGGCGCCGCGAGGTCTCAAGATCGCGGAGCTCGTAGGCGAATCGGACTTCGTCGTTGCGGCCGTCGCCGTTGGGTGTGAACGTCGGCGGAATCGGACGCACCCTGTTGATCAGGTCGCCTCCCATCGGCGTCCGTACGGACACGACGTTGCCGCCGAAGCGGAACGTGGCGTTGCCGGCGGCGACCTGCTGCTTGAGCTCGGGCTCGGCGCTATCGTAGACCCAGCTCTTGAACTCCGTCCCGAAACGCAGCACGGTAGTTTCGAAAACCACCTCGATGCGCTTCTCGGTGTCAGCGGCCCCTTCAAGCCGGTCGAACGAGACGACCACCCGGTCGTCGGCAATCTCAGGAGGAAAGCGTTCGCTTACCTCTTCGCCGTCGACCAGCACCGAGCTCACCGAGCGGACGCGTTGCGCGGTGAAGATCTCGAGCCGGTCGAAACCGCCGTCATCGTTGGTGAGAATCGGCCGCACGACGTAGGTGAAAGTCTCGGGTTCGAAGCTGCGCGTGACGATCGGCCAGATTTCGCCGACCACCTCGTGGGCGAAGGGCTGTTCCGAAAAGAGCAGAGACAGGTTGTCGAGGCGTGGCGCCACATCGCGTTTGGCGAACATCACGACGTCGACCTGGAAGTAGCGTGCCGGGCTGGGCGACAGGACGGCGGTACCGTCAGACCACAGATCAGCGGGGATGTCGTCCTGCCGCGCTCCCGCCTCGAACTCATACGGAGCGGACCAGAAGCTCCAGTTGTCGAGATCGTAGTCCAGCTTGACATCGTCCCAACGCCGCGAGCTGAGCTGTGATCGATAGTTAGCGAGTGTCGAGGTTTCGAGCGTTCCCGAGGGCCCGAGATGGCGGTAGATGTGTGGCTGGGGCGTGTTACCCGACCTGGTGCGCAGCTGTAGGCGGGTACCCTCCGGAACTTCGCCCTCCCAGCGGATCTTGCTCCAAGCGATCGGTTGGCCGAAGTCCATGATCCAGCTGCGATACACCGTGCGGGTCACGTATCCCTCGCCGTAGATCTCGAGCTCCGCGATTTCCCAGTCGCGCTCGGGGTCCAGCGCACGCACGGCGATCCACTTGAGATCGCGCACGGGAAACCTCAGATCGACTTCGACATCGAGGCTTTCGCTGTTGCGTGCCAGAATATCGAGGGCCGGGTCGTTGGTGGAGCCGAGGGCCGCGTCGATGACCATGTACCAACGCTTACCGCGCTCGCTGCGATCGTGATTGTGGTTCCAGAAGGGTGCAGTGCGATCGGCGACCGCGACTTCGTACCAGGCGAGGTAGTTTTCCTCGTACCCGGCGCGGGGATAGAAGCGGATGCGATTGATGGGGAATTCGGCCCCGAGATTGAGGACGTTGTTCTCGACGACACCCGGGTGGTTGATGCCAGCCAGCCGCGGCGGCTCGGGTACCCTGACGAGCATGGCCGATTCGGGGTCGCCGTCGATCAGCAACTTGAGCGGCGCGGAATCGTTCTCCAGGTGCCCGCCGCCGTAGATAGTGGCCGTGTAGAAGTTGCCCGAGGTCTCCGCGATCGACAGCGAGAGGTTATCGTTTGAATCGATCCGGACCGGCTGCAAGCCATTGCCCGTGAAATCCATGAGCGTGTCGACCCCTGCCGTGGTGAACTTCTCGCTCGTCTCCTCCGTCACGAATCGCACAGGCAGCGTCCGGGTGACGTTGCCTTCGGCATCGAGCAGCAGATAGGAAACCTGCCCGCGCGCGGCAAGTGCCTCCCACGCATTGCCCTCCGCCCCTCCCAGGCGCAGCTCCCCCCTGCCCCATGCCGCACCGACCAGGGCTATAGTCGCAATCACGCCGAGAAGATATTCCGTCCTACGCATCATGAGCCGTACCTCTGCTTTCAGTAGGCCACGCCGATCGGCCGCAAGGTTTGACCCGTGCGCGCGTCGCCGTCCACCTCGACCTTCACGAGATACAGACCGGGAGCGACGCGTGCCCCCTGGTCGTCAGTCCCATCCCAGTTGAGACCGGGTAACGAGGAGGCGTCGTACACACCGTTCTGCCCCTCCACGTCGAGGAGGCGACACACTCGCCGGCCGGACAGATCGTGCACGTCAACGGTGATCCGCGCCGCACCGATAACGGCGAGAATCTCGAAGCTCATCCCCAGTTCGTCGTTGACGCGGTCGCCGTTCGGAGTCAGAACGTTGCGATCGAAGGAAAAGTTGCCGAGCAGGCTGCCGCGGGTCACGGAGCGGCTCAGCACGGTGATCCCCGACTCGTTGGCGAAGTCACCCTCCCCCAACACCCCGGCATCCCCGGAGGTGACTCCCTGAAAGCCGTCCTCTTCGAGGAGCAGGGCGCGACCGGGAAAGCGCGTGCTAAAGGCCAGCACACGGCTGACGAAGTGGATCTTCAGCAGCGTGCCGTGCTCGCTTATGGGCGGGAAGCGGACGGTAAAGCTGCCGTCGTCGATGGCGGTGACCGCCACGTCTCCCTCGTCGGTGACGGCGTCCTGGACTACAAACGTGTGATCGAGTTGGTGCGCACCGTCGGCACCAACGATCTCGATGCGCTTGATGCTGCCAGCCCGGCCGGGGGTCGGCACGATGAAACTGTCGAAATTCTGCACGTCGGGGCTGCGGACCACAGTGCGGACGGCGTAGACGAATTCGATGTCCTTGGCGGCCGGCACTTCGCGCGGATAGATCTCTCCGACCAGCTCGTCGGCCAGGGGCGGCGCCGAGAACTCGAGCGCGATCTGGTGAAGAACGTGACTGGCTTCCAGGTCGTCGCTCTTGAAATCGACGCTGAACTGGAAGTACTGGCTCGGTCCGGGCGAGAGGATCTGCGTGCCCTCGGCCAGCCCCTCGAGCGGATAGGGCGACGTCCACGGGCTCCAGTTCTGCCGATCGTCGCGCACGCTACCCCGCTCCCACGGATCACTCTGGCGCCCGCTGATCGGCAGGTTGAGGTATTCCCGGCGCTCCATGGGTTGGCCCAGATTGTCGACGGAAGTCGCGATCTCCTCCGCGTCCGGTTTAGCAACCTCACGGCGCGTGTAGGCCAGCGGGTTGTCATCTTTACCGCTGCGCGTGCGGATCTGCATGTCGACTTTGTCGGCATCACCCGCCAGCTCCTGCTGGATCCGGATCAGCCCCCAGTTGGCGCGACTGCCCATGTCGATGATCGGCGAGATGTAACGCGCCGTGGGGAAGAAGCCCTCCCCGAAAACCTGGAACTTCTCGATCTCAAAGGGTATCGCCGAGGTGGCCCGCAGGCGGATGAAGCGGATGTAGCGGGCTGGGTCGACCAAGATCTCCGTGATCTGCTCCTCGTTGTCGTCGCGGACCTCGTACGTGTCCCAGATCGGATTGCCCGAGCTGGTCAATACCAGACCGTCGTTGATCTCGAGCTCGAAATTCTTGAGGAAGTCGTTGTGAAACGGGGTGCCCGGGGAAGGAAACACCGTGTTGCGCGGAAAGAAGCGTAGTCTGTTGACGCCGAAGCGGGCGCCGAGATCGAGGATGAGCTGGGTACCTAGGACATCCGTCTCCTTGCGCTCGAAGGCCTGGCCCGTGGGACTCTCCGCCAACATGTCCTCGAAGATCACCGACATCTGCAGCTCTGTGAGGTCGAAGACCGTCGGGGCGCGCAGCGAGCCGCCGCGATCGAGCACCTCTGCCCCGAGGTTCTGCTCCAAGCCAACGCGGCGCGGTAGCAGGCTGCCCTTGAAGCTGGAGCTGAAGAACTCAATCAGGTCCGCCGGCGCGTTGCCGAGCTCGGTGACGTTTGGCTCCAGCGGCGAGCGGTACTCCGGGCTGATGGTCGAGATCCCTTCGGCGCCGCTGACGCGACCGGTCCACGTAATCTGACCTTCCTGGCCGATCAGGAGGACTTCACGCGCATCCACTTCGGCTACGGCGATCCATGCAGCGAGGGCGAGCAGAAGGAACTTCACCGCGATCCTCCCGGGAGCTGCTGGAGCAACACCTCGCGCTCCACCCGCACCCTTTCGTCGATTTCGGCCCGCCGCATACCGCGCTCGTACGACTCGAAGGCTTCCTGCGCCGCCGACTCCGCGCCGGTCAGGGCGTGCAGCTTGCTGCGAAAGAAGTGGACCCGGAAGTCTCTGGGCGTCAGCTCGCTCAAGCGCAGGACCGGGTGCAGAGCTTCGGCGTAACGCGCCTGCCAGAACAACAGCTTGCCCAGTCCCCACAGGTCGGCAATTGAGGCAGGCGATTTCTCCAGCGCCGCGCGCAACCACCCCTCAGCTATCTCGAGGTCGGCGGCGGCGAGCAGGTCATCCTGGCGCCACCAGCCCGGGGTCCGCTCGGCATCGCCGAGCTGGCCGCGAGCACGGTCGATTTCGATCAGTAGGTCGGCCAGCTGCAGCGCGGCGCGACGCCCCCAGATGGCGTCGTCGATTAGCCGGCGCAGTGCCCCGATGGCCTCGGCCGCCTGCCCCGCTGCACTGCGCGTCCGCGCCAGCTCGTAGAGCGCCCGCGTGCTGTCGGGACGCAGGTCGAATAGCTCCCGGTACGCTGCGGCTGCCCCGGAAAAGTCGCCGCCAAGCTGGCGAGCGTCACCGAGCCGGCCCAGAAACGCGGTGCGATCGGCAGCGGCAGGCAGGAGCGCCTCGTACTGCGCCGCAGCTTCCTCCGGCCGGCCGTCGCGCAGCGTGGCGGACGCCAGCAGCGCGCGCGCGCGCGCGTCGTCCGGCCAGCGCTTCAGCAATTCGCCGTACATGGCCACAGTCCTGTCGAGATCGCCCATGTCGTCATAGGATGCCGCCAGTGCGTGGAACGGCTCGGAGCGCTCGACGCCGAGATCGACAGCGCGGCGGTACTGACGCGTCGCGTTCACCTGCATACCCAGCTGCTCGAATGCGTAACCGCGCCAGTAGTGCACCGCCCCCCTCTCTGCTTCGGGAACCGCTGGACCGGCGTGGACGCCGACGCTCAGGGCGGCGAGGATCATCACCCCCGGAAGCCATTGCCTCCAGACCCGGCGACGACGCGCCATCTCCGCCACGCCGGAACAGGCGAACAGCAGCAGAACGGCGGCGGCCGGCAACCGCGAGGCCGCGCCAGCACCCGTGACCAGCGCCCCGACTATCGAGCCAGCGATGAAAAGCAGTAGCGCATTCTCCAGCGGCGGCCGCTGGGAAAGCAGGCGGTATCCCATACCGACCAGCGCCAGCGGAGCCACGACCCCGAAAGGGAAGGCGATGCCGCGTTCCCACATGGTGACGGCCATCAGCGGCGAATCGGCATGGACGAAGTAGGGCTCCAGGCCGGGAGCCCGTTCGGGACCGGACCAGAGCCAGAGGAAGCTGGCCAGCAGATCTTCCGCTCGCTGCAGGCTCCACGATCCCCAGAACGGCACCGTCGCAGCCAGTGCCCCCGCCGTAAACCCGGCGACCGGCAACCGACCAGGCACCTGCCTGGCGATCCAGGCGGCGAATACGGGCACCAAGACGAGGGCTGACGGACTGCACGCCGAGGTCAGTCCCAGGAGAACTCCCGCAACAGTCAGGCGCCAGGGATCGGGTTGCCGCGCTGACCAGGCGATCGCCGTCAGGAACGTCAGGCTCAGAAATACGGCCGTTGTCGCCGGCAGCAGCTCGCCGGTGAAGAATATCAGAGGACCGTACGCCGCCGCCAGGAGTGCCGCTACCAGGGCAATCGCGGGTGGGAAGGCCATGCGACCCACCGCCCACACCAGCGCACAACTCAGCGAGCCGAGCACCACCTGCACCCAGCGCGCCGCCTCCGGTCTGGCATCCAGCCCGGCCAGCAGCCATGTGTAGAAGGGCGCCTGCACCGCTGACGCGGCACCACCGGCGGCCATCGCCGTGGCCGACTCGACGTACAGCCGGGCCTCGGCCACGGGCACCAGAATCAGCGGGTGCAGCTGCACCTGATCGAGATATGTCGACCGCAGTGCAAGTGCGATCAGAGTGATGCCGCCAGCGATTATCCATGATCTTCCGGCAGTCACCACCGTCAGTTGAGGCCCGCATAGATCGTCACGAACGACTCGTTGGTGGTCCGCGCCTCCTCACCCTTGAAATCCTTGCGCTCCACCTTGATTCCCGTAAGGGCTCGCAGACGGTACCCGATGTAATCCGACTCGTTGCTGAACTGAATGGCGCCCGTGATCGAGTCGAAATCGTTGAGATCGTCGTCGAAATCGTTGGACAGGGCGTATTCGATGCCGGCCTGGAACTTCGTCGCCCTCAGCAGATCGGTCTCGATCAGGGCGGAAAACAACTCCATCAGGTTCGTCGAGCTCCGCAGCGACAGCAGGCTACGGCTCTGCTTGCGGAACTCGCTCTTCCAGCGTGGCTCCAGCGACCAGGGGCCGAGATCGAAGCGGTAGCTCGCCTTGTTGATGAGGCCGAAGAAGAAATCGGAGGGCTCGAGGCCGAGCGTTTCGCGGCGCTCGTCGCTCATGCGCTGGTCGAAGTGGACCCAGTTCATCCGCGTCATGAGGAACAGCGACCGGTGCCGCAGGCTGTGTCCGAAGAAGAGCTGATTGACCCAGGTATCCCGCGCTATCAGCGGATCTTCGACACGGCTCAGCTCACCGCCGCGCAGGGTGTTGTCGGGCGCCCACTGCAGCAGGGGGTTCGCGATGTCGTCCTCGACGAGCTTGCTCATCTCGAAGAGGCGAAACCGCCCCCAACGCGGCACGTCCCGCTCGTACGTGAACATCAGGTAATTGCTGTCGTTATGCCGGGAAGACGAAATCTGTTCCTCCCTCAGCGCCCCGACCACGAGCCGCGCCTCCGGGGTGATGTCGGCCCCCACATGGAGGTTGACGCCGCCGTGGTCCCGGCGGTAGGGGTAGTCGGGCTCTTCGTCGTTCTCGTACTGATCGACCCAGAAGTTGTTGTTCATGTCGACGCCGAAGAGGAACTCCGGCCGGTCGACGTGGAAGCGCAGGAACGCCTCTTCGTAGTCGGGCTCGGTGTTCGAGCGCACGAAGGTGTCGTTCTGGTTGAAGTCGGGGACGAAGTCATTGTTCTGGTCCCAACCGGGAAAGACCTGCAGGTCGCCGGCCAGGAAGTCGAAGCGGACGTTGTCGGGAAACTTGTCCTGGTCGTCGTTGTCGTCGACCAGGTCGACGATGTTGCGCTCGTTGTCGTAGTCGAACTCGCCGGTGCCGGAGGTGACGAACGTCTGCGTGTTGTAGCGCGGATCCATGCGGTACGCCTCGCCGAAGGCGAAGAAAGCCCCCCGCTTCTTCGAGGCGTTGACCATCCACGCCGGCGCCGAGCGCCGGCCGCTGATTCCGGACAGCGCCTTGTGGGTCTCCTCGAGCACGTTGGGATACTTGCGGTAGCTCCAGCTCAGGTCATACTCGCCGTAGAGATCAAACCCGTTCAGGTCGCGGACCTCGATACTGCCGCCAAAGATGTGGGTCCCCGTCGGCAGGCCGTACTCGAAGCTGACGAGGCGCAGGTTGGTGATGTCCTGCACGTTGCCGTCAGCCTGCTCGACCAGGAGCAGCACGGTTTCGCCATCGGGATTCACCTGCCGATCCGAGGTCATCCAGATCTGGTAATCGTTCCCCAGGGTCAGCTGAAACTCGATCTTGGCGATCTCCTCCTTGGGCCGCCTGGCGTTATCGACGTAGTCCGGACTGTCGAAGTTATACTCCAGCCTTATCTCCTCGGCGCCGTCAGCGGAGACGAAGCCCGGCTGGATGAACCCGCCCTCGATGACCGGCTCGAAACCGATCGACTTGCCCGACTTGCTCGTACCGTCTCGGTAGGTGATCACCACGTCCGAGGCATCCGGGAAGAACGCCGCGCCACCTTCGCCGTCTTCGGGCGAATCGTCGCGTAGCACCACCTGAATCAGGGACACCGTCTTGTTCTGCCCGATAGTCAGGGAGCCGGCAAAGGGGTTGCCCGCCTGCTTGTCCAGCAGAGTATGCGACTGGTGCGCGTTGGCCGTGTGCAGGGCCACGTTAACATAGTCTCCGATCTGGGTTCCCAGTCGTCCCCCGACCAGAATCGTGTTGTTGGTGCGCAACACCTCGCGGTCACCGGTCGAGGCGCCTCCGGGGTTGCTCAGCCGCGAGAACAGGAACGTCGCATCGTACCGGTCGGTGGCCAGATCGAACTGCACGCCGTCCATGCGAGCCTTCGAAAAGACCATCGGCGACAACGTCGTCCGCAGGCGATTGCTCACCGTCATCGAGTAGAAATACTGCCCCTTGCTGTCCTGGGCGACGACGACTTCCGAAAACCAGCTCTGAAAGCGGTCTGATTTGAAGAGCGTATTGCCGAACTGCTGCGGCTTGGTCTGCGAGTTGTTGAAAATCAGCCAGCCGCGGGTGAGAAAATTGCCGTAGAGGTCGTAGAAATAGTCACCCTCCAGCGTCGTGTCGACGTAACGCTGGTAGGGATTGCGAGCGTAGTTGGTGTATTCCCATTGGCGCCACCGGTACTCGTGAAAGAGCTCCTGAGGGACATACCAGCGCCGCACCGCGGGATCAATGGCGTTGAGCGACACACCCGGCCCCTGCGGAGACAGCGAGGTCTCCTCCCCCAGTTGCAACCCGAGCCGGGTGCCGTAGTCGCCCTGGCCGGAGACCGGTCCGCTGGCGCCGGCAATCGTCAAGAGACCAAGAAAGAGAGTTATTGGCCTCACATTAGTCCTCCCTTTGAGAAATACGCAGCTCAATACGCAACGGCGATTAGTCGCGATTTGGTCTGGCCGCCGAAAGCGTCCGAATCTGCTTCGACCTCGATCTGACATAAGTACAGGCCAGGGCGCACAGTGTTGCCCAAGTCGTCCCTGCCGTCCCAACTCAACTGCTGCGCACCACCAGCTATCGATTCAGTCTGTTCCCACACCCGTCGCCCCGACAAATCGAATACTCGGATTGCCAGAGGCCGCTCCACCTGCACCCGGAACAACGAGAAACTGATCTGCACCTCGTCGTTGACACCGTCGCCGTTGGGGGTGAAAGGGTTAGGTGCGAGCGCGACATCGGCGATGGCCGAGGACGCCCCCCCGGCGCGGATGGAGAGGCTCCGGGACGGGCTTAGGGCGGTGACGTCAGCGCCGTCGGCAGTCTGCCAGGGCATTTCGGGATCGCTCTGCCGAACGGCGAGCGCAATTCGCGTACCCCGCATAAACACCGGGGAAACGAAGCGGACACGCAACAGGCGGCCGGGACCGACGACCCACCCCCGCTGCCCGCCAAGGCGATTGTATCCCGCCCGATCGAGGCTGTCGCCGAGGGCGTTGAACGGCACCTGATCGCCAATACCAGTGACCGTGCGGAAGTAGCGCACCGGCCCCTGCTTGGTGGTGTCGAGCCCTTCGTGCGTCTCTTGCGTTACCTCGCGCAGCGCGCCCGAAGAAAGCCGCTCGAAGTAGCGCACAGCGCCGCGCTCAGATTCGGGAATCAGGTTGTAAGAGGTGAAAGTAAGCACATTGCGGTCGAGGCTGGTTGGGACTTCGTCACCCGGAAGCGCCCGGCGGTAATAAACGGGGGGGAGAGCGTCTGCGGCGGCCGCCTGCAGTGACTCTGGAAGGCGGAGGAGAAGCGTATCGCCCTCGGCGCCTACGGCGAGCTCGGCCCCCTCCGCGTCAAGCCACTGTCCGTCGCTGTGGCGTTCGAATAGTTGAAACGGCGTGTCTGTCTCGAGTTCGGCCTCTGTGCCCAGTGCGACGTCTACCAGCCTCAGGTCGAGCCCCGGCTCAGCGCTGACCAGCAGTTCGTCGAACCCGGGGCTGGCATTGTTGGTCGGGCGTTGGATGAAGTCGGGTTGCAGGAACAGGGAGAACGTGTCGAGCCGGCCGGCCTGCACTTCGTTTGGCCAGACTTCGGCGGCAAGCCGCTGAGCGACTGGCTGGTGCAGCTGTATCGAGATGCGCTCGAGCCCGGCGACGTCGCCGCCGTCGCTGAGCAGGCGGGCCTGCAACTGCATGAACCGGCGCAGGCTGGGGGACGCCGCCAGGTCTCCCGACTGCCGGTACTTCCGGGTCCAGGGGCTCCAGCCGGGACCGATGACCATGGTCGTGTCGGAAGGCCCTTTGAGGAATCCGGCCAGGGAACCGTATTGCTCTGCCGTCTTCTCGTTTCCGGTATTGTCGAAATAGCGGATCTCCTGCAGTAGCTGGTCGCCCGTGCGCGTGCGGATTTCCACCTCCGTGCCGGGCGGGCTGTCGGCTTGCCACTCGACCGCCCCCAGACCTACCAGTCCGGGCAGCTCGATCATGTCCGACTCCAGCGTCACATCGGCCGGAGGCCCCTCTGCCAGCAGCAGGATCTGCTGCCAACTCGCCCAGAACTGATTCATGTGGCCAGTTCCACCCGGACCGGTCGCCCGGAATCCCGGCGGCACGTGGCCAAGCGTTATCATATCGATGAAACGGCTGAGTATGGGTGGGTCGTAGATGTCGGAGGTCTCCGTGAAATTACCCTCGAAGAAGTTGCGCTCGCGCTGCTCGGGGCTGATGCGCTGCCACTTGAAGTTGCCCTGAGCGTCGCGCTCACCTGTCGAGGAGCGCATGATGTAGCCGCGGCTGCTACCGACGAGCCGCGTTTGCGCGAGGCGCACAATGCCACCGAAATCTACGGTCAGCACGTTGGCCGTGGGGGTCTTCGGGTTGCGGATCTGGTGCTGGAATCCGGTGCCGGCATCGCCGTCGAAGAGTTGCCGGGTATTGGCACCGGCCTGAGTCAGCGCATAGGAGCCGCCGTTCTCGATCAGATTGAAGCCCAGGCTTTCGCCCCAGCCCCATGCCTCGACATCGGCGAGGCGGGGCAGCTCGCGGCGGTAAAATACGGGAGTGTCCTGCCGGGCGGGCTCAAGGGCGTTGTAGGTCTCTTCGTCGACCGGCTCCTTCCGGCCCGCCACATCGCGGGCGAAGTAGGCGATGTCGCCGCGTGCGCCGATCGACAGGCTATCCCACTCAGCCTGGGTAATCTGCTCGGCTCGTCCGCCCCGCGTATCGGTGATGACGATGCGAATGGTCTCGATCAGCCGCCCCGTCCACTCCGGAGACTGGGCGCTCCCCAGCGGCGGCAGGACCTTGTCACTGACCTCGCCGTCGGCAGAGGGCAGCTCGGGACTCGTCTTTTCGCTCTCGAAAATGAACTCGCGCTGCGTCGTGTTGGCGGCGTCGTTTGGCACGAAGAGCTGGAGCCCGATGCGGCGCAGCGAGGACTCCTCGCGCGGGTAGCTCTGGCGGTTCGACAGCAACATGATGTACTGCAGGAAGGGATCGCCCAGCTCCTCATCGACAAAACGCAACTTCAGGCGCTCGACCGGCACCACGCGGCCAAGGTGGACCTCGACCCACCAACTCTCGATGGGATCGCGTGGGTCCGGTTCCCAGAAGGTCGTCGGGTCGCCGTCGAGGATGTTGGCGGCAGCAGTCGGATTGGACCCGACTCGACTGATGCCGGGCCGCATCCAGTAGTCGAACACCAGCTCACCCAGCGTATTCGTGACCGGCGCGCCGAAGACGTCCAGCTGATTGGTGCTGTCGACAGTGCCGATACGCGCGTCCGGATTGCTGATCACAATCAGACGCCGGAACTCGAGGTCGTCGAGGACATTGTAGATCATCCGGAGGGAGCGAGCACGTACCGTACCGACGCGCTCGACGTTGGCCAGGTGCTTGGGGATCGTCCACTGGTTCCAGTGGCTGGCGCGGTCGACGATCACCTGGTTGCCGGTGATCTGGTGTCCGCGCTGAGCAGCGACCGGACCGAGAATGCCCACGACCAATAGAACGCCGAGAATCGACCGGCAGCGCGCACCCCCGACCGGCCGCTCGATTACAGTTTGGGTGTCTCTTCTCATCGCTTCACGTTCCGCGCCTTCAATTCCGGTCCGGGTACAAATCCGGTCCAGGAACAAACTGTAGCATTCAACCGACTATTGAGGAAGCTACAGCGTCAAACGGTCAGCAGTCAACTTTCTCGGCGACGAGGGGCGGCCACCAACCATCGCTGTTCCAATTCCGCTCTCACGCAGCTTCGATCTCCTCGATCAGCACGTCGCTGAGAACTTGGCCATCCGCTACCGCCACAGAGCGGTCGACCTCTTCGACGCTGTCGACACCGCTTAGGATGGTGGACACGCGCGCGTCAGACAGCAGGTACCTCAGCCCGGTGTCGACGCTCTCGAGCCCGTATTTTTCGAGCACTTTTTCGACCCGCTCCTGTTTCTCGAAGGCGTCACCGTATTTGCCGGTCTCGCGCCACTGGTCGCGCTTCGATCCCAGCAACCCGCCGTGCAGCGGCGAGGCCAGGATCACGGCCACATCGAGCTCGTCAGCGGCGGGGACCAGAACCTGCTTGGCGGCTTGCGTGACCAGGTCGTACTTGAGGAACGTGATAACCGAGACAATGTCGTCCGCCTCGCGCAGGATACGCACCATCAGTTCGAGGTCCGAGCCGGTGAGACCGATATGAGTGGCCATGCCCTGGTCGCGCAGCTGGCGCAGCGTGTCGAGCGTGCGGCCGGCGCCGAACACCCCCTCCCATCCCGCCTTCTCCGACTCGTGGATTTGGATCAGGTCCACGTGGTCCCGCTGCAGGCGCTTGAGGCTGGCCTCGAACCCGCGCATCACGGCGTCGCGGGTGTAGTCGAAGGGCTCGGGGTAATACCCCACCTTGGTCGCCAGGTAGTAGGGCTCGGTCACCCCCTTCAGCGCGTGGCCCAAAACCTCTTCGCTGCGGCCCTTGCCGTAGAGCGGGGCGGTGTCGAAGTAGTTGATGCCCTTGTCGAAGGCGCGCTCGACCACGCTCACCCCGTGTGAAACCGGTTGCAGACCCATTTCCGGGCGCCCGTAGAACCACGAGCCGCCCATGCCGATCTCGCTCACCTGCCAATCTGTCTTGCCGAATCTTCGGTATCGCATCTCTTGGCATTTCCTCGCGGCACAGGCACAGTGGTTGAACAGCACCTACTCACCCGGGTGGAGCGAATCGCCGGAAAGCTTCTTGTGGACAGAAAGGTGTCCTCGACGGAGACATCAATGCCGAGGTGCCCGGACGCAGGCAAGGGTTGCAAAAGGTAGAATGCTGAGACGGAACTGTCGAGTGGGTGCCGCCCCCGGATCACGCTCCGGTGTCCCCGGCCATCTTCTCCAGGTTGTCCTCGAGGAAATCCAGGATCTCCTCCCGTCCCGCCATCACACCGCCCTGATGGTCTATGGGCGCGAGGCCGGAATCGCGGCTGCGGGCGCGGGCCTCTGACACGTCCACGAGAAGGCTTTGGGCCGTGGCCGAAGTGCCAGTGGCCGGCGCCCCGGCCGCCCCCTTCGCAGCCTGGTAGATTTCCAAGTACTGGTGCAGGTAGCCCACGTACTCGACTCCGCACTCGAGCGATCTGCGATACCATTCGAGATCCTCGCCGGGTCCTTCCGCGAGCGTGTGGCGGGCGAGCACCTTGTCCAGCAGGTCGGCGGCTTTGACCGTGGCCTGCAGCGATTCGCGAATCCTCGTGGTGATCTTCCCGGACATTTCGGGTGTCGGGCTGGCGGGCCACTCGAAATGCTCGAATATGCTGCCCTCCCTCATGCCGGCTTCATCCTCGGAGCCGCGCGCCTCACCGCGAATCAAGGCGCTGTTCCGGAGGAAGGGAACGGGCGGCTCGCCATTCTCGCCCGCGGTGAGAAACATCCGGGCCAGGTCCGGCGCCGCGTCGCGACCGTAGAGTCTGGCGCACGCCACCTCTAGAAAGCCGCCCGGTCCAAACAGTTCATCAGGCCGGAAGAGCGCATACTGGCTTTGATAGTAGAGTTGCTTGAAGGCATCGTACCCGACCGGCTTTTCGTCCAGGTTATAGAACCCGCTGCCGTGCCTATTCCACATGTACTCGGCATCGAGCAGCTGCAGCGGCTCCATGTAGGCGTGACCGCTGGCCGACACCAGCATCTCGGCGCCTGCGAAGACATAGTTGAGCACCGCGTTGGCGAGGAACAGCTTGTCGTTGTAGTGGCCGTCGGCGCCGTAGAAGTGGATGATGGCGAAGCC
This sequence comes from uncultured Gemmatimonadaceae bacterium, assembly GCA_964456165.1. Taxonomy (GTDB): domain Bacteria; phylum Latescibacterota; class UBA2968; order UBA8231; family UBA8231; genus CAYWBJ01. Next base: position 29,017 of record CAYWBJ010000018.1, on the reverse strand, counting down.
GAGACCTAACGGGCGCAGCGCCTCGTCGAGTTGCTCCGTTCTCAACCGGTCACCCTGGCGATCGCAGAACAACTCCCTGAACGCTGGGTACACGCCGTTCCGGTGCTGCATCAGCCGGCCTAAGAGCTTCCAGTATTCGAGGCCGGACTGCCACTCTTCGTCATCCATGGTGTGCGACAGATACCCGGGACTGATCGGCAGGATCAGACAGTCCCGGGCCGCATCGTAACCAGGTGTCTTCACCGCCTGTATCGCCTCGACGAGCAGGTCGTAGAACCAAGCGTACGCCCCGGCCATGCCATCCTCGGCGTTCAGTGCATCATTCGGCCAGCGTTGCCTGCAGGCGGGACACCGCATGCGCCAGTTGGCACCAGACAGTCCCTCATCCTGCTGGTGGATGTAGAGCGCCCCCGGTTCGACTGCGCTGACGAACCGCTGCAACTCTGCCAACCTCAGGTCGTTCAGCGCTTCGTTCGAGAGGCAGGTGCCGCAGTAGGTCTCTCCGGCGATGCAGTCATAGATCGGACCCTCGGGATAGGAGTCCCTGTTCTCGAAGACCTCACCCCGGTAGGGTTTTCCCCTGAAGGCGCCGGCATGGCCCGCGCCGTAACCGCCGTGCATCAGGTGGATGCCGCGCAGTCGGGCCTCGCGATTCAGGTCTTGCATGAGGCTCGCGTACTGGGGGTGGGAATCGGTCCCCCAGCCGAAACCATCGAAGATGACGACGTTGATCTTGTAGGTCAGCGCCATGTCGAGCTTCTCGACGATGCGCCGCCGGAATGCCTCGGGCCCATCGCCCCGGTCGTAAGCCCAGACGCCCATCTCAACCCAGATGAGCCAGCGGACGCCCCGGTAGCGGAAGTCGGGCCGGTCTCTGATCGCCACGTGATCCAGGCGCGCTCCCTCTCCGTCCTCGGCGAACAGCTGCGAAAGGGTGGCGGCCGCGTAGAGGCAGCCCAGCTCGCCCGGGGCCCGGAGGCGCACCGGGGCACCGTCGGCAACCTCGATCAGATAACCTTGCTCGCGGGCGTTCTCCTCCTCGAAGAAGGCGCCGTAGTCGTCGGTTTCAGAGAGACCTGCGTCCAGCTCGATGACGACGTCCGCGTCATCCACGTCGTCGCTGACCTGGAATTCAAGGCCGTGCTGGGCGTGCAGGCTCTTTGCGAGGAACGCCCCGGCCAGGCGCAGCCGCATGGTGGACTCGCCGACCAGGCTGATCGTGTAGGCCCGCGAGTGGTAGAAGGACAGATGGTCATCGCCCTTCCCTTCCACGTACCGAGGCGTTGGAATGACGGGCAGATTGTCTGCAGGCATCGCCCTCAGCTTCCATTCTGCCGAAACAGAGGCTGCGCCGGCTCCTGGAGAAACCGCTCTCGAATTGCCGTCAGGACCTCGGGTGACGGCGGTTTTCGGATAATCTTGTCCAGGCTCCTGCCCGGCGGCCTGTCGAACAGGACCTCGTAGTTGAAGATGAAAAAGCCCTCGCAGCCGGCGCGTCGCACCTGGTCCAGGAAACCACAGAAATAGTCGGCGTCTCCGCGCCCCTTGCAGATCGAAGGCTCCGGCATGGTAATCAGGCCGGGGATCAGCGGGCAATCGACCGCCCGGCGATGCAGGGGGAGCAAGCCCTGGAGATTGGCGATGCTGAAAGTGTCGTAGTACATGGGGAAGAGCACGTCCAGCTTCGCGGCCACGCGCGCCCTGTCCTGGAACACCATGTACGAGGCGGTCCTGGGTCCGGCAAACGTATAGGCGCCGATCTTGATGCCGGCATTGCACCGGCGGATAGTCGCGATCAGACGGTCGGCCGCCCGCTGCACCACCTGGCAGCGGTACTCGTACTCCAGCTCTCCGGGCATGTCGGCGGGGACGTACGTATCGACGTATTGATCGGTCTCGTAACGCAGCTCCTCGCCGAACATCGCCTTGTATCCCGCTTTGCAGCGCTCGCAGAAGCAGCGCTTGTTGAAGCGGATGAAATCGAGGATGAACAGGTCGAGATCGTAACGGCTGCACTGCTCATCGACCACGCGGTCGATGTAGTCGACGTACTCCTCGTTCGAAGCGCAGGCGAAACAGGTGGGGACCAGCTCCCCCTCCTCCCAGGCCATAACCCGCCAGTCCGGATGCTCGGCGAACATGCCGCCGTCGACGTCGAACTTGTACTCCGGCCCAAGCCAGCCACCCTCCAGGAAAATCGGGAAGTAGCTGTGAAATTCCATGTCGGCCGCATGTGCCCTGGTGATGGTCTCCTGGAGGAGGTCGTAATCCCGGCAGTACGGATGCACCGGACCGTGCGCGCTCGGGTAATAGAGGATCCCGGGCGCCCGGACGCATAGCTGAATGGCGTTGAAATTTGCGGCGGCGGCCTCCTCCACCATGGTGTCCACGTTCTCGGGGCGGAAATCGCCCAGGAGGATTGCTTCGAACTGGTGCGAGCACAGGGCGCGCATTTCTCGCATGGTCTGTTGCCTTTCGTCAGTCGCGTATTAACGAGTTGACGCAGGAAGATCTCCTGCGCTACTTCGGGGTTCCGGACAGCTTGCCGCGTCATGGCCAATGGCGTAGAAACTAAGTAGTGGCGCAGCCACGTTGTCGCAACTGCGATCGCTCCCTCCCAATCGGAACGGACGGAGATTCGCCATGCTCAGAATCATACTGTTGTTCGCACTTTCGTCGTCCGCGATCAGCGCTGAGGAAAGCTATCCCGCCGGCACGTTGACCGAAACGGTCGATCTCGACCTGCAGCCGGTTGACGTAGAGGTCCCCGAAACTTTCCGCGACCGGGTGCCGGAAGGCCTCACACTCAACCTCCCGAAGGGGTTCTCCGTAAGCATTTTCGCCGTGAACTTCAGGAGACCCCGGTTCATGGCCTTCGATGCGAACGACGTGCTGCACGTCGCCGACATGGGGGCCCGAACGATCGTCGCGTTGCCGGATCGCGACGGCGACGGCGTTGCCGACGAGCACGTCGTCGCGGCATCGGGATTCAGGGAGGCCCACAGCCTGGCGTTCCATGACGGCGCGATGTACGTCGCCGACACCGACGCCATCATCAGGCTGGACGACGGCGACGGCAACCTGGTCTACGAAGAGCGCGAGCTGGTGACGGACCTGACCTCTCCCGGTCCCTGCTGCTCGAACGGGTGGCATACGACACGGACCCTCGTCATCGACGACGACGCCGGCAATATGTACGTCGGCATCGGTTCCCCTTGCGATCTCTGTCGCTCCAACGCGCCCACTCAGGCCGACCGCACCGATCCGTTGCCCCCCAGTCCCGAGTGGGGCGCCATCCTCGAGTTCAACCTCGACGGGTCGGGACGCCGCATCTTCGCCACCGGAATGCGCAACGTCATCGGCATGACCCGACACCCCGTCAGTGGCGAGCTGTGGGCGAACAACAACGGCCACAATCTCCAGGGCCGGTCCTCCCCACCCGAATGGATCGACATCGTCCGCGATGGCGATTTCCTCGGCCACCCGCTCGTCAACAGCCACCAGGTGTGGAACGACTTCAGCATCCCCCTCTACGAGCCGATTCTGCCCATCACGCGCGAAGACAGCCTGCTCGTGGCCACGCACAAGAAGCCGGTCGCCCTGGTGCCCGCCCACTACGCGCCGATGGGACTGCACTTCTACACACACAACCAGTTTCCCTCGCTCTACCGGGGCGCAGCCTTCGTCGCTTTCCGCGCCGGCAAGGCTTACCTCTCTTCACACCCCGGGTACAATGTGTCCGTGCTGTTCGCCGATCCAGACGGCGCCAATGCCCGCATCGGCGAGTTCATCACCGGGTTTCAGACCGGGACCACCCGGGAATCGGTCTGGGGCCATCCCGTCGGGCTGGTCTCCGACCGCGATGGCAGTCTCTTCATAACCAGCGACACGCGCACACCGGTCGTGCTCAAGGTCACCCACAGCGGCATCACCGGCGACTGGCAACACGACCTGCCCGACGTGCTGCCCGTCGGCAACGCCTCGTTTCAGCTGAGTGGCAGGGTGGATGTGGAGCTGCTCGAAGAAGGCGGTCCGGTGAGGGTCACGGCCGACCTCACCGCCGTCGGGGGACCGGACGCACTCCCGTTGACCGAGACCGCCGAACTTACCTACCGCCTCGACGCACCGATCGATCTGAGCGGCCTGCCCACCGGGCGTTACACCGTGCTCGTGCGCCTCGAGCAGGAGATCGACGGCGTCCTGCGGTTCGCCGAGCTGCCGCACGTGTTCACGATCGTTCCCGACGGCGACGTGAGCATCGTCGACGATCTGGTCGCCAGTGACTGGCAGATAGCGGGCAAAGCGGGCGCTCGGGCAGTCGGCCCATCGTCGGAGGGCCCCGTCTACCACGGCACAGCCTCCCTCGCCGTCGAGGTCGAGCCGGAGAAGTTCTGGGCAAACTGGTCGCTCGAGCTCACTCCGCCATCGCGCATCGATCCCTACGGCTTCGCCGGCCTGCGGCTTGCATTCCACCCGGGCACCGTCGGCGAGTCGCAGATCAAAACATTGACCTTGTTCGTCAACGACTCTTCCGCTGACCTCGTACTGAGGATCGAAGAGGACCTGATCGACCTCGGCCTGCCCGAATGGCAGGTCGTCGAGGTGCCGTTCGACGACTTCAGGCCCGCGGTGACGGAGCCGGTAGCCTCGGTACGCCTCGAGGGCCGGCTGACAGGAACCCTCTATCTCGACGACGTGCGCTTCGTCACGGCGATACCGGCCCTGCCGCCGTCCGTGCCCACTGCAGTGCTCGAGGAGAAGACCCAGGCCACACCCGGCCAGTTCGAGCTCGAGCAGAACTACCCGAACCCGTTCAACAGCGGGACCAGCATCGGGTATTCCCTGGCGCAGCCGGCCACGGTGAGCCTCGTGGTGTACAGCATGACCGGCCAGAAGGTAGCAACGCTGGTGTACGGTTGGCGTGAGGCGGGACTCTATGAGGTGAGGTGGGACGGCCTCGACAACGCCGACCGCGAGCTGGCTTCAGGGGTCTACGTCTATCGCCTGACCGCCGGCAACGAGACGCTGGCGCGCAAGCTCCTGCTGCTGCACTGACGTTGGGGCGAAGGGCGCCAGGCAGACGCCCTGGCGGCTGCTACTTCAGCTCGTCCGGAAGATATCCCACCCCGAACAGATGCGGATCGTCGAGCGCTTCGATCTCCTCACCGGGAAGGTACTCCCCGCGTGCGTTCCAACCCGGGTACTGGCCTTCCATCAAGGCCAGATGCTCCCGCGTGTAGATCGGGTGCCCCGCGGCAGGAAAGCGGAAGAGTTCGCGCTCGCGGGCAGTCAGGCTGCCGATGAAGCTGCAGAAGTTCTGGTTCCGGCCGAGGTTGGTGATACACGAAACACCCTCCCAGTAATGGTCGGCCCGCCCGTAGATCCGCGTTACCGAGTAACGCTGACTGTCCTTTCGCTTGAACTGCGTGGCGGCGTGCCAGATATGGTTATTGAAGATCATCTGCGTCCCTGCCGGCACGACCAGAAGCTGACTCTTGCTCATGTCGCGGCCGTACTGCCTGGGAATGATCAGCATCGGTGCCTGGTCCTCGGCGACCTCCTCGGGAAAGTACCAGCTGCTGATCTGGCCGTAAGGAGCCCCTCCGATGGGTGGCAACAGGGAGTTGTTGCCGATGTCCATGTGCAGGTTGTGCGGCGAAACGTCGACCGGATACCGTGCCCAGTTATGGGCGTAGCGGAAATGGATCTCCTCGGTCTCCAGCACGCGCTGGACGAAGGTGATGAGATCCCAATCGGCGGTCAGCTCGTTGAACAGCACGTTGTTGTACGGAAACCTCACTTTGAGCAGGCCGGGCGGGCTCAGCTTCTCCGGCTCGCGGTCTTTCATGATCTCCCACGGCGGGTGACTCTCGCGTATGGCCGCGGCTATGCTTGCACGCTTCTTCTCGGGATAGTAGTTCTCTATGACCACGAATCCCTGTTCGTGAAAGGTCTCGAGGTGCTCGTCGCTCAGCTGCATTGTTGTTCCCCTGGTTGCAGTGCCGGTGTTTAGTCTACGAGGGCGCGGTGTACGTGTCGAGCAGAAACGCACCACCTGGCGACGGTGATCAACTCTACGAAAGGACAAGCGATCGTGTCTGCAGCTAAAGCTGGCCATACCCCTTTTCTGGACTGGTACGACATATGGGCAGGTCTCGCCGGGCTGAACGAGGACGGTGAGACCTGGCTGCAGGATCCCCCGGTCGGCGTCCGCCTGGCGGTGCAGCCGGCTCAGCGCTCCGAGATCTTCCTCCAGGCCGAGAACCACTGGGAGCAGGGCGGACTGCAGTATCCCCAGGTTCTTCTCGACGAAGGCCGGTACCGCCTCTGGTACTGGACGACAGGCGCCGCCGAGGGCGCGTTTCGCCTGCACGCCTACGCCGAGAGCCCGGATGGCTTCAGCTGGGAGCGCCCCGAGCTCGGGCTCGTGGAGTACGAAGGCTCCACCGCAAACAATCTGCTCTTCCGCTACGAGGATTTCGAGCTCAACTCAGTCTTCATCGACCCCAACGCCAGCCCCGAGGAGCGCTACAAGTCGATCAGCCCACGAACCATCTTCTTCCGCGATGGGGTGGTAGATCCGGATATCGGGTGGACCGAATTTCGCGCGCTGGCCGATCAGACCGATGCTACCGGCGATCCGACGAAGAACAGGATGACGGCGGTGAGAGAGCAGTTCGGGGTATGGCGCGACAACGTCGTGCTGGGCGCCGTGTCGGCTGACGGCCTGCACTGGCGCGTGCTGGAAGAACCCCTCGTAAACGTTGGCGGGACACCCCTGGACACCCATAATATCGCCGCCTACGAGCCCGAGTCCGGCGAGTACGTCGCCTACCTGCGCGGCTTTCCCGAGGAGCTGCAGCACGGGGTCAGAGGACGCCGCGCCGTGCGCAAGGTGGCAGGCAGGCAGTTCGGCAACTGGAGCGCACCGCGCTACGTGCTGATGGCGGACGCGCAGGACCGCTGTGATGACGACGTATACACCTCGGCCTATTGTCGTTACCCCGGCGTGGAGGGACTCCACCTGATGTTCCCCGCCATCTACCACCGCATGGATTCAGAGCTCGACGTCCAGCTGGCCGTGAGCCGGGATGGTTGGAACTGGAGCCGGCCCGAGCGCAAGCCGGTGATAACCCGCGCCGCCGAGGACGGGGAATACGGGATGGTGATCGCGGGGCCCAACCTGGTGCCGCTGAACGAGCGGGAGTGGGGCCTGCCCTATGCCTGCACCTACCAGAGACACGACCGCGCGCCGAAGGAAGAAGGACCTAGCCGCGACCTGTTTCGCTGGGCGATCTGGGAGCGCGACCGCCTGGCCGCCCTCGAAGCGACGGTGGAGGGCCGGGTGACCACCATCGGACGACAGTGTCACGGCGCTGAGCTGCGCCTGAACTTCCAGACGCGCAAAGCCGGCTGGATCAAGGTCGAGCTCACCACACCGCCGACGGAGCCCATAAGCCAAGTAGAACCCATCGAGGGCTTCAGTCTGGCCGAGGCCGACCCGCTCAGCGGCGACGAGCTGGACCAGGTGGTGACATGGAAGGGCCGCAGCGACCTTTCGTCACTGCGGGGCAGGAAGGTGGCGCTGCGAATTCACATGGCGCGGACCAAGCTCTTCTCGTTCACCATCTGATCTGTGGTAGTCCTCCCGCAGTAGTTCAGACTGGCTGCGTCACCAGGCGGCTGTTGCTGTCCGTACGACCCAGTCGCCATATGTAAGCGTCGACGACGAAATGGTGGATGTTGATCGTCGCGGTGACCAGCAGCACGCTCTCGGCCAGCCCGAAACCGGTCAGCACGAAGGCGTAGGGCCAGCAGTAGAACAGACCATAACCCAGTAACAGACTCACCATGTAGAACCGGGTGGCGTGGTAGAGGGGACCATGCTGGTTGGCGGGCAAATTTTTCTGTTCCCTGACGTGAAACAGGGTGACGATGGCCAGGTACTGGAGGCCGTGGAATATCGTCGCCCAGAAGAAGGCGCTGAGGTAGTCGAGAACGACCCACCAGACACTGTTGGAGAGCACGGCGAGCAGTGCGACCAGCGGCAAGATGAAGCGGCGGCGGCGGTACATGTAGATTGCGAAGGCCAGAGGCAGCAGGAAGGCGGCCGCTATGAGCCCGGTCCTTATCAGGGCCAGGACCGGAGCGGTGAGCGGGTTCGTATGGGCAGCGGGATAGAGCCAGCCCAGGCCGGCGTGGGGAGCGCCCAGGAACGCAAGCAGGAAGGGCACCATGCAGATCCAGCGGAAGACCCGCTTTTCGATCTTCTCCAGCACACTGCCGGAGCGGACGCAGTAGATGATGGCCAGGCCGTACGCCTGGGCGGCGTAATGATAGGGCGACCAGGTCAGATAGAAGGCCTGCAGGTGTTTGCCCAGGTGCAGGGGAAAGGCAACGCAGACCACGAGGACAACCATGGTCAACAGGGGGAAAAGCATCGTCAGCAGAGGATGCTCACTGCGGACGCCGGGCTTGGAATAGAGTCTGACGGTTGAGGCCGCGAAGTGGGCGCTGTTGCTGAGGAGGATGAGGAAGGGAAGGGAGTCGGTATTCCAACCGAGTAAAGGGTCCTGGCTGTGGAAGACCAGCAGCGTGCAGACCAGGCTGAGACCACCACCGATCAACAGATAGTCGAAGAGCGGATGCAGGAAGGTGCGACCCAACAGCGCCGATTGCCACGCGGGGGGCTTCAAGGTGCCTGCCCCCCTTCGAGTTTGGCCTCGGCCTCAGCAAGCATGTTGTAAGCGACATCCTCCTGGGAGATCTCGGCGGCCACCTGCAGCCGCCGGACCGCCTCCTCGTACCGGCCCGCCTGGACGAGGCGATAGCCCTCGGCCAAGTAGGACTCGGCGATGTCGGGGGGATGCCGGGAGCGCGAAAGCTCGTAAGCCAGGCCGGCGAAGAGCGCAGCGAAGAGCAGGATCGCGGTCAGGCGGAAGAAAATGGCAAGAGGCACGTGCAGCCAGCGCCGGCCAGCGGGCGCAGTCATATCACCGCGTCAATCCTTCCCCCGCTCTCTGCGGGCTCGCGCGCGCTCCTGCTCACGCCGTGCCATCGCCTCCTCTGTCAGGTTCCCGCCGGCGTCGTAGAAGCTGCCGGCGGCGCCCGCTTCGGTGAGTGGACCGTAGAGGTCGGGCCGGCGGGCCGCCAGCGAGTTGCGGCTCTCCTGTGGCAGCGGCAGCTCCTGCACGCTGACACACTCGGCCTCGTATTTCTCGAGATGGGGCTCGCCGCTGGGGCTGATCAGGACGGCACTCCAGGTGTTGGCGATGGCGATCCAGCAGCCGTTCTCCCGCGCCCGCCACCGCATCTTGTCGGTGTTTTCCGGCCCGCCAGCCCCGTCCATGGGCACGAAGACGACCCCGGCGCCCTGCACCGCCAGGGTGCGCAGGTTGTCCGCCGCCCGATCGCTGCACAGCAGGAACCCGACTCGGCCCAGTGGCGTGTCGAACGGCCGCAGCTCCTTGCCGGGCGTGATGTCGAACTCGCCCGCGGTGGTGATCTTGCGGTAGTGCGCCAGCACGCCCCCATCGCGGTCGAGCAGGACGCAGGCGTTGAACAGGTCCTCCCCTTCCCGCTCGAGGAAACCGAAGATCAGGTAGATCCCCAGCTCCCGGCAGAGGGCGCCGGCGCGGCGCAGGTATTCCCCGTCCGGCACGGTCTGGGCGATCTCGAGCATCTCCTCCTTCGTGGAGGTCGGGTCCTCGTTGAAGACGTATCCATCGAGGACCGACTCCGGGGCCATGACCAGCTGCACCCGGCGGCCGGCGGCCTCCCGGGCCTTGGCCTCCAGGCGCTGGAAGTTCTCCTCCAGCTTCCAGGGCTCCCCTTTCATGGTGACGAATCCGATCAGCATCTGGCATCCTCCAGGCCTGGAAATCCAGTAGATGGGCGGCTCAGCGACGGGCTAGGCCGCACCTGGCAACTTGGCTCGCGCGCACTCACGTCAAAAATCCACGGCGAAGAGTCGGCACCGCGCCATGCGGAAACGCAGGTGGATCTTCCTGCCGGCGAGAGCGGACAGGTCGCTCTTCCCTCTCCAGCTGACCACCGCATCGGGCTCGTCACCACTGAGGGGGTCGCAGTCGTCGAAGCTGAGTCCCGGCACCGGCGGTGGCGCGGCCGCCGTTTGGCGGTTGGGCAGCGACCCGTCGACGATTTCCACCTTTACGAACGCGCCGGGATGGTGGGTTGCGAAGTTGAGGCGCAGCTGCTGGCCGGCACACGCCCGCTCGGAGAGAGCGAACTCGGCGTAGTCCTCCGCCTCCCAGGCGACCAGCCGGTCCCGCTTCCAGGTCGCCCAGAAGAACTCGTGCGGCCGGGATGGGTTAGGGCGGTTGTGGGGATGCGGGCAGCCCATCGTCAGCAACCCCCACCGGTCTTCGCCCAGTTCCACCAGCTCCGGCGTCGGATACAGGCTGCCGTAGCGATCGCTTGTCGGGATGATGGGCGTGCGCTCGGGCCGGCACCAGAGCTGGCCGTCGTGGCTGATCGCCAGGTAGACATCCACCAGGTCGCTGGCGCGCCGGTACGGGTTGAAGAACATCAGGTGCTGGCCATGCGGGTGGGGGCAGTAGCAGGGGGCGTAGATATCCCAGTCGGGCGGATCGTCCGGCTCGGCGGTCAGCACCATCTGGTGATTGTCCCAGGGGCCGCGGAAATCGTCCGCCTCGTAACGCGACACCGCCCGCCGCCGCTCCCGGCCACTGCGCAGGTAGATGACGTACTTTCCGATCGCCGCGTCGAACTGCAGGATGTTCTGGGTGTCCAACAGCCACGGCGGCTCCATCAGCGGCTCGTCGAGGTGGGTCCAATGGATGCCGTCCGGGGAGACGCCGCCGACAATGCTCATCTGCGACCTGATGTTGGCGCCGATCTCGCCGGCGTCCCCCGCCGCCTCCCGGGCCGCCCGCAGCTCGGCCACCTCCTCGCGACTGGCCGGCCTGCCGTCGACGAAGAACCTGGCGGCGATGGTGATCGCCTTGTAGCGCTCCTGCGGATCACCCTGATCGTCGCGCATGAGGTTCATGTAGCCGTAGTGACTGCGCGTGTCGCTGGCGGCGAAGAGGATGTTGTTGTCGGTCGATCCGGCGAACGCGAACAGCCCCAGGTTCGGCCGCTCCCAGTTGTAGCCGTCCTCGCTCTCGGCGTAACACCAGGTGCTCGGCAGCTTGCCCGGCAGGTTCCCCTGCTTCACCCATGGATCCTCCGGGTCGGCGAAGGCGACGTACCACATCCGGAAGCGGTTCTCCTCCCGGATAATGGTCGGGTAGTGGACTTCGGCCCTCTCCCAGCGCTCCTGCCGGCTGAACACCGGCTCGCCCTGCTCGGCGGGCATCACCGAGAGCTTCAGTCCACGGGGCAGGTCCTGCGGGAAGTAGCGCCCCTCTTCGTCGTAGTTGACAAAGCCCGGCCAGATGCCGTGCCAATCGAGGGCCGGGAAGGTGCTCGTGTTACCTGCCAGCATTGCTCTCCATAGTTGAGATCTGGGGACGGTCGGCAGGCTGCGCCTCGAGCCACCGCAAGGGCTAACGTGTCACCTTAGCAGCGTCAACAGGCGCGCCTGCTGGTATGGGCCGGCTTTGAGGCGGTACGCGTAAGTACCGCTGCCCGCCGGCAGGCCTGCATCCGTCTGACCGTCCCACCGTGCGGTGTGCGTGCCGGCCATCCGCTCACCGGTCACCAACGTCTGGATCTTCTGTCCGGCCAGATTGTAGATGACCAGCTCCACGGGGCCGGGGTGACTCATCGTGTAGCGAATTACCGTACTCGCGTTGAATGGATTGGGATAATTCTGATCCAGGGCCGCGTCCGCAAGGGGCAGATCGCTGCGCCCCGCCACGGCCGTGGAACTCGCCGCCGGCAGCTCCACCTCCCAGACGATGCCGTCCCCGGTACCGACGACATAGATCCTGTTGCCACTGATGGCGGCATCCACCGGGTTGGCGAAACCGGCCACCAGGCGGGTGACGCGGGCTTCGTAGTGGTCTCCCCGCTTCTCCAGATCGAGGTGGCACAGGTCCTCACCGGGGTCGTCGAAGGGGCGGATGAAACGCTCCTCGCCGCCATTCCAGCTCAGCACAAACCCGTCGGCATGGAATTCCGCGCTCAGCGCCCCTTCCGTGTCGAAGACCAGGCCCAGCGGCGAGCGGTGCGGCGTGAACGTGCCGAGGGGATACCCCACCTCGCTGGCGTCCTTGATCACGCCGTCGGCCGGATCGCGGAAGATGTCGGCGTCAGGGCCGCGGTTGATGACAGGCGAGGTAAACGGTACCGGGGGCGGCGGAAAGTCCGGGTCGTTGCGGTAATGGTCGCGCACGTCCCGGGGTATGAACGCATCGGACGCCGGATCGTAGTCGGCGAACTGACGCGGATTGTCCTGGCCACCCAGGCGCCACGGAAAACCGTAGTGATGCCCCTCGCGGATCCAGTTCAATTCTTCGGGCATGTCCCGGTGGGGTCCGTTCTCCGTGCCGAAGAGGTCGCCGTTGGGCGCGAAGGCCAGGGAAAAGGCGTTGCGCAGCCCGTCGGCGAAAAAATAGCCGGCATCGCGCAGGCTCGGCTCATCAGCGGGCAGCAGGAGCTGGTCTCCGTCCACCGGCAGGCGCAGGATGCAGGAGGTCAGAGGCACCTCCCGCATGCCCGGAAACTGTCCGCCCAGGTCCTGCACTTCGCCGTGATCGGTACGCGCGCCGCTGTTTACCAGGGCGAAACGGTTGTCCGGGCTGATGGCGATCGCGTTGAAGCGGTGGTCGAAGCCCTGCGGAAACGGCGCCGTCTGCGCCAGCACGGACCAGACCCGCTCCCCAGTGACCGGATCGAGTCTGCCTCTGGCGATGGTCGCGATATTGTAGCCGCTCAGCTCCACCACGGTGCTGGAGCTGATGTAGTAGGTGCCGTCCGCGCCGATGAAAAATCCCCCGGGTGAGGCCACCCCGTGTTCCTCTTGAGAATGGGCGACCTCCTGTGAGAATACGCCGACGATGTCTCCCGCCGCGTCCAGCGAGTAGAGAACGTTGTCGACCGGGTCGGTCGACACGCGAACCGAGCTCTCGGTGGCCGCCTGAATCTCGTCGAGGGGAATGTCCGCGGGGAACGGCAGCTCGAGCACGGACCAGACCCGCCCCCCCTCCCCAGCAACCACACCCTGGACGATGGTATCCATGCGCTCGGTCCGTCCCCCCCGGGCCGTCCAGACCACGTAGAACGCGCCATCCGGTCCGATGGCGAAACCCTGCACCGCATCCCGCGCCCCGTGATCCGCGGCCGTGTAGACCACTTCTGCCGCACCGGCCGCCAGGTCGAGGCGCGAGATGGTGCCGTTCTGCCGCATGACGTACAGCCTGTTGTCCAGCGGATCCCGGGCGATGCGGATGTTGCTGTTCGTCCCGGTATCCACCACCTGCCGGATCGCGATATCGGGGCGCAGCGCCTCCGGTCGGGCTGCAGCCATCGTCGCCATGGCCGTCAGCCCACCAACGGCGATGACGACGGCGCGAACGGGGCGGACGAGCGCCCTGATAGTACCCTGTGACAATACCGGTGTTTTCATTCCAGTTGTCCCCTCTCCAGTTTCATTGCCCTCCGTCGCGCGGAGGCACGCTGTGGCCGACCGCTCCGCAAATCAAGAGCCCGATGGGTAGGTCGGAATATCCTCTCTGATCCCTATCTGCTCGGCGTCAATGGCGCAAAAGCCCAGTGCGAAGGCCGGGGACTCCGGTTTGAGACGGAGATCGCCGTTGGCCAGGTCGACGAAATGCGGGTCTGCGGCGATGCTGTTCGCGTCGACACCCAGCCCTCTGAAGCGCTCGAGGTGACTCGCACCCTGATCGCTCTCCCCCATCGCGAAATAGAGGTTCCGATCGATGTCGCAGTCCGCCACCCGCGCCTCCTCCCACTCGTTGTCGACGCGCTGTTGCCGATAGAACATCTGGTCCGGATCGGTCTTGACCATGATGTTGCGCTGCACCCTCAGGGACTTGCCCGGAGGCATGTATTCGCCGGACGGAAAAGGAATACCGAACGCGCCGGCCTGCAGGAGGCTGATGTAGCCGAACGACAGCCTCTGAATCCGCGGCGGGTTCCCGCCCAGGTCCTCGTCGATGATGTCGGGCACGTCGACGATCAGGTTGTTCTCCGCGTCGTTGTTCCAGTGCTTCAGGTTGAGCCCACCGCAGTTGCACTTATAGATGATGTTCTCCGCGATCAGCGTATCAGTGATGTAGGCATCCGTGCGGATAGCCGACTGTCCGCCCATGCCGACCATGTGGTGAATGTAGTTGCGGCGGATGACGTTGCCCTTGCCGGTATCTGATAGATAGATCGCGTTCCCGTCTCCCATCACCTCGAGCGCGTGGTGGATCTCGTTGTCCTGAACCAGGTTGTTGCGGACATGCTCGAACGGCTCCGCTGCGCGCATGTAACGGACCAGGGCTTCCGGATCCACGTGCGGCAGGCGGCGCCGGATCTCCAGGATCCGCTCCCACTCTTCCACGTCGCCGACCTCGTGGCGTCGCGTGCTGTCGTTCTCCCTGGGCGTGGAGCAGTGCGGCCCCGGCACCGGCTGCCGGGCGAAGACGTAGGGACGCACGCCGCTGAGCACCATGGCGTCGTACGGCACGTGATGGATCAGGTTATTGGTGATGCGGTTCTCGCCGCTCTGCCAGACAAAGATCCCGATCCCGTGCCAGTAGAGCTCGCCGCAGTGGTGTATCTGGTTGTTGACGATCTCGTTGCTCTTGTTGACGTCCTTGGTACCGGCGCCGTACCCGGAGAGCAGGATCCCGGTGCCGCCGACGTGCTCGACCAGGTTGCCGACGATCCGGTTGTCCTGGCAGTGCAGGTCGAGCCGCAGCGCCGTGCCCCCGCTGTTGCAGAATCGGCACTGCTGGATCAGACACTGCTCCGCTCCGCGCAACCTGAGCAGCGCGTTGGCCTTGTCGTACATGTCCCAGTCGTGCTGGATCGCCACGTCGTCCCTGGTCCACAGGTCGCGATCGCCGTGCGTGAAGGTCAGCCCCACGAAGGCCAGTCCACGGACGGGGGTGTCTTCGGGCCCGGCGAAGTCCACGTCCCCCTCCACCCGGATCAGCTCGCGCAGGCTCGGGACCAGAATCCGGCCACCCGGCTCGTCGCCTTTGGGCCAGAGGTAGAGCTTGCCCTGCCCGCTGTCGAGCACCCACTCGCCCGGCGTGTCGAGAGCCTCGAACACGTTCTCCACCCAGCAGGATGCGCGGATGTTGTCGATGAAGTTGTAGGCCCTGGTCAGCGGCAGCTGGGCGGGCAGGGTGGTCTTGGCGATTCCCGTCTCCTCGTCCACCGAGCTCAGGCCCAGGATGTTCATATACGACGTGGAGCGCCAGATTATCTCCACGTCCTCGAGGTTGGGCCAGTTTCTCAGCGCCCCACGCGGGAAGCTCAGCCTGTCGTACTCAGGTTGCTCCAGACTCGGATCCTGAACCGGGTCCGGCGGGTCGTTCGGCTGGAAGCCGGCGGCGCGCGCGCGGGGCAGGCGCTCGTCGCCGTCGAACAGGGTAAAAAAGGCTCCTCTTCCCGCTTCGCGAGCTGGCACATCCGCAACCCAGATGTTCCCCCTGGCTCTCTCGGCCAGCTCTTCCGGCTCCTGCTCGAGCTTGCGCCAGTCGCTGACCGGGACGCCGGCGCTGAACACCGGGGTCTCGCCGGGATAAGCGGCGTACGTGATGGAGCAGCCGTCCCCAGCCGAGTCCTCCAGCCCGAAGACTACCGTGTCTCTGAAGAAGTAGGTACCGCCGCGGATGAGCACGACGATGTCCCTGGCCTGCTGCCTCCTGAGCTCTCGTACTACGTCGCGGGCCCTAGCCAGGCTAGCCAGCGGGCCGTCGTCCTTCGCGGCGTTGGGTTCCGCCAACCTGCCTGACCAGCTGTCGTCCCCGTCGGTAGCAACAAAGAGATCAGCCTCTGCATTCTCGTGTGTCATGTCTTTCCTGTGGGTAGATCGTAAAAACACCGACCGACAGCGTTTACTGCTGGCATCTCTATCGCACAGTGTAGGGCGGCGCACGGCAGGTGTCGAGAGCGGCGATGCCCAGCTTGGAGCCCTTGTTGAGAGGCCTTGAGGCTTCAGCGAAGCGGGCCTAAAACTCAACAGGGCACCGACCAGCGTTTTGGTGCGGCAGGCGATGGAGGATTAGGTTGTGGTCGGGACCCGGCGCACGGAAGTCGGCCGGTGGCGTTTGCCGCCGCCACGTGCACGCTGAGGTCGAACCCCAGGCGCGCCTTTCACGCAACCAGCTGATGCTGACCGCCACCCAGATCACGCAGTTCGAAGAGGAGGGCTATCTCCTCCTGCGAGGTGCGCTCACTGATCGGGACCTTGATCCCATCATCGCCGAGTACGAGCAGCACATCGACCGTCGCGCCCGGGAACTGCTGGCGGCGGGCAAGATCACCGATCTGCACGTCGGCGCACCATTCGACCGCCGCATCGCCGCTATCTGTCGCCAGTGCAACCAGATCTACGAGAATCTCGACATTATGCGCTTCCGCGGACGCGCCTCGTTCGTGTTTCTGCGCAACGACAACCTGCTCGACATCGTCGCTGGTCTGGTGGGTCCGGAGATCACCTGCAGCCCCGTCCAGCACACCCGCGCAAAGCTGCCGGAGGGTCTGACTCCGAATGGGGGCGATCCCCACATCGCACCCTGGCACCAGGACGCCGGGGCCTATTACGAAGAGGTGGATCCGCATTTCGTGGTCACTGTCTGGCTGCCACTGTCCGCGGCGCGACCGGAGAACGGCTGTCTGCAGATCATCCCGCGAGTGCACAAACAGGGTTTGCAGGACCACTGGTACGAGCGCGGCCTGGTGACGATGCGCGCGGACGACGAGACAACCGCGCGGGGTGCGCTCACCCTGCCCATGGACAAGGGCGACGTGCTGCTCATGCACAAAGCCACGCCACATCGCTCCACACTCAATCACAGCGACACAGTGCGCTGGAGCATGGACCTGCGCTACCAGGCTACGGGAAGTCCCTCCGGCCGGCCCTTCTACCCGCACTTCCCGGTGCGCAGCGCGGTTGATTCCGATTCAGTGCTAACGGATTACAACGAGTGGTGCCGGCTGTGGATCGCCGCCCTGGACGGGCAGAACGACGCCTTGCGCCGCGATCCGCGCTGGGAGGTGAGGTAGGAGCGCAGGGTACCGCCACGCCCGGCCCGGTTGCAGCCTCGAAACTTGGGTATCGAGGAGTCTTGCACGCAGCTTGAGCGGATGCGCGACCGTTCCTCAGACCTGCATGGTCCAGGCGAAAGGCTGTTGCCCGATGCCCTGTTCTTCGGCCCAGTCTACCAGGCCGTTGCAGGCCCCTCCCAGCAACTGCTTGCGGATATCATCGACCTGCTCCAGCATGTCTCCGTCTGGCTGGACCTGCATCATGTTTCTCTTGTGTCCCCCCATCCAGCGGTAGCTGTAGCCGAAGATGATGACCTTTGACAGACGCTGGCTCAGGTTGGGTGCCGACGTGTGAAAGATGCGGTTCTCGAACAGGAATGCGTCACCGGCATTGAGGCACAGATCCACAGCGCCGGGGGGATCCACCTCCCCCTCGGGTATCGGCAGCGGCGTGCGCAGCAGATGTGATCCGGGGGCGAACTTCGTGAAACCCGACATCGGCCGGGGAAAGTCGGTCAGGCAGTAGCCCACCTTTATCCCGGCGCGAATGACCCCAGCGTGCCCCATGTCCTCGGTCATGCCGATGTCGCGGTGCCAGCCCCGCTCCGCCGCGTCGGCTTCGTTCTGGGGCCACTTGTAGATGAGGGCCGTGGTGTGCAGGTGGAGGTTCGGCGACAGCAGCTGCACGACCAGAGGGATTGTCGCCGAGTGCGCCAGCAGCGGGTGAAAAGCGGGCTCCTGGACGATGCCCGAGCGCAGCTGGAGATAGCGTTGTGCCGCCTCGCGTTCCTCCGTTTCGATCATCCGATCACTGGCCGCCGTGAGATGATCCACTTCGTCTGGGGTGAGCGCGCCAGGCACGACGAGATAGCCATTCTCGTTGAAAAACTCGCGTTGGGGCTCCTCGAGTCGGTTCAGTTCCACGATGATCGAGCCGGGCAGGTCCTTGCCGGGAAGACTACCTTCTGGAGCCGCTGAGGCTCCGCGATGTCACCGATATGGGACCATCTTCGATTCCCTGTCAAGGCGCGGTCGCTCGGGCAAGAACCATCGGCTTCGTTTTCTCGACACCCTCCCAACCTCACCGTAGACTATGAAGATGCCTTTGATCAATCCACATGGATTCCGTGCCGCAGACGTAGAGGAATGATGGGTACCCTGACGGCGGAGCAGGTCGAGACCTTCCACCGCGAGGGCTGGTTGCTGGTCGAGCAAGCGCTCACAGCAGCGGACCTGGACCCGGTCCAGGCCGAGCTCGAGCAGATCGTCGAGGCTGCGGCGCGGCGGCTGCTAGCCGCCGGCACAATCGGGCACGACTACGCCGAACTGCCGTTCGCGCACCGCCTGGTCCCCTTGGTGCGAGCCGATGCCAGCGCCGCAGCGGGCATCAATTTCCCCGCCAATCTAGGCCCTGAGATCTTCGCGTTTCTGCACAACGACAGATTACTGGATCTCGTCGGATCCCTCGTCGGTCCCGAGATCTACGCCAACTCCTGCCAGCACATCCGCGCCAAGCTGCCGTCGGAGCAGAGGTATGCTGGGGAGCTGAACAGCAACGAGTGGGCGCGCTCGACGGCCTGGCACCAGGATCTGGGCGTGCTGCTGCCGGAGGCGGACGACACGCTCGTCGTGACCAGCTGGATCCCGCTGGTCGACGCCGACGCCGGCAACGGCACGCTGCGCGTCATTCCAAGGGCGCATACCGAGCCACTGCGCCGCCACGTCCGCCCCCCGGCGGGAGAGGGCGGCAACTTCACGGTGGCGCCGGAGGAGCTGCCCGCTACCGAGCCGGTCACCGTGCCGGTGCGGCGGGGGGGTGTCCTGCTGATTCACTGCCGTACGCCCCACGGCAGCGACCCGAACCGCTCAGACGGCGTGCGGTGGAGCATGGATCTGCGCTGGAACGATGCCCGCAAGCCGAACGGTCGGCCGCAGTTGCCTGGCATGCTCGTGCGGAGCCAGGAGACGCCCGAGCTGGTCGTCGATCGCCACGAAGATTGGCTCACAGCGTGGAAGCTGGCGCAAGTGTCGCGTCGAGGCGCGACGCTATATCGCTGGTAATTCTACCAACCAGAGAGAGGACTGATTCATCCATGTCGAAGGTGAGATTGAGCAGGCGCCAGAAGGAGGCCATGTACCGTGACGGTTTCCTGATTCTTCGCAAGGCCGTACCCACGGAGATGGTCACCACGGCCCGCCAGCTGCTGAACACTCATCTCGGCGCCGTCGCCCAGTCCGCACGCCAGTCAAAACCGGCTGTGGTCCGGGAGGTGGCAGAAACCGCGGCTGCAGCCGCGCTCGATCCCCGGCTCCTCGATCTGTTCAACAAGACGGATCTCTCGCCAACGGTGGATGCCTTTCTCGGCGAGCCGGCCAACCCGGTAAAGGCTGCCCAGATTGCCACCCGGTTCCCGGAGGACGCGCCGATGCGGGTGAATGAATCGGGGTATCGCGAGAAGGACACCCCCTTCCACGGCTGGTTCGGCCATCTGGATGGACTCTGGAACGGCGGGACTCAAGTGCCCGATATCGGCGAGGAGCTCACGCCGCACAAAAGGAGGTTGTGGTACCGGAATGCGGGGACCAACACCATCCCCCGGACTTTCCCGGAGCTCAACTGCAACGTCGCCAACTTCACCGCCCTGATCGGTGTCGCGCTGTCGGATCAACGGCGCGAGGGAGCTGGCAACCTGGGTCTACTGAAAGGCGCGCACCGCAGGCTGGAGCGGTTTTTCCGGGAGCAGCGCGAGGCCGGGGGGCCCCTCGGTCCGGACGGCCCGGGCTGGCCGCGGGAGCACGAAGAGGCGCCGAATGGGCACGGACTGCGGCACTTCCCCGATGCCGTGCGGGAAAGCTATCGGCGCACCGCCGCTTTCACGGAGGATGGCCACTGCTGGCCCAGGCCGACCCTCATGAAGCTCGCACCCGGCGACGCGGTCATCGTCCACTTCTCCACCCCCCACGGGGCGACCCTGGTTTCGGGACCGGATCCGCGGTTCATGCTCTACTTCCGGGTGACGCCGAAGAGCCGACCGCAGCGCAACCACCGCGTCTATCCCGATGCCCTCTGCGACATCTGGCTCGAGTGGAAGAGCATGCACACGTTCCGGAAGTGAACAGCGCCGGCTCCTGTTATTAGCCTGACGAAGTGCGGACGGGTAGGGGTTCACCGGCCGCCGAGATCGCGCTTGAACTGCCGGGCCAGGACATCATCCTCGCTCCCGGCGGCCGGCCGGATTCCCGTACTGCCCCCACCATTCTCAAGCTGGATGTCCATGTTGCGCGGGTTGGTCCTCCAGGCGCCGGCCGTGAAATCCGGGATCTCCAACGAGCTGGACCTGTTGAGCACAGACCATTGGCTGAGCGGCACGATAGCGCTCCAGCTCGCCGCGTCGTACACGTCCTGGTCAAGGGGCAGTCCGTTGTGCAGGCAGTCGATAAGGTGCCAGTCCATGAGCATATCCGATCCCCCGTGACCGCTGCTCTTGGCCATCTCACCTATCCGGCGATAGAGGGCGGGTGTGAACTCCTCCTCCAGACGGGCGAATTCCTCGGGCGCCACCCACTGGTGGTCTCCCTTCGCTAGCCGCGGCGGAGGTGGATCGAAGAGCGCCGCACCCTGCGTCCCGTGGATGCCGTGGATGAGATTGTGCGGTGAGGGCGTGGTGGCATCGTGCTGCAGCATGATGGTCCGGCCCTGCGCCGTGCGAATCACCGTCGTGTTCATGTTGCCGCGGTAGTTGAGGTCGGTGAACTCCTCGAAATGCCGATCCTCGGCCGCCAGCTCCCTCGCTCTGTCGGCCATCATGAAGTCGGCACTCTCGACGGATACCAGGTAATCCAGCCGGTCACCCCGGTTGATATCCATGATCTGGCAGAGCGGCCCCAGACCGTGCGTCGGATAGACGTTGCCGCGCCGGCACGCGTACTGCCGCAGCCACCACATGTCCGAGTACATGGTCTTGCCGAAGTTGTTGCGCATCTTGCTGGTGTTGTAGGCGCCGTCACCGTGGACGACCTCACCGAAGAATCCCTGCTGAGCCATGCTGATGGTCAGCAGGTGGAACGGCATGTAAGAGTAGTTCTCGAGCATCATCAGGTGGCGCCGGGTCGCTTCTGCGGTCTGGACCAGCTGCCAGCACTCCTCCATGGTCCCGGCGGCCGGAACCTCGGTGGCCACGTGTTTCCCCTGCTGCATCGCATATATCGCCATGGGAGCATGCAGGAAGTACGGCGTGGTCACGAACACGAGGTCGACGGCGTCGCTCTCGCACAGCTTCTTCCACTCCTCCTCCCCATCCGTGTACACCTCGGGAGAATGGTCCGTGCCCTCGACCTGTTCCAGCGCCGCCGCAACCCGCTCGGGACTCTTGTCGCACAGGCCTGTGATCTCGACGCCCTCAAGCCGCATGAGATTCCTGAGGTGACCCGGGCCCCGGTTGCCCATACCGATGATGCCGACACGCACCGTCCCCAACTTGGGCGCGGCGAAGCCGGCCATGTTGAAGCGCTGTCGGTGGGACTGCGCGTAGGCCTCGTTCAGGGGCGTCGGATCAGCTTGCTCTATGCCGTTAATTATGGCCATGGATCTCCTGTACTTTCTGGAGCATCACTTCCGGGTGGGGAGCATTATCGGCAGTATTGGCTGCTGTGTCGAGGAGATCCCGGCAGATTGGCGGCGAGGTGGAGCGGCGCCACAAGCGCCTGTCCAGAGGTCGTGACAGACGACACCGAGGTCGCCACGTCGAGGCAGTAGAGGTAGTCCGAGAGGGCGCCGAAGAGGATGCGCTCCTCGTCCCTGTCACTCCAGCGGGTCAGTCCGCGACAGACCCCAAGGCCAGCCGGACCGAACAGGGTCAGTGCCGCGGAGGATTTGATCGCGTCGCGGTCATAGCCGTGTTTTGGCGGGCCCTCCGTCCGAGCCCTTCAGCCGTCCGGCTCAATCCGCAGTATCCCTTACCGGGAGTAAATTTCGCGTGACCGCACTCGTTCTGGACGCCCAGCGGCAGCTCTTCGCCGATACCCACGTCATCGGGGAGATGTTTGCCATCGAGCGGTCGGTGCTCTCCCCCGAGAGGCACCCAGGCAACCCCATCATGAGCCCGGAGATGCCGTGGGAAGGGGGGTTCATCGACCCGGTGAAGGTGCTGCGCGACACGGACAGCGGGCAGTTCCGCCTGTGGTACCGCGCCTGGACCTCGATCAGACCGCCGGGCGAGCGTCACCTGTGTTACGCAACCTCGGCCGACGGGATCAGCTGGGAGCGCCCGGAGCTCGGCCTCGTCGAGTTCCACGGCTCGCGCGCGAACAACCTGGTCCAGTCCCGTCCCGACATGTATTTCATCCACGATCCCCGCGAACCGGATTCCAGCCGGCGGTTCAAGGCGGTCGGTCGGTTCGACACGGAGAGCCTGTGCGCCGCCTTCTCGCCCGACGGCCTGCGCTGGACCGAGTACGAGGCTAACCCGGTGATCGACAAGATCGGGGACGCCCACACCCTCCTGGGTTGGGATGAGAGGCAAAGCGCGTATGTCGGCTACTTCCGCCCCTACGAAGGGCTGGACGATCCGATCCGCGACGAGTACCCGATGGGCTTTCGCCGCATCGGCCGCTGTACGAGCACCGACTTCATCCACTGGTCGCCCATGGAGATGGTGCTGGTGCCCGACGCCCACGACCCGGTCGGCACGCAGTTCTACGAGATGTACGTGACGCCGTACGAGGGAGTCTATTTCAGCACCGTGCTCGTGCTGCACATCGACCGCGGGCTGCGCGACTACGATCAGCCCAACCCGGAGGGGATGGAGCAGACGATCGATGTCCAGCTCGCCTTCAGCCGGGACGGGATCCACTGGACCCGACTAGGCGACCGCCACCCCTGGCTCGCACTCGGACCGTCACAGAGCTGGGAAGACCGCCATGTCTACGCGCAGCCACTGCTCGTGCTCGACGACGAGATCCGGGTGTATTACCAGGGCGCCAACGTGCGCCACGAGATTCAGGAGCTGCGGCTATCGGGCGAGCGGGTCGAAGGGCGCTGGCGAGGCTCGCGGGTCGGTCTGGCCCGACTGCGCCGCGATGGCTGGGTAGTCGCGCGTCCCGAGCCGCATGCGGCTGAGGCCTGGATGACCACGAAGACGCTGACGATCTCAGGAGAGCGCCTCTGGGTCAACGCCGACGCGAGCACCGGTTCGCTCGAGGCGGAGATCCTCGATGAGGGGTCACGGCCCTTGCCCGGATTCGAGCGCAGCCGATGTGTGGCCCTGACCGATGACGCCCTGGCCGCTCCCCTCGCCTGGCGCGATGCCGACATCCGCAGCCTCGGCGGTCGGCCGGTCCGTCTCAGGTTCTATCTGAACGGGGCCAGCTTATACTCATTCTGGTCGAGCTGAGCGGCTCGCAGCCTCGTAGTACGCCTCGCCGGCCAGCTTGGTGCTCTGGTAAGGAGAAAACAAGGGATACGTCCTTGCGAGCCCCAACTCGAGGAGCTGCCATCCTGTCGCTCAGGCGTGCCCCCCGTATTCCGCGGCGCCGTCCGCGGCGCGGTCGTAGACGATGCACCCGTCCGCCACGAACGGCACCGCCATGCCCTTCAGACCGCCGGTGGAAAGCATGATCGGAGTCCGGCTGTACTGCGGCAGGTAGATCCGGCGCATCGCGGCGCTCGTGTTGGCGCCGCTGCGGTGGAAGTTGTAGCTCGTGAAGGCGACGACCGACCCGGCCGGAGCTTCGATGGCGATCCCCGGGTCATCGCCGGTGTAGCCGATCAGGTCGTTCGTGCCCTCTTCCTGCCCGTGGGTGTAGATGGTGTCCCGGGTGTTGCCGCGCGAGTGCGGCAGCAGGAAGACCGTGCCGTTGGCCTCGCTGACGTCATCGAGCGTGCACCAGCAGGTCAGGTACGGCGGATGGGCCGTCTGCGGATCGCCCCTCTTGACGTACCCCGAATCCTGGTGCCAGGCGAATTTCATGCCCTGCTCCGCGCCCTTGATCACCCACTGCTCGTGGAACAGGAAGACGTCGTCGCCCAGAACACGGGTGGCGATCTCGGCCATCTGCGGACCGAAGGTGAAGCGCCACATCCGCGAGCTGAGCCGGTAGCGATTCGATATGAAATAGCGTTTGCCGCGGTGGTTGATGCCCTGCGTCGATTCACCCGCCGCATCCATCTGTCCGTCGTAGTAGCCGAGAAAATACGCGCACTCCTCACGCAGGAGCTCCAGCATGTCCGGGGCGATGACGCTCTCGAGCACCATGTAGCCCTCATCCGCGTACTGGGCCAACTGCGCGTCGCCCACGATGCCGGTATCTGGAATGGCTTGGGACATCTTCAGTTTCTCCGCGCGCGCGCTCAGCGCTCCCCCTGCGGATTCAGCCGGCGCATGATCTCGTGGTGGGAGATGCCCTCAGCCTGCAGCTTCTTGTACTCACTCTCATCGACGCTATCGCGCCGCAGGAAACCGCGAATGTCGTACTCCCCCTCGACCTCGACCGGCAGCTTGCCTTCGGCGATCATCAGAGCAAGCGGATACTCCTTCTCCGTCAGCGGAAAGCGGACCACCGAGTGGCGCCGCGCCGACTCGTAGATCGCCATCATGATCTCCACCGTCACCCGGGCCTGACGGCCCGACCCGCGGTGCTCGGGACCACCTTCGATCCAGGCGATCAGCTCGCGCACCTGGGCGGCGTTCGTGTTGCCGCCGATCGCCTGGTCTCCGTCGCGGAGATTCAGATCGATCTCCGACCAGCCGTCCGAGGCGGCGTTGAACAGGCCTACCCGGGTCTCGCTCACATCCAGCATCCCCTCAGACCCCTGTATCTGGAAAGATCCCGCCGCGGCCCCCTGGCGTTCCAGGTCCGATTCCACCAGCAGCTCCAAACCCTCCTCGAACTGGACAAGCCCCATGCACGCATCCTCGATGGCGCCGCCGCGTTCGTAGCGGTCGGACTTGCGCTCGACGGCGCCGAAGACCCACGCCGGCGTGGGATCTCCCAGCGCGAAACGGGTGCCGTCGATCGTGTGGGTGCCCCAGTTCGTCAGCCCCTCCGCCACCCGGTTTCGCGCGAATACCGGTTCGCCGATGGCCCCTTCGGAAACCAGGTCGCGCGCCCGTTCCCAGCCGGGCGTGAAGCGGCGCTGGTGGCTGATCACGAGCTTAGTGCCGCTGCGCTCACAGGCCTCGACCATGCGGTCCGCCTCACCCGCGCCGATGGCCATGGGCTTCTCGCAGATTACACCTCGGACGCCGCTGTCCGCAGCCGCGATCGTGGGCTCCGGATGGAGCAAGTGCCAGGTGCAGACGCTGACGATATCGGGTGCCTCGGCCTCCAGCATGGCCTCCACCGTCGCGTACCCGTGGGGTATTTCGTACTTGTCGAGGTAGGTCTGGCGAGCCCCGTCGTGCGGATCGACGACGGCGACGATACTGACATTGTCCTGCAATCGGTAACCGTCCACGTGAGCGTGGGCGATGCTGCCGCAGCCGACGATGGCCGCCTTGTAGGCTCTACTCATGGCTTCGGAATTCCTGGTGTTGGCGCACTGCGATTATCGCGGTGGACGACAATTCTACAGGTCGGACGTCCACCTGTCCATCGCCCCCCAGCAAGTGATTGCGTCGGAGGCGAACGTGGTCTCGAGGGCGACCTCTCACCGGCAGCGCGCCAGCCAGCCCATCAGTCCCGCCCAGAGAGCCCGATGATACTGGCCCCATCCATCCCACACGACTTTGCGGTGATCGGTCCCCCAGGCCGGCCGGCTGGCCACCGCCACGACCCGGCCCCGGCCGCTCTCCCGCAGGCCGACAGCGGGATGCCCTTCTTTATCCGTGAAGCACAAGGTCACCAGTGCCTCCGGGTGGGCTCGACAGGCGACCCAGTAGCCGATGCGCACTTTGGCGTCCGGCTCCAGCATCAGGCGGTCGCTCGTGTCGTGCCGCGCGCCCAGCCGCAGGCCCACTACCGGGTCGACGCGCTCGAGCGTCTGCGTGTGCAGCAGCCGCCGGATCTGCCGGCCCTCTTCTGCACTGCCTGCGACCAGCCACTCGCTCTCGGCGTAACGCCGCATGCCGGTGCCGCTTATGGTCACGTGCTCCGGCTGTTCCGGCAAATTCCCCAGCGGCCGCAGCGGCAGCCAGTCCTCCAAGGCATGCGCCAGCTCGCCGAATGGAGCACACGCAAGCAGACCGCCGCCACCCTCGACCCAGGTCAGCAGCTCGTCCAGCCGCGCTACGGGCCAGGCGTCTCCCACCAGACAGAGAACCTTGAATTCCCCCAGGTCATCCGGAGCCCGCACGCCGGGCTCATCCCAGTCCACGGTGAAACCAGCCTGGGTGCCGTGGCACCAAAGGTAGCGCCCATCCGCCTCCGGCTGAGCCAGCTCGTGCTGTACGGCCACGAAAACCGGGATGCCGTCCCCATCGAATGGAAGATGGGCCGATGGGCGGGCGGCGCGCAGCGGCACGATTTCGCGGGTGACCAGGTCGGCGCTCTCCCGCCGATAGCGCAGATCCAGCTGGGCGTAGTCGCCCACGGCCGGCAATTGGATCTTCAGACGGTGCGGGTGTCCGGGCCCGACCTCGGCCTGTCTCGTCTTGCGCCCGAGCACCTCGCCCCGCTGATTCGCTACCCCGACCTCGAGATCGCCAGCGGACTGCGCCGCGGCGTGCAGGCTCACGACCGCTCTGTCACCCTCCCGGTCGAGACTCAACCCGCAGTCCTCTCCAGCGGCAACGAAGTTCCTCCCCCCGCTGCCCAGCGTAACGTCGAATCCCCACTCCGCCCGCTCGCCCGGCGGCACTTCGACGTTGTTTATCGCCTGTGGAGTGAAAGCGCCATAGCCGGCCCAGAACATGCCCCAGTCCGCGTCGAACCGGGCCCGCATCAGGTAGAATTCATCGCCGTCACCCGGGCCGGTGGCGTACCACCACGGGGTGCCGTCCATGTCCCAGAGGATGCGGTCAGAGACCATCTCCTCGCGGACCGGCGTGGCGAAGATGGGGCTCGCCTCCTTGACGAAGGTGCGTACCCGGGACCGGCCGCAGCTGAGCCAGGCGCGCTTGGGCGCCACCAGCCAGGCCGTGTTCGGTGGGTCTCCGGCGGGGTGGAACGTGTGCACGTCCCACGCCGAGGCCAGCAGCGCATCGCCCCTGTTCTCCCAGGCCACGTCCAGCGCGAACCAGGCCGCGTCCGGCCGGAACCGGTAGCGTTTCTCGTACACGTAGCTGTAGCCGCCGAGATTTTCGACTTCCTGGCGAAAGGCCACGACCTTCTCGCCCCCTGCCTCTTCTTCGCTCCAAGTCCAGGGCAGGGTCTCGAAGCCGGCTTCGCCGCCTGCATCCGAGAATACCCCCACGCCCATCTTCAGATGGCGCGGCTCGCCATCCCTGCCAGTAAAGGGAAACGTTGCGAAGAGCTCATCCGGTAGGCCAAAAGGGTTGATGCCCTCCAGGTCGATCATCTCCGGCAACACGAACTGGCGGCCCGTGGGTTTATACACCAGCGACTGCAGACGCCCGCCCCAGGTGAAGCGGCCCTTGTAGAAGGCGTATCCCAGTTTCTCGGGAAAGCGCAGCACGGCGCGCAGCCAGTCGTTCTCCACTGCGACCTCGCGCTCGCCGTCGCCGTCCACATCCGCGAAGAGTAACTCGATATCCATCGTGGCCCGAAACTCCCGCCAGTTGAGTTGAATTTGCCGTACCGCCGAATCTACATAACAATAGGTGTCTGCCCACACCGCTATAGCCCCGGATGAGATAAAGACCATGGACGAGAGTGAGATCGGCCCAACCCCATTTGTCGACTGGTGCGGCGTCTGGCCAGGGCACGGCGGGCGCGGGCAGGATGGCCTGAGCTGGATACAAGACCCGCCCGTAGGCGACCTGCAGCTCAAGGTCCAGCAGGCTCGCTGGTCCGAGCCGTTCCTCCACGAGAGGGAACATCCCTGGGAAGCGCGGTCGCTCACACCCCTCATGGTGCTGCGGGAGGGTGACCGCCTCAGGGCGTGGTACCACTGCACCGGTGACAACGACGTCCAGTACGACGCCTACGCCGAGAGCAGCGACGGCCTCAACTGGGAGAAGCCCGAGCTCGGCCTCGTCGAGTACAATGGCTCTACGGCCAACAACCTGCTGCACCCCCGCACCCACTTCGCCATCCGCAGCCTCTTCATCGATCCGACGGCAGCACCGGAGGAACGCTACAAAGCGGTGCGGGTAGCGGGGCGGTATTTCGTCGACTGCCAGCTCGATCTCGACATGTCCTACGACCGCTTCGCCGAGATGCGCACAGCCATGCAGCACGAGGGGTTCACCGCCGATGAGGCCGCGCAGAAGGTGGAGATTCGCCAGACCATTTTCGGGGCCGCTTCGCCCGACGGCCTGCGCTGGACCCCGCTGGAGGAACCGCTGCGGGATCTGGGCTCGCGGACCCTGGACGGCGAGTACTACGTCATCTACGACGAGGACAAGGAGGAGTACGTCGCCTACCACCGCGGCCACTTGGAGCGCCGGCGGGCAGTGCGCCGCAGCACCGGAAAGCGCCTCGACGAATGGTCGGAGCCGCAGTTCGTCTTCATGCCGGACGGTCAGGATCCGGTCGACGCCGACGTCTACGGGTCGGGGTACGTCCGTTATCCCCACAAGGTGGCCGGCGCCTCCGGGACCGGTGGCGGTCACCCAGCCGGCGGGAGCGGGACGGAGAGCGGAGGCATCTACAGCGGCCGGCTGCACCTGATGTTCCTGCCGTTCTACCACCGCACGACCTCGACCGTCGACGTGCAGTTGGCGACGAGCCGGGACGGCGTGCTTTGGAGCCGGCCCGAGCGCGTGCCCATCATCGAACGGGGCGAGTACGAGTGCGTCTA
>CAYWBJ010000017.1:0-3655 GCA_964456165.1 uncultured Gemmatimonadaceae bacterium | reverse complement strand
CCGTCTTGTCGCTGAGCAAGTCGAGGTTGGCGTCATTATCGTAGTACATCTGCATGGCGGCGATCTCCCGGTCTTACGGTTGGATTGTGGACATGCGTCTGGGCACAGCTGTGTGTATGCCTGTGAGTAACCTCAAAGGCTTCGTCCGCTTTCTACTGTCTTGCTGCTGTTCGGGAAAGTGGGGAACGAAGCCTAGGGTAGAATCGGGCTAATAAGTCGGAGAATCGGGCGAAGTCGGAGCAGATCGGGCAGTGCGGAGATTGCTGCTGCCAGGGTCGGGACGGGAGCGCTAACTACTGTCTGTGGCTGGACCCGCATCTGCTCGATTCCGGCGCTGGTCTTTCATTCCATTTAGAAGCGCAAAATTATGGTCGCCTAGACGGGATGTCAAGGCCTATCGGGTGCCGCGTCCGAGAACATGCTGCGGGACGCGGTATCTATAGGGTTCGGCAGCAAGGGTAGAACTTTAACGCAGCAGCAACAGCGGCCGCGCCGCCGCGAACTCGCCGGCCACGACCCGATAGACGTAGACTCCGGTGGCCGCCTCGCGACCGTCCTGGTCGCGACCATCCCAGGAAAACTCGTGGAAGCCGGCGGGCAGCTGCCCTTCGAACCAGGCGTGCACGACTCGTCCCAGCGGATCGTAGATAACGAAGCGGGTGGGGGCTGTGACCGCCAACGCGAACGGTATCCGGGTCCAGGTGTTGAACGGGTTCGGGTAGTTGGCACCCAGCGCCGATTTCTCGGGCAACTCTCCGCTGGCCGGCACGGCCGCCTCCTCGGTCATCCCCGGCTCGGTTCGTAAAAACGCCGACCAGTCGACGTCGCCGACGATGAGCTCGCCAATGGCGGTGCTGTCGGCCGTGCCCCAGAAGTTGCCGGTCGCCGGGATCTCGAGCAGCGAGAGGTTCTCGATCGCCCTGTCGTTGTCGATGAAGCTGTTGCGGCTCAGTTCGGCCGGCACGCGGTTGCCGCTGACCTTCAGCGCCGTGAGGTTGCCATCGAAGAGGTTGTCGAGCAACGTCGGTGCCGAGCTTATCGACTCGATCCCGATCGGGGTGTTGTCGAAGCTGCTGGACCTGACGATGAGCGACCGCACCTGGTCCAGGCTGATGCCCGAGTTGTTGACGAACTGATTGCGTTCGATGACGCCGGTGGCGCCCTTACCGAGCACCAGACCGGTGCCGATGTTGTTGCTGTAGGTCGTCGTCCAGAGCTCTATAACCGCCTCCTCTACGAACACCCCGGCCTGGAGATTGCGCACGACCTGCACGTCCTCGAACACCAACCGCTCGGCGCCGACAACGCTGACGCCCTCGGCGCGGTTGGCGCGCACCTCGGAGCGGTGTACCTCCACCACTCCCTCCCAGAGTTCCAAGTCGAGACCGTGGTGCCCGTTGCCCTCCAGCCGGCTGTCCCAGATCTTGATCGTCTGACCTCGGCCGCCGACGGCCAGCAAGCCGGACCGCTCATATTCCGGGTCGGCCCTGCCGTTGTCACGCAACTCCACGTCGATCGCCTCCAGGTTGCAGTTGCGCAGGGCAACGCCGTCGAGCACGTTGTCCGCGACGACGACTTCCGTCAGCCGCAGCAGGCCGCTACCCGATGCGAGCAGGCCGAAGGTTGAATTGCCGGAAAACGTCGTCCGTAGCACTTCCACCTCGCCATTGACGGTCAGCCTCAGGCCGCCGCCCACGTTGTCGTGGAACAACCCATCCTCGATGCGCAGGGAGCCGGCGGCATCGACGTGGCCACCGAACCCGACCAGGGAGCGCTCCACTTCCAAGCGATGGGCCTGCACCCGCGAGCCGGCCTCGAGCTTGATGCCAAACCAGATATCGTCGTCGCCGCCGCCACCGCGAGTGAACAGAACCCGGGCACCGCTCTCGCCCTCCACGGTCAGCGCGCCTTCCAACGTCAGCTCGGTCAGCGCCGGGCTGGCGCCGCCGCCGCTCTGATCCGATCTGCTGAATGCGACGGTGGTGCCGGCGGCGATGCGGAGCTCGGATCCGGCCGGCACCACCAGGTCGCGGGGCACCACCCGCTCGCCGCCCCAGCGGGTCACGCCCGGCGGCAGGTGCGAGCGCACGAGGCCGCCCTCGCTGTGGTCGAAGGTCACCCCAGTCAGGTCCGGATCCTGGGCATCGAGCAAGTGGACCCCACCCCAGTCCCGCGCTCGCGGCCGGCTGGCCGCCGACCTGAACTCGATCGGGTCCCGCTCTCCCTGCAGCACCAGATCGCCGAACACCAGGATCTCGCTGCGCAGCGAATCGAAGCCGCTAGCACGCACGTCGGTGCGGCTGGCGAAGCGGACTTCCGTGCCACCGGCGATGGTCAGCGTAGCCCCCGGCTCAACCACGATATCGCCGTCGATCTCGACCTTGCCGGTCCAGGTCGTGTCGGCACTAACGTGACCTTGCAGCGGCTGCCGCACCAGGATGTCGACCACCATGTCGCCCCCCTCAGCCCGGATGCTCTCCAAAGCGATGCCCACAGGCAGGTTGCGGCTGAAGCCGGAGTGGGCACTGGGGCGCGGATTGGTGTCGTGGGCGAAGCGGGTGAAACGCACGCCGTCGAACACGTCGGTGGCATCACCCTCGTTGCCGTTGTGGGAAGTGTTGTAGGCAGTGTCGCGGGCGCGGAAATCCAGGTTGTCGCGGCCCCGGATCACATCCGCGGTGCCGCCCGGGAAGCCGACGTCGGAGTAGAGCCCGTCGGCGCAGACCAGATCGACCTGCTTGTGGCGTTCCTCGTCGTTGTCGGCGCGCTCGTCCACGTGCCACAGGAGCAGGCCCTGTCCCGGAATATTGCGGTCGTAATAGCCACCGGACCGCTGGCGATTTTCCAGCAGGTAGTACTCGTCCCTGCCGATCGGGATCTTGTAGACCCGCCCGCCCTGGTCGACATCTCCGATGACGACGTCCCGCATGCTTTCGGTGACCGTGATCAGCCGATCGTTGTTCTCACCGATCCACCCCAGCTGAGCCCGAGAGAAGGCGCAGAAGGCATTGGGCCCGTCTTCAATGCCCCAACCCAGAGTGCCCAGGCCCATCAATCCCCAGCGGCCGATGCCGGCGCTGTCCTCTTCCGGCTCGAAGTCGCCATCGGCGCCGATGGAGCTCTGATCGAAAAGGTCGGGCAGGCCGAGAACGTGAGCGAACTCGTGGCACATGGTTCCCGCCGTCACGGTGAAGGTATGGCCACGCTGGGTCGTCCCCCCGAAACCGGTGTAGCGGCTGCGGATGCGGATATTGCGACCGTTCGCGCCCGGATCGTCGCTGAGGTAGTCCGCCTCCAGCCCGAGGCTGGCGATTCCGGATGCCCGGTCCACCAGGAAGCCGGTGGGCACGGTGAGCAGGTTGATGAACAGGATGTCGACGTAGCCGTCGTCGTCCCCCGAATTGGACACACCGTCCGGGCCATCGTTATCGAACAAGCCCATGTCGACGTCCCGGTCCGCCTGATCTAGTATCTCGAGGTTGAAAACCCGGAAGCGGCCGAGACCGCCCGGCGTGTCCGCCAGGTAGGCTTCCGCTCCCTGCAGCGAGGTATACCGTTTGGGCAGAACCTGGCCTTCGATGGTGAGCTGTCCCCCGGACATCTCGTTGTAGAAGTGCGAGAAGCTGCCCCATACCCCGGGGTTGAACAGGTCGTT
>CAYWBJ010000016.1:0-5332 GCA_964456165.1 uncultured Gemmatimonadaceae bacterium | reverse complement strand
TCGCCGCCGCAGGTCAGCAAGCGACCGCAGCCACGGACCACCAGGTCGGCCGCGAGCGCCGCCGCGTCGCCTGGCCCGCTCGTCAGATACACCGAAACCGCTTGGCCGTGAGCGCGCAGGGCAGCTGCGGCTTGCTCCGAGATGCGCCGGCCCCGGCCGCGGCCGGCCTGCGGGTTGGCGACGAGTACCCATTCCCCTTTCATCGGCCCGGGGCGTTGCAGTTACGTGAACTGGCGGTTAAGATCATGTCATGTGTGCCACTGATCCCAATAACCGGCCGAGTGCGGTCGCCGGGCCGGCGGGTGACGGACCGGCGGTCGACAGGGTCCGGGCCAGGCGGTTGCGCGAGTCGGTAAAGCGGCAAGTCGGGCATCCCTACATTACCGGGCAAGAGTTGACCCCGGACAATGGCGAGCAGGATGAGGACGACCCGCCTGCCGGAGGGAAGGGGTAGGGGCACGTGGCGCGGCGAAGTTGTGTCCCCGGGGAGCCAATTCTATATTACTGAATCCCAATCTTCCCCCGCTGTCGCTCGGCGCGATCGGACCCCCTGCATCGTGCCGGTGCCGGCCCTGGCACCCGCTACCCACACTGTTGCTGAGCCACACCGAAAGTTGATCTCCAGGCAGCACGCCAGATGATCAGAGATTTCTACAGGCACCGGAGTATCCTGCTGACCGGCGTTCCCGGATTCGTCGGCAAGGGTGTCCTGGCCAAGGTCATGGCCGACCTGCCGGAAGTGGCCCGCATCTACGTGCTGTCGCGTCAGCGCCACCGGGCCGACGGGTCGGTGGTCGAGGCGGCTGAACGCCTGGAGGCCGAGTGTTTCGCGACTAGCCTCTTCGATCGCTTTCGCTCCACGGATCCGGATGGGTTTGCCGCCGCCAGAGAGAAGGTCGTCCCAATCACCGGGGACATTACCAAAGATGAGCTCGGGTGTGATGCGGAGATCTACGCCCGGCTGCTCGACGACGTCGATCTCATCATCGCCAATGCCGCCACGGTCGAGTTCGACGCGCCCCTGGATTTCTCGCTGGACCTGAACACCCTCGGCCCCCAGCGCCTGCTCGAATTCGCCCGTGCCTGTCGGCGCGACGCGGTAATGGTGCAGGTGTCGACTGCCTATGTCAACGGCCAGCTGCCTGGGCTGCTGGTCGAACGCCCACTGCCGATCAATCGGACGATCCGCCAGATGATCGACGAGGCACCGACCTCCTTCGATCCGGATCGGGAGGTGGAAGCCTGCCAGGCTGCCTGCGAGCGCATTCGCCGCACCGCGGCCAGCGAGGCGCAACGCGAGGCCTTTCGCTGCGAGATCCTGGACCAGGGGAAGGGGCGTCAGCCCACGCCCAAGCGGGTCGAGAAGCTGGTGGATGATCGCTGCAACAACTGGCTTAAGCGCGAGCTCGTGCGCGAGGGCATGGAGCGGGCGCGGGCCTATGGATGGCACGATGTGTACACCTTCACTAAGGGGATGGGGGAGCAGCTGCTGGTCAAACACCAGGGGGATGTTCCCCTGGTCATCGTCCGGCCCAGCGTGATCGAGAGCAGCCTGAAGGACCCGGAGCCGGGATGGATAAGCGGCCTGAAGGTGTCGGATCCCCTCATCGTCGCCTACGGCCGCGGTCTGGTTCCCGATTTCCCGGCCGCGCGGGACTCGGTGATGGATCTCATTCCCGTCGACATCGTCGTCAACGGTATCCTGGCAGCCGCGGGGCGGGCGGCCGAATCGATCGGCGGCGAAGTGCCCGTCTTCCACATCGCCAGTGGGAGTGAGAACCCGATCACCAACAATCAGTTGTTTCGGTTGATGAAGAACTATTTCCACGAGAGCCCGATGCGGGGGCGCAATGGCGAGATTCCCGAGCTGCCGGAGTGGTCCTTTCCCAGCCAGAAGCGCTTCCGCACCCTCTTCAACCTGAAATACATGTACCCGCTGGACGCGGTGCAGTGGCTGGTGCGGAAGCTGCCGAACCGGCTCGTGCCCGGCAGCCGGCGGCGGGCCCTGGTGGCCCTGCGGACGCGGCTTCAGCGGGTGCTCTATTACACCGATCTCTTCAGCCCCTACACCCACCTGGAATCCCGCTTCCAGACGACGCGCGGCCGCGATCTCTTCGAGTCGTTGCCTCCCGAGGAGCGCGCCGTATTCGATATGGATGTCACCCGGATCGACTGGCCCGAGTACTACGCGCGCATCCATCTGCCCGGCCTGCGGCGCCACGTTCTCAAGGAGGAGGTCGACGCGGATCCGCTGCTGCAGCAGGCGCCCGAAGAGGCGGGGGCGGCCGAAACGCGCTGGCACGACGAGGAGCAGATCAAGACCATTCCCGCCCTGGTGGCCATCGCCTGTGCGCGCCACGGTGAGCGGCTGGCATTCCAGATCGAGCGGGGAGGACGGTGGCAGCGCTACACCTATGCCGAGGCGGCAGAGCAGATTGAACGGCGGCTCAGGCTGCTGGAGCGGGCTGGATTGGGGGCGGAGGATCGGGTTCTCCTACTCGGCCATAACAGCCCCGAGTGGGTGTTCTCCTGCTGCGGCTGCCTGGCGCTGGGCGCGACTGCGGTGCCGCTCGATCCGCAGACGAGCCCGGAGCACGTCTGGGACCTCGCCGATTTCGCCACCGCTCGAGCGGTGATCGCCGACGCTGGCCTGCTGCGGCAGCTGGAGCGCGCGCGGCCAGACGGTCGCGCGCGCGAGGTGACGCTGCTGGATGTGCAGGCAACGGGGCAGGCCTTGGGCGAAGTTACCGAAAGGGAGTCGCGGATTTCGCCTGAGATGACCGCGACGGTGATCTTCACGGCTGGTCCGGCGATCGAGCCGCGCGGTGTGTGTCTGACCCACGGTAATCTGATAGCCAACCTGCTGGCTCTGGCCGAGGTGCAGCAGGTGGATGCCAGCGACCGGATTCTTTCGACTCTGCCGCTGCACCATGCCCTGGAGTTCACCGGCGGTCTGCTGATGTCGATGCTGGCCGGGGCGACAACCACTTACCTCGAGAGTGTCAACAGTCGCTCCATCCTGGAGGCGATTCGGGCGACCGGCACCACCGCCATGATGGGCGTCCCCCGCCTCTACAAGCTGCTGTCCGACCGCGTGCGGCGGCTCGAGTGCGCCGCCGACCTTAGCAATCTGCGGTTGGTGGTCAGCGGCGGCGCGCCTCTGTCAGCCGAGCTGAGTGCTGTCTACCGGGATTTCGGCATCGTTATCTGTGAGGGGTACGGCCTGTCCGAGGCCGGCCCGGTGGTATCCGTCAACCCACCCGATGTCTTGCGGGCCGGCTCGGTGGGGCAGCCGTTGCCGGGCCAGGAGGTGCGCATCGAAGGAGGCGAGCAGGGCGAGGTGCTAGTCCGCGGAGCGAATGTCACGCCGGGGTACCTGAACCGGCCTGATCTGACCGCTGTCGCGATCGCCGACGGCTGGCTCCGGACCGGCGATCGCGGATATCTCGACGGCGACGGTTTTCTCTATATCACCGGCCACAGCGATCACATCATCCTCACCGGGGTCGGCAAGAACGTCTATGCCGAAGAGGTCGAGGCCCACTACTGGGGCCTGCCCCATGTCGCGGAGCTGGGCGTAGTGGGGATCCGTTCCGATCGCACTCAGGGCGAGGAGATTCACGGCGCGTTGGTCCTGCGCAGCGAGGACGGCGGGGAGCAGCTTGTCGGTCGCCAGGGGGAAGTCAGGGAACGGTTGAAACTGCTCGCCCGCCTCCTCCCAACCTACGCGCGGATTCAGCACCTGCATTTCCGCAGCCGTTCGTTGCCCCGGGACCACGAGGGCACCCTGGACCGCACCGCCCTTGGCGGGGAGCTGGCGTTGACCTTAACCCAGGGTCTGGAGAGCGAGGCCGGCGGTCCGGCGCTGGACCGTTTTCTCTGTCAGCAGGCCGGCCGCATCGCCGGTCTCAGCCGGACCGAGGTAGCGGCCCATTTCAACGTGCCCATCGACACGTTCCTCGATTCGCTCATGAGCATCGAGTTTCGTGCCTGCCTCCAGGAGAGGCTGCAGATCGCCGTCCCCGCCATCGACCGGGGGCGGCAGAGCCTGCGGGACCTGGCCGACGGGATGCAGTCTCTGCCCGGAGTCCAGTTGGAGCAGGAGGATCTGGAGGCCGGCCAGGAGCGGCCGGGGCAATTCTGGAACCGGCTGCTGGCGGGCGAGCGGGCGCATCCGGTGACGGCCCGTTCGCTGGGGCGCCGCGTGATTCAGTCGGCCTTCTGGACGCCGGGGCGGACGATCCTGCGTAGTTTCTACAAGTTCTCGGCGAGCGGGGTCGAGCATCTGCCTCAGGACAGGCCCTACCTGATCGTCGCCAACTACGCCAGTTATCTCGACGTCCCAGCCGTCTTCATGGCCGTGCGGAGGCATGTCGACGTGCTCAACTTTTCTGCCTCCTCCTCCTACTTTCGGCAATCCCGCGCCACCGCCTGGTTCATGCGCAAGGTTATCAACGCCATTCCCCTGGATTCGAGCGACGAGTGCGCCGCCTGCCTCGATCGCATCGGCGCCTTGCTCGGGCCGCGGCGTCCGCTGCTGGTATTTCCTGAGGGGGGGCGCTCGCCCAGCGAGCAGCTGCAGCCGTTCAAGTCGGGCGTCGGCCTGCTGGCGCTGGAGCTGGACGTCCCGATCGTCCCGCTGCACATCACCGGAACCTTGGGCCGGTGGGGACGCCATCAGTCCACCGCCCGCCGCTCGCGTGGAAACCCGATCAGGCTGCTGTTCGGTCAGCCGCTGGAGATGCGGTCCTTCCGCGTCCGCGACGACGCCAGCCGGTACGAGACCTACCGGCTGATCGCCGAGCAGGCGAAGCAGCAGATCGAGATCCTGTCCCGGTTCAACGGCGTGGCCGGGGCGGCGTTGGAGAGCTGACGTGTATCCCGTCCTCCTGGAGTTCGGCCCCATCACGATCCACAGCTTCGGCGCCATGGTAGCCCTCGCCTTCCTCGCCGGTCTGTACGTGATCAAGAAGGAGCTGCAGCGGCGCGGCATCGACCCGGAGCTCGGCTCGTCTGTCGTCACCGCGGCGATGGTGGGCGGCCTGGTCGGCGCCAAGCTCTACTTCGTGCTGTTCGAGACCCCGGAAGGACTGGGAGGGTGGGAGCTTCTCCGCTCCTTGTTCTCTGGTAGCGGCCTGACATTCTACGGCGGCTTCATCGTCTCAGCCGCTGCCGTGGTTTGGGTTATCCGGCGGCGTCAGGTGCCGGTGCTGCCGGTTGCGGACGCCATTGGTATCGGAGCGGCGCTCGGCTACGCGATCGGCCGGATCGGCTGTCAGCTGGCCGGCGATGGCGATTACGGCGTGCCCACCGAACTGCCCTGGGGAATGGC
>CAYWBJ010000015.1:0-2580 GCA_964456165.1 uncultured Gemmatimonadaceae bacterium | reverse complement strand
AGGACGGCGGCGCTGGAATACGTGCGGGAGGGGATTCGCATCAACTGCATCAACCCGGGCCTAATCTGGACGCCCCTCGTCCAACGGCAGACCGCGGACAACCCGGGGGCGGTGGAGAAGTTCACCGAAGAGCAGCCGATCGGCCGGCTGGGACGGCCGGAGGAGATCGGCGAGGCCGTGGTCTGGCTCTGCTCCGACGCCGCGTCGTTCGTGACGGGGCACGCCATGAACGTCGACGGCGGCGTTTTGGCCTGAGAACGTTATCCCGTCGTCTCAGGACCTCTTCAACGGGACTCTGTTTAGTTGAGTAGGGGTTCGCTGCCGCCCACCCCGCCTAATCCACGAACTGAAACCCGAACAGCTTCACATTCTTGCAGTAGAACTTGAGCTTGATGGGGCGTCCGGCGAGGTGGCCGACGTCCGCCTGGCCGTTCCAGGTGGCCACGATCTCACTGCCGGTCTCGCCGATGTTGTCGGCGTCGTCGAAGGTGTAACCCTCCAGCGGCGTGTGGTCGGCGGCCAGCAGCTCCACCCGGACGTCGGGATAGTCCGAGGACCAACCCCGCCAGGCCCGGCGCATGCTCAGCTGCAGGTTCCTGCCCTCGAAGCAGAATGACCGGGTCACGATCTCGCCGTAGTGCTTGTAGCCGCTGTCGAGTGAGACGAAGCCGTCCCGGGGGACCACTGCCAGGCCGATACCACCCGTCGGGCCGCCGTCGCCACGTTCCTCGTACAGCTTGTCGAACTGTTCCGAGGCGCGATAGTTCTGGCCGCCGTAATAGATGAAGATCTGATCGCCGTGCACGATGGGCTGCTGGGCGTACACGGTCACCGAGTCGAAGGAGCCCTCGTCGCCGAGCTGGATGAAGGGCTGAGTGTAACGCCGGTCGAACTGCACGCCGTCGCGGCTGAACACGAACTGCGGCATGAGCGTGGTGCTGGTGAGTCGGAAGTTCCACAACATGCCGATGTAGAGCTTCTCGTAGGCCGAGGTCCACATGCTGTAGAACTCCAGGTCCGGCGGATCCTCAGCGCCGGGCATGAGGATCGTTTCCGGCTCGCTCCAGTCGATCAGGTCCGGGCTTTCGGCACGCCCTATGCTGCGACCGCCCGGTGGGCACATCGGTGGACCGAAATAGGCGTACTTGTTGATGCAGTTCTCCATGTAGACGGCATAGACTTCGCGAATCGGATCCCAACCCATGTAGGCGGTCGGGCCCCACAGCGCTTTCTCCCGGTTGATGACCGGGTTGCCCTCGTAAGGTGTCCAGTTGAGGCCGTCGCCGGACTGGTGGAGGTTCCAGACGAAGCGGCTCGCCTCCGGCGGCGGCTTCAGCTCGGACACGTCCCGGTCCTCGTCCCCGTCGGGCGCCATCCCTTCCTCCCAGACCTGGTTCTGTGACAACGCCTTGAAGCGCTTGCCCGGGTCCTTTTCGTGGGGATCGATGAAGACGCCGCCCTTGATGTTGGGCCAGTTGTCGGGTCCCAGGATGTTGTTGTCGGTCGAGCCCTCAAACTCCACGAATCCGAGCGAGGGTTTCTCCCAGCTCATGCCATCTTCGGACCGGGCATAACACCAGCGGGAGGCCTTCTTGCCGGGCACGCTGGGGACCGACTTCTTCGCCACGCGCTCGGTGTAGGAGTGCTCGATGGAGTGGTACCACATGTGGAAGAGCTTCTCCTGCTCGTCGTAGATGACGCTCCCGTAGTGCAGGGTCTCGCCCTCCCAGGGCCGGTCGCGCCTGATGACCGGGTTGCCGACGTGCTTGGTGGCCGGGTTCAGGGTGAAGGCGGCGTGTTTCCTGCTCTCGAGCATGTGCTCGTCGACGAACAGCTGCCTGTCGGTACCGATCTGGGTAAGGCCCTTTACGCGGTGCTCTGCCATGTGGGTATGTGTCTCCGGTTAGTTGCGTGGAAGCCGCGGACGCCTCCGACGGGGCAGCCCGCGGCGCGCTTCAGATGAACAGGGAGTACAGCCGCGCCCGCGCCATGTGGATACGGATGGACACGTTCTGTCCCTTCAGCTCCGACAGGTCCGAGCGGCCGTTCCAGGTCACCACCCGCGACAGCTCGTCCCCGACGAGGGGGTCGGCGTCGTCCAGCCCGTAACCCGGAAGCGGCTCCACGGGCGTGGGCGGAGTGACCGGGGGCTCCACGATCTCGATCCGCACCCAGCCACCCACCTCGGTCTCGTAGTTCAGGCGCATCTCGGTGCCGCTGCACCTCCTCTGCACCATGGTGAAGCGGGCTTCAGCCTGCGCCTCGAGCGCCACCAGCCGGTCCCGCTTCCACAGCGCCCAGCGCCACTCGATGGTGCTGGTTTCGGCCTGATATGGGTCGTTGTCGCTGTCGTAGGTCTTGAAGTCGTGGCGATGGCGGGTGCCCTGGAACGGCAGGCCCCACTCTTCGTCGGTGAGCGCCACCAGGTCCCGGCGCGAGTAGACGCACTCGTACTCGCCCCGTTCGATGATGGGCACGCGCTCGGGCCGGCTCCAAAGCACGCCGTCCCGGCTCGTCGCCAACTGCACGTCGACGGTCGAGGTCGTGCGGTGGTAGAACGGCAGGAACATCAGGTGCAGC
>CAYWBJ010000014.1:0-23491 GCA_964456165.1 uncultured Gemmatimonadaceae bacterium | reverse complement strand
TGCGGTCGAGATAATCGGCCGCCGCCATTTGCAGCTGTTGCCCGCGGGCAGTTGTGTCACCATCGGCCACGGCGCCCGCGGCATCAGTCGGGCCGTCGGTGCCGTCGGTGCCGGCGCTGAGCAGGGTGATGCCATCCCAGCTTGATAGCGCTATGGCACCGGCCAGTGCCAGTTCCTGATTGCGGCCGCCCTGACCCCGACCCCTGATGGCGACCGTGGTCTCGCCGCCCCCGATCAGGCATGCCGGTGGCACGACTGGTCGGTGCTCCCGGCTGATCTCCTGGGCGATCGCGGCCTCGACCCCGGCTACCTCACGGGCTTCGCCCTGGATGCGTGAGGAGAGGACGAGGGTGTTGTACCCGAGCGCTTGGGCTGCCGTCTCGGCGGCGGACAGCGCCAGTGCGTTATTGCCGATTACTCTGGTAACGGCCGTGGCGAAACAGGGGTCGCCGGCCTTCGGCGTTTCATCGACCGCTCCGGCGGCACCCTGCTCGAGCCTAGAGCGCACGGCAGCCGGCAGTATATCGGCGATTTCGTAGCGGGTTACGAGTTCGATGCAGTCGGCGAAAGTGGTCGAATCGGCATAGGTCGGCCCCGAGGCGATTGCGTCGAGCTGGTCGCCGATCACGTCGGAGAGCATTAGGCAGACCAGCCGGGCGGGCTGGGCCTCACGCGCCAGCTGACCGCCCTTGGTGCCGGAGAGATGCTTGCGCACCGTGTTGATCTCGTTGATGGTGGCTCCGCAGTTCAGCAACGCGCTGGTGGCAGCCTGCTTTTCACCCAGGGTGATGCCAGGGGCCGGCGCTGGCATCAGGGCTGAGCCGCCGCCGGAGAACAGGGCGAGCACGACCGACCTCGATGTCAGCCCGGACAGCTGCTCGAGCATCAGGTTGGCGCCCTCGACGCCGGCTTCGTCGGGAATCGGATGGCCGCACTCGGTGGTTCGGATGCGGTCGAGGGGGACGTCGTGGCCGTACTTGGTGCTGATCGCCCCGCTGGTGATCAGGTCGCCGAGGATCTGCTCGGTCGCCGATGCCATCGCCGGCGTTGCCTTGCCGGCGCCGATTACCACCAGTCTGTCGATCTGGTCGAGGGGGAACTGAACGTCGGCAAGGTGCAGGCTGCCTGCCTCGACCCGGATGGAACGCCGGATGCAGGCGCGCGGGTCGGCCGCCTGCAGGGCGGCGTCGAGAATACGCAGGGCGTCGACCTTCCGGGCAGCTGCTGCGTCGGTGCGCTGTGGCCCGCCCATCCCGCCAGCTACAGGCGCCGCATCAGGCTCACCACGATGCCGGCGATGCGAAACTCGGCGTCGGCGGCGGAGACGACGATTGGTTCGTAGGATTCGTTCTCGGGCAGCAGGCGGATACAGTTTGCTTCGGGTGAATAGCGTTTGACGGTGGCATCGTCGCCGATCAGCGCGACGACGATGTCGCCGCGGTTGGCCGTCTCCTGATGGCGGGCCATGACGATGTCGCCGTCTAGGATGCCGGCGTTCTTCATACTATCGCCGTGGACGCGGAGGGCGAACAGCTCGCCGCTGGCCGGGACCAGGGACTGATCCACCTGCAGCGTGGCTTCGACGTTCCCGGAGGCGAGGATGGGCTCGCCGGCCGCAACTCGTCCGAGGAGGGGAACGCCGCGGATTTCCTGCGACAGCGGCTCCCGTTCAGCGTAGTCGGCCAGCTCGATGCCCCTGGAAAGGCGGGCGTGGCGCCGGATGTGGCCCTTCTTCTCTAGTGCGGCCAGGGTCGTGCGCACGCCGTTGGTGGAGCTGATGTCGAATTCGTCCATGATCTCCCGGATGGTCGGCGGGGCGCCGCGGGAGGTAATAGTTTCGGCGATGTACTCGTAGATGGCCTGTTGCCGTTCGGTCAGCGGTTTGCGCATCGGTCGGATCTCCATGCAAGGTGGCCGAGTCCGACTATCGTCGCCTCACGGGCGGTGTCGGTAGCGTTATATATACTGCACATCCGTTCATTTGTCAAGCAGTTGGTGCACTTTTGGGCAATATCTTCGGGGAATCCCAGCAGGTGGAGTTTCTACGGCTTTAGCAAGGAGTCTATACGCCTTTCAGCAACAGGTTTAGGAGGTCGCATCCAAGGCCTTTGTGCGGTTTTGGAGTCCAACAAAGACTTGGTTGACAAACCTAAGGCGCATCATTAACGTTAATAAGTAGTTAGCTAGTATTTTCGGCAATCTGCGCAGCCGTTTTCAGAGCGGATCTTGATGCCGTTTCCTGCGCTTCGGTCCCCGTTTTTCCGGGGACAGAAACCCGAGGGTTCTTGGGCATAGCCCGACTTGCCGCTCCTGTCGTGCTTCTCTCCCTATTCCTGGCCAGCGGCCTGCATGCCAGCGCCCACGGCGCCGAACCGCGCCGTGGCGAAGATCCTGCTAACGGGACCGCCGGCATCAGGCGGGGATCGCCTGGTGGTCTGCTCTCTGCCAGGCGGCTCACCGGTATCGCCTTCCTCGGCGGCAGCTTGGTGCTGCTCAAGAAGGGCAACGACTACCACGATGAGGCCGACGAGCTTTACTATCGCTACGAGCGCGCCGACCGTGCCGACGAGACCGAACGCTTGTACAACAAGACTACGAACAGGGACGTCAAGAGCCAGGTGAGCTGGGCCCTGGCGGCCGCTTTTGCGGTCAACGGCGTGCGACTGGTGCTGACGAATGGCTCGGCGGCGAACGCCGCCAGCAGTCCGTCGCACGAGCTCGCGTCCCGACCAGTGTGGATCGAGCCGTGGCTGGCGGCCGACCGGCTCGGGCTGCGGTTGGGGCGTGCCCTCGGCTCGGAATGACGCCGGCCGACGAGGGAGTCAATCAGGAGATCGTATGAAGCGTCTCGCCTTGCTGCTGGGCTCGTTCTCTGTATTGTTGTTCCACAGCTGCGATCGCGACCGCACCAACCCGCTAGATCCCCAATCCATCGTGACCGCAGAGGTGGGCGCCGACGACGTGGGGCCGGCGGCTCCGGCCGCCCTGAGCGCCACGGCCGACGACACAGATATCGGCCAGGTCGTCCTGACCTGGACGGCACCGGCGAGGGATGCGGACGGCGGTGAGCTGACTGGGCTGGAATCGTACGTCGTCCTGCGCCGGCGAGACGGGGCGGGGGCGCTGACGCCGGCGGCGATGCTCAATGCCGATTCGCTCGACACGGCCTCGGGGAGCCTGGGCAGCGGGGTCGTACAGCATACTGACGCGGGTCTCGACACGCTGACGACCTACACCTACACCGTGGTGGCCGTCGATGCTGCTGGCAACGAGAGCGATCAGGCCGCGTCAGTCGACGTGCAGACGGCTGGGGTGGCCATACCGACCGGCGTGAGCGCACAGGGTACCGTCCGCTCGATAACCATCTCCTGGAACGCGAGCAGCGAGCCGCATCTGATAGGCTACAACGTCTACCGGGCGACCCGCTCCGATGGCACCTACACTCTGCAGAATGGGGACGGTAACGGATTCACCACTGGGCGCACCTCTTTCGAGGACGCCGGACTCGACACCGGCGACGTGTTCTACTACCGTGTCACGGCCGTCACGAACTCGTCGGAGAGCCAGCGTTCCAGTTTTGTCAGCGCCGAGGCGGAGTAGGCGGATGGGCCAGGTCTACGGCGACGCTTCGCGGGATCCAGAGACAGAACGAAACAGGCG
Organism: uncultured Gemmatimonadaceae bacterium; assembly: GCA_964456165.1. Classification (GTDB taxonomy): domain Bacteria; phylum Latescibacterota; class UBA2968; order UBA8231; family UBA8231; genus CAYWBJ01. The sequence goes on along the minus strand of CAYWBJ010000014.1, from coordinate 19,831 downwards.
GCCGCGAGAGAGTCGCGGCCGCCTGAATACCTCGATTGGAGATGGGATCGGGGCGGTCAGCCGGTCTTGGTGTGGTCGGCGCACCACTCGAGCACGGAGTTGACTATCTCCTCCAGTTCCTGCGCCTCGCTGCTGGCCGGGGTATTTTCTTCCTGGTATTCGGTGAAAAATTCCTGAATCTGGAGCATGCTCCTCTCGACGGTGCGGATGGCCTCCCGCAGCATGCTCTGTTCCTCGTCGGGCACGTTCAGTATGGCGTTGTTCGCTATTTCCCGCTGCAGCAGGTCGTAGATCTCCAGCATGCGCGCGGTTTGAACCTTGATCCCATCGAGATTTGGTGGATTGGCGGACATGCTCCCATACCTTTCTTTGTCAATTACTCCTCAGCTGATTGGATCTGACGGTGGCTGATGAGCAAGTCGCGTTCCACGCCCTGCCCAGGTACCGGGCGCCGGTTCGACGCGCGCGTTTCCCGAAGTCTTGCGGCGGGTGATGAGCCATGCTGGAGCAGATCCGTCCCATCGTAGAGCAGCAGCTGAAGCTGGAAACGGCGGGGCACGCTGATTCCAGCGAGGTTGCGATCCTGGCTGCGGTCTCCGGGGGGCTGGACTCGATGGTGCTGCTTGACTTGCTGCACCGGCTCTCGCTCGAGACGGGGTTTCGCCTCGCCGTCGCCCACCTCGATCATCAGCTGCGTCCTGAGTCGGCGGCGGACGCTGCTTTCGTGGCTTTAGCGGCTAGCAGCCGGGGACTGGACTACATCGGCGATGCCGCGGGCGTCGAGGCGTATGCCCGTCAGTACGGACTCTCGCTGGAGGATGCCGGCCGGCGCCTCCGCTATCGCTTTCTGCGCCGGGCTGCCCGCCTCAAGAGCTGCGGCCGCGTCGCCCTCGGACACCATGCCGACGACCAGGCCGAGACCGTGCTCATGCGGATGTTGCGAGGCAGCGGGACCCGTGGATTGGGGGGCATGCGTGCAGAGCGCGAGGGCCTGTTCTTCCGGCCGCTGCTGGATCTGACCAGGGAAGAAATCGACTCGTACGCATCCGCTCGCGAAATTACCTATCGGTGCGATGCCAGCAACGAGGACGTTCGCTACACCCGCAACCGTCTTCGCCTCGAGCTCATGCCCCAGCTGCTCCGCTTCAACCCGCAGCTGACGACTACCCTAGGCCGCACGGCCCGGCTGCTGCAGGCGGACGAGGACTACCTCTGCGCGGCGGCTGACGAGGCGGAGCAGCGGTGTGTCCTGACTCGGGGAGCGCGGACGGCAGTGCTTGATGTGGGGGTGCTCCTGAGCTATCATCTTGCCATCGGGAGACGCGTCATTCGCACCGTGTTGCAGGCCCTTTCCGCGAGCGAAGGGGCTTTCGATTTTAATTCCGTAGAAGCCGTGTTCGACTGCCTGCAGTCGCGCCGCGGGATCCGCTCTCTCGGGGGCGACTTGCGGGTGCAGCGGGGGGGGGATCTGCTCTATCTAAGCCGCTCTCCGTTGGCGCCGTTCGAGGTGACCGTGCCGGTTCCCGGGGCTGTCGCGGTGCCGCAGCTGGAAGCCCGGATCATGGCGCGGCTGTTTCCGGCCCGCGCGTTTCAGCGGCTCCGCCCTGCACTGAAGGGCAACCGGGCCGCGTTCGACGCCGAGCGGTTGGGAGATTCGCTTGTGCTGCGCAGCTGTCGTCCGGGCGATCGGATTCAGCCACTGGGGATGCGCGGTCACAAGAAGCTGAGCGACCTCTTCATTGATGCCAAGATTCCCCGAATTGCCCGCCCCGAGATGCCAGTCCTGGTGAGCGGCGACGATATCGCCTGGGCGGTGGGAGTGCGGTCGGACCACCGGTTTCGGGTCACCGATTCATCGACGGAGATCGCGGTCCTGGAATTCACCAGCACCTCGGGCCCGCTGGCCGCGGCAATCTGACTGGGCAGGTATGGAAGAGAGACACGAGAACGACGCCCCCGAGGACCCCGAAGGGTCGCAGCAGCAGTCCCCGGCCGATTCCCCATCGCGTATCTCCGATCTCCATTCGGCGATGCAACCCGGGGAACCGAATCTGGAGAAGGGTGGCGACCGCCGCCGGCTGCGTTTCCGCCGACCGTCCCGGGCCCTCGGCTTCTGGATCTTCTTCATCCTGATCGTGCTCTTTGCTGGCAAGTACCTCGGCAGCATCGAGTCGGAGGTGAAGAAGGTCAAGCACACTCAGTACGAACAATACCTGCAGGACGGGGAGATCCTCTCAGCCTATATCATCGCCGGAGAGAACGCGGAGTTCCACGGGACCTTGAGGGGTGGCCGCACCTTCGTGGTCAATCTCGGGCCCATCGATGCCGACACGAAGCGTCGGTGGGAGGAGTTGGGGCTCGACTTCGAGTTCCGCGAGACGCCGTTCCAATGGAACAGCCTGATCATCAGCTTTCTGCCGTGGCTGCTGTTCATCGGCTTCTGGATCTTCATGCTGCGCCAGATGCAGGGCGGCCCGCGCGGTTTGTTCTCGTTCGGCAAGAGCCGGGCCAAGATGCTCATGGAGGACAAGCGCAAGACCACCTTCAAGGATGTCGCTGGCGTCGAGGAAGCCGAGCAGGAGCTCGAGGAGATCATCGAGTTCCTCAAGGATCCCAAGAAGTTCCAGCGCCTGGGCGGGCGGATTCCAAAAGGGGTACTCCTGGCGGGGCCGCCTGGTACTGGTAAGACCCACCTGGCCCGGGCGGTGGCCGGTGAGGCCGGCGTGCCCTTCTTCAGCATCAGTGGCTCGGACTTCGTCGAGATGTTCGTGGGAGTCGGTGCTTCGCGGGTGAGAGACCTTTTCGAGCAGGGCAAGGGCAGCGCCCCGTGCATCATCTTCATCGACGAGATCGACGCGGTTGGCCGCCACCGGGGGGCCGGCATCGGGGGCGGTCACGACGAGCGGGAGCAGACCCTGAATCAGTTGCTGGTCGAGATGGACGGCTTCGAGTCCAACGACGGCGTGATTCTCGTGGCGGCTACCAACCGTCCCGACGTGCTCGAGCCGGCCCTGCTGCGTCCCGGCCGCTTTGACCGCCGCATCGTCGTCGACCTGCCGGACGTGCGCGGGCGCGAGGGCATCCTCAAGGTGCACACCCGGAACACGCCGGTGGCCGACGATGTGGACCTCCACCGCGTTGCTCAGAGCAGTCCCGGTCTCAGCGGCGCCGATCTCGAAAACCTGGTCAACGAGGCCGCGCTCCTGGCATCGCGACGGGACCGGGACGAAGTGGCGATGGCCGACCTCGATGAAGCCAAGGACAAGGTCATGCTCGGCGTCGAGCGCAAGAGCATGGCCATGAGCGAGGAGGACAAGGGGCTGGCCGCCTACCACGAGGCCGGACATGCCCTGGTGGCCAAGCTGCTGCCGGGGGCACAGCCGATCCACAAGGCGACCATCATTCCGCGCGGGCAGACGATGGGCATGGTCGCCTTCCTGCCCGACGAGCGCCATTCGGTGACCGAGTCGAGACTCAAGGCTCACCTGGCCACCGGCCTGGGCGGCTGCGCCTCGGAGAGCATCGTCTACGGTGAGCGTTCGACCGGCGCCCAGGGTGACTACCGGCAGGTGACGCGGCTCGCCCGGTCGATGATCTGCGACTGGGGTATGAACAGGGATCTGGGGCCAATTGCCTTCGGGGGCGAAGACGAGCAGGTCTTTCTCGGTAAGGAATTCGGCCGGGTCCGCAACTTCAGCGAGCAGACTGCGCTGGCCATCGACCAGGAGATCATAGCGCTGGTCAGGGAGGCGGAGCGCACCGCGGCCGAGCTGCTGGAAGGGAACCGGCAGAAGCTGGAGGATCTCGCCGCCGCACTTCTCGAGCACGAGATCCTCGACGATCTCGAGATCGACCAGATCCTGGAGGGAAGGAAGCTGAACAAGCCCCTCTCGACTGGAGACCGGGTCGATGCCGTTTCAGCGGCAAATGCCGTCGCTGTTAGCCCGGCATCGATCATCGACGAAGGAACGGAGCCTCGGGAGTAGCCATGCGTACGGGGCAACCGCCGATCGCAGCGGCAGCGTCTGAAGACTGGCAGCTGGGCGGGCGTCGCCTCGAGCTTTCCGGTCCGGTCCAGGTTATGGGGATTCTCAACGTCACCCCCGATTCCTTCTACGACGGCGGGTGTCACCTGTCGGTAGCCGCGGCGGTGGCGCGGGCTCTGCAGATGGAGGACGAGGGGGCTGCAGTCATCGACGTCGGCGGCGAGTCCACCCGACCCCCGATGTACGGCGGCGGCGACCCGGTCGCCCTCGACGAGGAGTTGCAGCGGGTCCTGCCGGTCGTGGCTGCGCTCAGGGAGGCGACGTCGGTACCGATTTCGATCGACACCACCAAGGCGGAAGTGGCGCACCACTGTCTCCAGGCCGGCGCCGACATCATCAACGACACGAGCGCCCTGCAAGATGACGACGGCATGGTGACGGTGGCGGCCGACTCCGGCGCCCCGGTCATCCTGATGCACCGGCGTGGCATTCCCTCAACCATGCAGTGCAACACGGAATACGACAACCTGTTTGCGGAGGTCGTAGGTTTTCTGGAAGGACGCATCGATTTCGCCGTCGCCGGAGGGGTCGACCGCGGCCGCATCGCAGTCGACCCCGGTATTGGGTTCGGCAAGAGCGTCGCGGGCAATCTGCAGCTCATCGGCCGGCTCGACGAGCTGGAGGCCCTGGGCTGCCCGGTTCTCGTTGGTGCGTCGCGCAAGAGCTTCATATGGAAGACGTTGGGTCTGACGATCGAGGAGAGCCTGGAGGGCAGCCTCGCCGCGGCGTTGATCAGTGCTCTGGCTGGCGCGCGGATCCTCCGTGTCCACGACGTGGCCTCGACCCTGCGGGCGGTGCGGATGATGGAGGCGATCAAGAGAACAGCCCTTTTTGCCGACGACGACAGCTCGCGACCGAGCTGAGGAGCGCGCGTGCTCGAAGAAACCCTGACTTTCTTCTACCTCTTCGACTTCATCCCGGTGTCGGTGACGTCCATCGTCGACATCCTGATCGTCGCCTTCGTGTTCTATCAGCTCCTCGGGCTGATCCGCGGAACCCGGGCGGCCCAGATGCTGGTCGGGCTGTTCGTCATGGTCAGCGTCGCCGTCGCCGCTCCGTGGCTGCGCATGGAGGCACTCTCCTGGCTGCTGCGGCAGGTGCAGCCGATCCTGCTGATCCTGCTGGTCATTCTCTTCCAGCCGGAGCTGCGCCGCATCCTCGCGGTGCTCGGCCAGAGCCCGGTCGTGCGCTGGTTCTATAAGAATGAGCCGAGCCGGGTGATCGACGAGATTGTCGGCGGTGCCGAGCAGTTGGCAGAAGCCGGCTATGGTGCCCTGATTGTCGTCGGCAGGGAGGTCGGACTGGGACCGGTGATCGCCACGGGCGTTCAGATCAACGCCGAGGTGTCGGCCGACCTGCTCTCCACCATTTTCACACCGCGGTCGACGCTGCACGATCAGGCGGTGGTCATTCAGGGGGAAACGCTGGTATCGGCGCGATGCACACTGCCGTTGGCGGAGGAGGTGGAGGACGAGCGTATGGGAACCAGGCACCGGGCGGCGGTGGGGTTGTCGCAGGAGTCTGATGCGGCAACCGTGGTCGTCTCCGAAGAGACCAGGTTGATCTCGCTGGCTGTGGGCGGCCAGCTCGTGAGCGGTATCGATGGGCGGGATCTCAAGCGCCGGCTGGTCGAGCACCTCACCCCAGGTGACGGCAAGCTCTCCGTTCCGGTTGCCTCGGGGATTGTGGCTGACGAGACCGTCTGACCGTTGACACGAGCATGAACCTCCGCTATATTATAATAATTATTCGTATTTAATAATAAATATTCAAATAAGATGCGAAGTAAGCTGGCGCGCCAGGCGCGGATCAGGGAACTACTTCTTGAGGAGCTGATCGAAACTCACGAGAGTCTGGCCGAGGCCCTGCAGCGTCACCAGATCGAGGTCAGCCAGTCGACCTTGTCCAAGGATCTCCGCGAACTCGGGGTGGCGCGTATGCCGAGGCCGGATGGTCGCTTTCAGTACACGGTTCCGGAAACCGGCACCACTATGCGGGACAGCCGCATCCTCGAACGCGAGGTAAGGGACTACCTGGTCAACGTGGATCGCGCCCGCAACATTGTGGTCGTACAGACCCTCTCGGGGCACGCGCAGAGCGTGTGCGAGGCGATCGATCGCATCGGGTGGCCGGAGGTGATCGGTACGATCGCCGGAGACAATACGATCTTCCTGCTGGCGCGGGAGGAGGATCAGGCGGCGGCGGTCACCGGGCTGCTGCTGGAAATGAGCGCGCTGGGGCAGGACGCGGCGGGAGACGATCCTGAGGGGGACCGCGGAAAAGATGATTCCTGTGCTGCCGGTTTCGATGGTGGGACGACGACAGTTGAGCGATAGAGCGAGGCGGGTGTTGCAGCTGCAGGAGTACATCGATAAGGCCGCCACGCTGATCGAGGCGTTGCCCTATATTCAGTACTTCCGGGACAAGATCGTTGTCGTGAAGTACGGCGGCAGTACGATCGCGGACGTCGAGGACGTCGACACGGTTCTCCGCGACCTGGTGTTCATGGAAACGGTTGGGATGAAGCCGGTCCTGGTGCACGGTGGCGGTCCAGCCATCGACCGGCGGCTGCGGGAGCAGGGAATCGAGAGCGAGCGCGTGCAGGGTTTGCGGGTAACGTCCGGCGCAGCTATGAAGGTGGTCGAGCAGACGCTCTTCGGCGAGGTGAACGCCGGGCTGGTGGACCAGATTAACAGACTCGGCGGGCGTGCCATCGGGGTATCGGCCAAGGATGCCGACGTGATGCACGTTCGCAAACACCTGGTCGAGACCGAATCGGGACCCGTCGACCTTGGCTATGTCGGCGACGTGGAGCGCATTGACTCCACGCCGCTCAGCGGCCTGATCGACAAGGGGCTGCTGCCGGTGGTGGCGCCCATCGGCCGCGGGCCGGAAGGGGATAGCTACAACGTCAACGCCGACACGGCGGCCGGCGAGATTGCCGCCGCGTTGCGTGCCGAGAAACTGGTCTTTCTCACCGACGTCAAAGGAATTCTGGAGGATCCGAAGGAGGAAGATACGCTGCTCTCCACCATCCACGTCAACGACATCGACGGGCTGGTCGACAGTGGCGTCATCGGTGGCGGCATGATCCCCAAGGCGGCTGCCTGCGGCAAGTCGGTCCGGGCCGGCGTGCGCAAGACGCACATCATCGACGGCCGCATTCCCCATTCCATGCTGCTGGAATTCTTCACCGACGAGGGGATCGGCACCCAGATTCTGCAGTAACGCCAGAAAAACGAACCGTCGCGACCCGCACCTGGTGCGGCCGGCGCCAACCGGAGGAACCGCAATGCGGACAGCAGATATCATCGCCCAGGAGGGACAGTACATCCTGCAGACCTACGGGCGCCCGGAGTTCGTGCTCGAGAGGGGCAACGGTGTCTATCTCTTCGACATGGATGGTAACCGCTACCTGGATTTCGTCTCCGGGCTGGCGGTGAACGCCTTCGGCTATGGCGACTACGACGTGCTCAAGGCAATCGAGGACCAGGCCGCCCAGCTGATGCACTGCTCCAACCTGTTCCACACGGTACCGTCGACGCTGCTGGCTGGGAAACTGGTCGCGGGTTCGTTCGCCGACCGGGTGTTCTTCTGCAACAGCGGCACCGAGGCTTGGGAGGCATCCCTCAAGTTCTGCCGGAAGTGGGGCAACACGACCTTCGGGCAGCCCAAGTTCCGGTTTCTGGCGATGAACAACTCCTTTCACGGGCGCACCTACGGTTCCATCTCCACTACGGGACAGCCGAAGTACCATCAGGGGTTCGAGCCGATGCTGCCAGGTGTCGACTTCGCCGACTTCAACGATCTGGCTTCCGTCGAAAGTGCCCTCACCGACGAGACGTGCGCGATCCTGGTCGAGCCTATCCAGGCCGAGGGTGGCATCCACGTAGCCACCGACGACTTCCTCCAGGGGCTGCGCTCGTTGTGCGACGAACGGCAGATGCTGCTGGTGTTCGACGAGATCCAGGTGGGACTCGGGCGCACCGGGTCACTCTGGGCTCACGAGCAGTACGGCGTCGAGCCCGACATTATGACGCTGGCCAAGGCCCTGGGCGGCGGGCTGCCGATCGGCGTCTCGCTGCTGCGGCAGCAGGTAGCCGATGCGATCGCTGCCGGCGACCACGCTGCCACGTTCGGAGCCAACCCGGTGGCCTGTGCCGTCGCCGCCAAGGTGTTCGACAAGATCACCTCCGACGGCTTCGTCGCCGGCATCAAGGAGCGTGGCGACTACCTGGCCGGCCGGCTGGCCAAGCTCCAGGAGCGCTGGCCCGAGCACATCACTGAGGTGCGGGGGCGCGGCCTGCTCGCCGGCGCGGTCACAACACGGCCAGCAGCTGATTTCCTGGTCCCGTTCCGCGAACGGAACATCCTCGTCGCCACCGCCGGTCCCGACGTGGTACGGTTCCTGCCTCCGCTCATCGTCGAGCAGGACCGCATCGACGAGGTTGTGGACGTCTTCGATGAGATTCTCCGGCAGGGACTGGACTGAGTCGAACCGCCACCCGTCCTCGGAAGGGGGAGGCGACGCTGACGGACCCATGAGCCAACCCGACGACAAACCCTGGGGCGGCCGCTTCGGCGGCTCCACGGACGCGCTGATGGAGCGCTTCAACGCTTCCATCGGTTTTGACCGCAAGCTGCTCGTGGTGGACGTGGCCGCCAGTGTGGCCTACGCCCGGGCGTTGGAGCGGGCCGGTGTGCTTACAGCTTCCGAGACTACCACTATCGTCGACGGACTGGAGCGGGCGAAGGTCGATCTGCAGGCCGACCCGGGCTTGCTCGGGGACGAGCTCGAAGACATTCACATGGCCGTGGAGAGGCGCCTCACCGACCTGATCGGGCCGCTCGGGGGGAAGCTGCACACCGGGCGCAGCCGCAACGACCAGGTGGCCGCGGATGAGCGGCTCTATCTGCGTCTGGCTATTACCGGCATCGCCGCGCGAGTACGGGCGCTGCAGGCCGTGCTCATCGAGAGTGCCGAGCGGGACGGCGAGGCGGTGCTGCCCGGTTATACCCACCTGCAGCCGGCGCAGCCGATTCTCTTCGCCCATTACGCTCTCTCCCTGTTCTGGATGCTCGAGCGCGATCACGGCCGCCTGCTCGACGCGCTGGCGCGTGCCGACGTCCTGCCCCTTGGGTCCGGAGCTCTGGCGGGGTCCACCTTTCCACTTGATCGTGACTTTCTGGCCAGGGAGCTGGGTTTCGCCCGGGTGTCCGAGAACAGCATCGACGCGGTGAGCGATCGGGACTACGTGATCGAGACCGTAGCCGCGTTGTCGGTGCTGATGATGCACCTTAGCCGGTTCTGCGAGGATCTCATCGTCTGGTCCTCGCGCGAATTCGGTTTCGTCGAATTGGACGACGCCTATTCCACTGGGTCGAGCATGATGCCGCAGAAGAAGAATCCGGACTCGCTCGAGCTGATCCGGGGCAAGTGCGGGAGGGTGTACGGGGGGTTGGTCGGTCTGCTGACGACGATGAAGGGCATCCCCCTGACCTATTCGAAGGACATGCAGGAGGACAAGGAGCCCCTGTTCGACGCAGTCGAGACCGTCGAGCTCTGTCTCGACGTGTTCGCCGGGGCGTGGTGGACCATGAGCCTGCGTCCGCAGCGCATGGCGGCGGCGGTCGACGGGCAGATGCTAGCTACCGACCTGGCCGACTATCTGGTGGGCAAGGGGATGTCCTTTCGCGAGGCCCACCACCTGATTGGTGGACTCGTGAGGCGGACTGAGGCGCAGGGGCGGACGCTGGCCGACCTTGACCTGAAAGAACTGCGCGGCGAGTCCGATCTCTTCGCCGCCGACGCGACGCGCTGTCTCGACGCCAGGCAGAGTCTGGAGTCCCGCAACATCGCTGGAGGCACCGGCTCCCAGGCGGTTGCCGAACAGCTCCGGCAGGCCCGCGTTGTTCTGGGCTGAGGGCCTTTCCAGCCCTTCCGCAAGATCCTAAGCTAGAAGGCACAAACCGGCACACCCACTCGCACCACGAGGAAGAACCTATGGATTTCGAGGCGACACGCAGCGGACTCTACGAGCACGTCGTGGCAGTGCCCACGACCATATGGAAGGGACCGGGCGAGCTGGACCTAGATGCCAACGCGGCCAACGCCCGGTTTCTGTTTGCTGGCGGTGTGACCGCCTCGGTCTATGCCGGCGGCGTTGGCGAGCACGACAAGCTCTCGGTTGAGCAGCAGCGCGATTTGCTGGCCGCGGTGGCCGAGGTCGCCCGCGGCGCCGGGGGGCAGAACGCGTTCGGGACCGGCCTGGGCCGCACCATCGACCGCGTCAAGGAGCTGGCACCCAGTCTGGCCGATATCGGCGTCAGCTGGGCGATGCTGATGCCGCCGCCGGTGGACGGGGCGGATGAGCAGCACGCCTATTACGCCGAGGTGATCCGGATCCTGCGCGAGCACGGCGTCTGGCCCGTCCTCTACCCGCGGCCGGAAAGGCCTATGCCGGTGGCCGTGCTGGAGCGTCTGTTCGACGAGTTCGAGATTCCCGGCGTGAAGCTGGCGAACAACGGCCTGGTGGTGAGCTACGCTGAGCTGGTGGCGCGACTGGGCCATGAACGTTGCGCCTGGCTCTGCGGCACCGCGGGTTGGTGGATGCCGGCGTACTACGCCGCCGGCGCCGCCCGTGGCATGTCATCGGGAATTGTAAATGCGTTCCCACAGCTGCCGCAGCAGGTGCTCGGCCGTATTCTGGACGGCAGCTTCGAGCGTGACACCGACTACTGGACCATGGTCAAGATCGAGCAGATCCGGCAGCGGCAGCCGGCCAACATACCTCTGGTGATCAAGCGTATGCAGGAGCTAGTCGGGATCAGCGGCGGCATGAACGCGGACGGCACCACCCTCGATCCCGACGCGGCAGCCGAGGTGGACGAGCTGATGAAGCAGTCCGGGTGGGTCAATTGTTGATCGACTGGGCAACCCAGGGGGGCGAGGCGGTCGCATCGCTCCAGAGGCTAATCCGCTGCGACACGACCAATCCGCCTGGTAACGAGCTGCCGCTGGTGCAGCAGCTCGTCGGCCTGCTCGAGCAGGAGGGTATCGAGGCCCGCGCCTTCGAGTCGGAGTCGCTGCGGGGTAATCTGGTGGCGCGGCTTCGCGGTAACGGTTCCGAGCGTCCCCTCCTGCTGCTCTCCCACCTCGATGTGGTGCCGGCGGAGCCCTCGCAGTGGTCCCATCCCCCGTTTGCTGCCGAGATCGCCAATGGCATGGTCTATGGCCGGGGGGCGATCGACTCCAAGCTCACGACCGCCGTCGAGATGCAGGTGCTGCTCATGTGCAAGCGCCTCGGGCTGCCGTTGAAGCGGGATCTGGTGCTGGTGGCAGCTGCCGATGAGGAGATGGGGGCCACCTACGGCGTGCGGTGGTTGGCGGATAACTACCCTGAGGTGTTCGACGCCGAGTACGGGATCAACGAGGCCGGTGGCTTTGCCGTGCTGGTGGATGGCCGGCCGCTGTACACCTGTCAGATCGGGGAGAAGGGTGGGGGCGCCCTGGATCTGGTCGCCCACGGCCGGCCGGGGCACAGCTCGGTACCACACGAGGACAACGCACTCTTCCATCTCGGGGAGATCCTGAAACGCCTGGCCGCGGCAAAGATGCCTCACCGCGTCACGGCCAGTGCGCGCGCCTTCTTCCAGGCGGCCGCGGCGGCGCAGCGGCGGCCCGAGGTAGGCGAGCTGCTGCTGAAGGTGCTCGATCCCGAATGCTGCGACGCGGCGTTGGCGCAACTACCGGTCAACGAGCCGACCCGGCTGATGTTCGACGCGATGGTGCGCAACACCTGCGCTCCGACACTGCTGAAAGCCGGAGTTAAGCGCAACGTGATTCCCTCGACCGCCACAGCCATGCTGAGCGGTCGCACCCTGCCGGGCGTTACCGAGGAAGAGTTTATCAGCGAGGTGCGGGGCTTGGTAGGTGACGAAGTAGAGTTCCGCCTGGACAGTTTCGCTTCTGGGCGGGAAGAGCCGCACGAGACGCCGTTGTTCGAGGCGCTGGTGGCGGGGATGGCCAAGTACGATCCGGACGGCATCGTGGTGCCCTACATGGTAACCGGCGGCACCGACGTGCGGTGGCTGGAGGCATTCGACGCCAAGATCTACGGCTTCATTCCACTGCGTTATGAAGAGGGGATGGACTTCTTCGACTTGTGCCACGGGCACGACGAGAGGGTGTCGACCGCCAACGTGGAACTGGGCGTCCAGGTCCTCTTCGACGCCGTCTGCCGGCTCAACGACATCGAGGCTTGATCCTGAGGGAGCGGAGGAGAAAACCATGGAAGCACTGGCCGAGTACCTGCGCAACAACCCGGTCGTTGGCGCCGGGCTGGCGCTGCTGATCGGGCTGTTCGTCGGCAGCCTCTTCAAGCGCCTGATCAAGGCCGCTCTCTTCCTCGGCGTCGTCGCCATCGCAGTCCTATACATCGTGCAGGAGAAGGCGTCCGAGGAATGGCGGGCCCGGGCCGACATGATCCTGAAGAAGGCGGAAGAGGCGGCCGTGGACTACGGAAAGGACGCAATCGAGAAGGGGCGCGATGTTCTCGAGGAGCACCTGCCATCCCGCGAGTAGCGGATGCACTGGTCCGTCGCCCTGCTGCTCGCGAGCCTCGCCGCGTGCGGCCCCAGGACCGTAAACTCACCGGGCTGGATCATGGAATCGCCCTCCCGCTACCCTCCGGCCCTGTTTCTAATCGGCGTCGGTTTCGCGCCGGTGACCGCAAATCCTTCCGAAGCACTGAGCGCGGCCAGCGCCAGTGCCGCCGGCTCTTCGGGTTGGCCCCTGCAGGTCGAACGCAGCTGCCTGACCACGTTCTCGCGGATGTCGACCAACCAGATCATAGCGGGGATATAGCTCAAGGAGAAGTAGCGGGCGCGGGAGCCCACTCTGCGCCTTCTCTATGAGGCGATAAGGGAAAAACTAGCCGGCGGGAGGTCTATCGCGTGATGAGCGTGGAGGGTGGTTGACAGGCCGCTGGGTCAGTCCTCGGTCGTCAGGCCGGCCGCCTCGAGCCGCCGCATGAACTCGACCTCATCGATGATACGCACCTCCAGCTCCTGCGCTGTGGCCAGCTTCGAGCCGGCCTGATCGCCCGCGATCAGCAGGTCGGTCTTCTTGCTGACGCTGCCGGTGATCTTGCCACCCATCTTCCGCACCAGGTCGGCGGCACGATCGCGGGAGAGACCGGACAGGGTCCCGGTGATCACCACGGTCTGACCGGCCAGCGGGGCGTCCGCGATTGCGGGCTCGGCTTCCTCGAAGTGAAGCTGGACACCGGCGTCCCGCAGCTTGTCGAGCAGGACCTCACTGTCAGGAGCGGCGAAGAAGGCGGCGACGCTGCGGGCGATTGTCGGCCCGATCTCGGGAACCGCCTCCAGCTCCGCGGTTGAGGCGGCGGACAGTGCCTCGAGACTGGGGAAGCTGCGGCACAGGTTGGTGGCTATCGTCGATCCGACGTGGCGCAGTCCGAGACCGAACAGCAGCTGGTCGAATGGCCGGGACTTGCTCGCCTCGATGCCGGCGATCAAGTTGCCTGCCGACTTGGCAGCGAGCCGGTCCAGGTTGCTGAGGGATTCCCGCGTCAGGCTGTATAGGTCGCCCACGTCGGCGACCAGGTCGCGCTCGACGAGCTGCTCGACGGCGGCAGGCCCCAGGCCCTCTACGTCCATCGCGTTGCGCGAGGCGAAGTGCTGCAGCCGGCGTTTGAGCTGGGCGGCGCAGGCTGGGTTCTCGCACCGGCTCGCCGCCTCCTCGGGATCGCGCACGAGCTCGGCGGCGCAGACGGGACAGTGCCGGGGGAACTCTAACGGCAATGTGCCGGGCGGTCGGGCATCGAGAACCACCTCGACGATCTTGGGTATCACGTCGCCTCCTTTCTCAAGCACCACCGTGTCACCCGGCCGGATATCCTTGCGCGCGATCTCGTCCTCGTTGTGCAGGGTAGCGCGGCGGATGGTGGTGCCGGCCAGGAGGACCGGCTCCAGCTCGGCTACTGGGGTAACCGCGCCGGTCCTCCCGACCTGGAACTGGATGGCGGCGAGCGTGGTCTGGGCCCGCCGGGCCGGGAACTTGTAGGCCATCTGCCATCGGGGACTCTTGGCGGTGGCGCCGAGGCGACGCTGCTGATCGACCGCGTCGACCTTGAGCACGATTCCGTCGATCTCGTACGGGAGCTGATCCCGCTGCTCCTCGAAGCGATGGTAGAAGTCGAAGACCGCGTTCAGGTCGGCGCAGTGCGCGGTTGCAGGGTTCACCGGCATGCCCCAATCACGTAACGCACCGAGCTGTGCGGACTGGCTCTTCGGCTGGTCGCCGTCCCACTGGAGCCAGTAGGCGTAGAAGCACAGTCGGCGCTGCGCGACGACGGTTGAATCCTGCATCTTCAGCGTCCCCGCTGTACTATTCCGGGGGTTGGCGAAAAGGGTGCTTCCCTCGCGCTCTCGATCGCTATTGAGTGCCGCGAAGTCCGCCGTCGTCATGAACACCTCGCCGCGCACTTCGCAGCTGACACCCTCCTCGCGCAGGCGGAGAGGGACCGCGCGGATGGTGCGCGCATTGGCGGTTATGTCGTCTCCCTGCTGCCCGTTGCCGCGGGTGGCGGCACGGACGAGGAGGCTGTCCTCGTAGCGCAGACTGAGGGCGACGCCGTCGATCTTGAGCTCGGCTACATAGGCAATTCCCTCCTCGGGCAAAAGATCGCGCACGCGCTGGTCGAAGGCCTCGATGTCGCCCGCAGAGTAGCTGTTGTCTAGACTGAGCATCGGAACCTTATGCACTGCGGTGGGGAAGTTGCTCGTCGGTGCCCCACCCACGCGCTGGGATGGCGAATCGGGCTGTACGAGCTCGGGATGGCGGTGCTCCAGGTCGGCGAGCTCGGCAGCGAGACGATCATAGGCGATGTCGTCGATCGCAGGATCGGCGAGAACGTGATAACGGTAGTTCTGCTCGTTGAGATCGCGCACCAGCTGAGTGATGCGCGCGGTCGCTTCAGGGAACTTGTTCATAAGTCTTAACTATTTGAAAAATATGTAATTTATGTATTTTTTATGAAAAAATATGGTGGCCGATGCACCATGTCAACGTCGGCGATTATGGCGCCGCGAGCGCCCTGAGAGCCTGGTCATTGGCGAATGTCGGGGTGCGCCTTATTATAGTATGTCACTTGAACCGGAGTCCTGATGCTCGCCGCGTACCTCGAACTCGCTAAGCCGCGAATCACCTTCCTCGTCGCGCTCACCGCAGCCTTCGGCTATTACCTCGGCAGCCTGGGGCAGGTGCGGGATATGGCCGCTCTATTCGAGTTCCTGGCCGGCACGGCGCTGGTCGCCGGTGGTGCCGGCGTGCTCAACCACCTCCTCGAGCGCGATGTGGATCGGCGGATGCAGCGCACCTGCGACCGGCCTTTGCCTGCCGGACGGGTTGGCGCTTCCGCTGCTTTGTCGTTCGGCATCTGCCTCGTTCTGACCGGCCTGGCAATACTACTGTTGACGGCCAACCTGCTCACCGCTTTTCTAGCGCTGCTCTCGGCCTTCCTGTACGTTGTCGTCTATACGCCGATGAAGCGGATGACCTGGCTGAATACCTCTTTCGGAGCTATTCCGGGCGCGCTGCCTCCGATGGGGGGGTGGGTGGCGGCCACCGGCCAGGTCGACGCTGGTGCCTGGGTCCTGTTCGCCATTCTCTTCGCCTGGCAGCATCCGCACTTCTTCGCCATTGCCTGGCTCTTCCGCGAGGACTACGGCCGGGGCGGCTTCAAGATGCTTCCGGTGGTGGAGCCGGATGGCCGCAGCACCTGCCGTCAGATCATCGGGTTTTCGGTCTTGCTTATCCCGCTCTCAGTACTGCCCACGCTGCTCGGGCTGTCAGGGGTGGTCTACATGGCTGGAGCCATCCTGCTGGGACTCGGCATGCTGGCCGCCGCGATTCTGCTCACGATCAGCAGGTCCAACCTGGATGCCCGCCGGTTGCTCAAGGCCTCGGTGATCTACCTTCCGCTCCTGCTCATTCTGAGCGTAGCCGACCTCTCTTTCTGATAGTAAACTCCGCGCCAGCGGCCAACTCGTACCTCCCCAACTCTATCCTGACCGGTCCAGCATGGCCTCGGCTCGGGCGTGTCCGCCGGTGTCGTTGACGTTGGTGAAGATTCGGCCGTCGGGATCGTGCTCGACGAATTCGGCTGCTTCGATCACGCGCACGTCTAGATCGTCGAGCAGCTGGTGCATGCCGCGCCGCCCGGCGGTAAGCGCCGCCTCCGCGATTGTCCGACAGGTGGCGGAGTAGGCGGCGCACAGGGGCTGCAGGCGGCCGGGGCCATCCCGCGGAACCGCCGCCTGGTGCGGGGCTAGCCGGTCGGTCACGCATCGCAGCATTTCCGGTGGGACGAAAGGGAGGTCGCAGGCCAGCACCACCACTATCGGATGCCGAGCCTGGAGGAGGCCGGTCAGGAGCCCGGCCAGGGGGCCCTGGTCGGGCACAGTGTCTGCGTGGACCGGCAGTCCGAATTCGGCGTATGCGCCACCCGCGCTGGCAACGATGAAGGGATCATCGGTGACCGGCACGGCGGCGGCGATGGCGCGGGCGATCAGGGGGAGGCCGCCAAAATCCATCAGGGCCTTGTCGGTGCCCATCCTGCGGCTGCTGCCGCCGGCCAGGATGGCGACGCTGAACTGGGTTGACATGAGCGGGAGGCGAGGCGGCGTCCCTCAAGTATCCGGGGCCAGGCGGTTAATCAGGGCGGCAGCATACCCGGCTCCGAACCCGTTGTCGATGTTGACAACGGTGACGCCGCTGGCACAGGAGTTGAGCATCGCCAGCAGTGCGGCGATCCCACCGAAGCTGGCGCCGTAACCGACGCTGGTGGGGACGGCGACGACCGGTGCTGCGACGAGGCCTCCAACCACGCTCGGAAGGGCCCCCTCCATGCCGGCACAGACTACGATGACGTTGGCATCGTCCAGTTTTTCCCGATAGGCGAGGAGGCGGTGAATCCCGGCCACTCCTACGTCGTAGATGGACTCGACCCTTGCTCCCATGGCGCGAGCGGTCACTACCGCTTCCTCCGCCGCCGGCATGTCGGAGGTGCCCGCCGAGAGCACGATGACCATGCCGGTCCCGGGGCTCGGCTCTGCCTGCGGGTCGCGGACGTATACCGTGCGGGCGAGCCGATTGTGCTCGGCATGGGGAAACTTCCGCGTCAGTTCAGACGCGGTCTCTTCGCTGGCGCGCGTAGCGAGGATACCCTTTGAGCTTTGCGTCAGGTTTGCGACGATCTCGGCCACCTGGTCCACCGTCTTGCCCTGGCAGAACACGACCTCGGGAAAGCCGGTTCGCAGCGCGCGGTGGTGGTCAACGTGTGCAAAGCCGAGGTTCTCGAACGGGAGGTTTCGCAGGACTTCCAGCGCTGCGTCCGGTGTGACCCGGCCTGCGGCCACCTCCTGGAGCAGGGTGCTGATGGCATCTCTATCCATGATGGGGCTATAAGAAAGAGCCAGGGGCTGGACCGAACAAGGGAAAGGTCTGCGAGGGAGGGGGGAAATTAGTGCCCGGATCGCGGTGCTGTTCCATGATTGGCTCTTATCTCATCTGGAATGAAAACATAAAGTTACAGTAGGAAGTCCGACTGGCATAGGCGTTGCTAATGGACGGGGGCACCGGTCCAGCAGGAGGCGCACATGTCCATCGGTCACATTCTGCTCGCAGCGGCAATCTTCGCAATTCCAGTTCTGCTTAAATACTTTCTCGCCTTCGAGACGCGATCATTGGTCGAGAGCCTGAGGTCGCGGGAAGAAGAGGTCCGGCGGCTTTCCGCCCAGTGGCGCAGCCTCGAGCGGGAGCGTCTCGTGATGCGTCGGGCGATCAATCAGGTGAGGACTCAGAAACGCCACGCCGCCCAACGCCGAGAGCGGCTCGAGCGACTGCACCGCCAGGGCGCAGGCGGTGCAGTCGCCATGGAGGGGGAGTCGGAGCCGGCAGCTGCGAGCTATCCTGCCGATGCCCATCAAGCGCCGGACACGAACTCCCCTGACGCGACGTTGGCCGCCGGCATCGACGAGTCGGCCGCAGCCATGGCTGCGGCCTGATTCAGACAGCTCCGGCAGAACCAGACCAACCCGCTTTCTCTTTAGCCACCGGAACAGCCTGCCCCTGACGCAGTAAGCTGGCGATTATGGCGGATCATCCTTCTCCGCGGCGGCGGCGGTTTCAGGGGCAGCGATGTGGACCAGGACGTCGGCAGTCGCGTTGTCGGCGGCATCGTCGACCGTCACGCGGAAGCCGTAGTCGCCGGCCGCCGGCGGGGTGAACGTCAGCCGGCGGCCGCCGGCGACGCCCTCGGAATCGAAATCGACCGATTTACCCGCCGTTTGCTCCCAAGTGTACACCAGCGCGTCATTCTCCTTGTCGTCGCCGCGCGCGACGATCGAGACGGACTCGTTGGACAGGGTTACGCTAGTATCGGCAACGAGCTGCACGGTCGGCGGCGTCTGCACCACTTCGATCGACACCGATTCCTCTGCTTCGCCGACGTTCTCTTCGCACCGCATGCGTTCCTCTTCGGCGAGGACGATCTCGCACTGGCGGTCGCGAATGATCACCGAAATCAGGAACCGCTGCGAGCTGCCTACGATCGAAGGTGGGGCGAACCAGGTTATGTCGTCGCAGCGCAGGCGGGAGCGACCGACGCAGGTGGTGTCCGAGAAGGCGCCGGTGCCTAAGGCCTTCCAGCGGTAGAAAAGAGGATCGTCGTCCTCGTCGCTCGCCAGCACGGTTAACTTGACCCGGCCTCCGCGTGCGACCTCGGTAGGGGTGGCTGTTAGCGATCGGAGCCGGGGCGCCTCGTTGGGTTTTTCGCGATGGACCAGGCCACACGCGGCCAGGATGGAGAGGAGAGAGAGGAATAGCGAGAGAGGAGTATTACCCCTCATGTAACAACAACTCGAGGATGCGCTCCAGGTCGCTGTCGCCGTAGAACTCGATCTCGATGCGGCCCTTGCTGTGCGCCTGCCGGATGTTGACCGCCGTCCCGAAGCGCAACTGGAGCTGCTCTTCGAAAGAGGATAGCATGGGGTCCGACGGCGGAGTCGGGGACGGCCGCCCCCCCTTCTTCCGGCCGTGGCGGCTGCCGCCGAGGTTGGTCTTGACTGCCCTCTCGATCTCGCGGACCGACATGCCCGCATCGATGCAACGCTGGGCCAGAGCCAGTTGCTCTCGATTTTCTTCGAGTCCGAGCAGGGCTCGCCCATGTCCCATGGTCAGCTTGCCCTGGCGGAGGTAGTCCTGAACCTGGGTGGGCAGCTGCAGCAGGCGCATAAGGTTGGTGATCGTCGAGCGGTCCTTGCCCACGCGCTGGGCAACGGTCTCCTGAGTCAGGAAGCAGGTGTCGATCAGCGTCCGATATCCCTCGGCCTCTTCTATCGGGTTCAGGTCCTCGCGCTGGATGTTCTCGATCAGGGTCATCTCCATCAACTCCTGCTGGGAGTCGATTTCGTAGACCACGGCGGGAATTGTCTCGAGACCGGCGAGGCGGGCGGCGCGCCAGCGCCGCTCGCCGGTGATGAGCTGATACGCGTGACCGGCCCGGTTGAGCAGGACGGGCTGCATGACGCCCTTCTCCGCGATCGACCTGCTCAGCGCGGTGATCTGCTCCTCGTCGAATTCGGTGCGGGGCTGGTACGGATTAGGCTCGATATCCTCTACGTTGATCTGGGCGATCTGCTGGTGGTCGTCCTGAGTCGACTCGGGGTATTCGGAAATCAGGGCGTTAATGCCCTTCCCG
>CAYWBJ010000013.1:0-19639 GCA_964456165.1 uncultured Gemmatimonadaceae bacterium | reverse complement strand
CAGTGAATCGCCAGCGCCGCCAGGCAGTGCTTGAGGCTGTGGCCGCTGACGATACTGCCGAGCTCGAATATCTCCCGGTCGAGGAACTCGCAGAGCTTGGCCAGCGCGTAGATACCTACCGCGACGCCCAGGTCGCGGGAGTGGTCGTAGGCGGGGGGGAAGAGGGCCATGAGAGTCGGAATGACCAGCATCGCAGCGATCTGCAAGACCAGGTAGGGGCGCAGGTCGCCCAGGCCACGGGCTTCGGTTAGATTCCAGTATATCACTGTATTAATCGCTAAAATAGCAAGCGGTAGCAGCAGGACCAGGGCCACGGTGCGGTTGACCCGCTCGGCCAGTGCAGCGGCCAGCAGGGAAACGAAGACCAGGCTAAGCGGCAAGCGGTCCCAGGCGAGTCTGCCGTTGTCCGGCTCCAGGTGGTAGTATGCAGAGCCGAGCGACGTTAGCAGGACGGCCGCGAAGAAAAGGCCGTAGGAAACGGTCTCGCCGGGGTGACGGAAGCGAGGGCCGGGGATGCGGCCGCGCTCGCGGAACAGGAAAATCAGCCCCGCGAATCCTGCTATCAGAATCGGCA
Source organism: uncultured Gemmatimonadaceae bacterium (assembly GCA_964456165.1). Lineage (GTDB taxonomy): Bacteria > Latescibacterota > UBA2968 > UBA8231 > UBA8231 > CAYWBJ01. The sequence continues at coordinate 19,065 of CAYWBJ010000013.1, read as the reverse complement.
GGTTGGTGGCGACGTCGGCGAAGCTGGGAATGCCGTAGAGGGCGCGCTTATCGGCGAAGTCGTGGTACTCGAGATCCTGGGGAATCGGCGGCAGGAAGAGGGCGATCGCAAGGACGAGCGTTGGCAGCAGCCCGACGACGGCCAGTCGCGCTCTGCGTGTCAGTCCCCCTGAACATCTCACGACCAGGCCGATCGCAGCAGGCGCAGCCAGTTGCCGTGGGCGATGCGGGCAATGTCGGCGTCGCCGTAGCCACGTGCCGACAGCGCTTCCGGGATGCGGGCGAAGTCGGCGATCGTGTTCAGGTCGGACGGGGCCTGCTCGCGGCCGTAACCGCCATCGAGATCGCTGCCGATGGCCGCGTGCTCCGAGCTTCCCGTGAGCTGGCAGATGTGATCGATGTGATCGAGTGCAGTCGCCAGGGTAATCTGGGCATTGTCGGCGGCATCGTGGTCCCACAGGGGTGACAGCATCCAGTCGTCGAAGGCGGTGCCGACGACGCCGCCGCGCTCGGCCAGGGCCAGGATCTGGCCGTCATTGAGCTGCCGGTCGTGGTCGCATAGGGCGCGGCAGCAGTTATGCGTGGCCAGCACCGTGCCGCCGAACTGCTCGAGGGCTTCCCAGAAGGCCTGCACGGCCAGGTGGCTGACATCGAGGATCATCCCGGCCTCCTGCATGGCCGCCAGCAGCGGTCCGCCCCGTTTCGTCAGCCCTCCGGGAGCCTGGGTCCCGTGCGAGTAGGAACTGATGCCATAGTGGACCAGGCTGGCAACGCGGAGGCCGGCCTCCCACCACTCGCCCACCTGTTCGGGGCCGACGATGCCATCGGCGCCCTCCATCGTCAGGACGTAGCCGAGTGGTGTCGACTCGGGGGCTTCCTCCCAGGCCGCCACATGCGCGTCCAGCCCGGTGCGGTCACGTATTTGGCGCAGTACCCCCTTGGCCGCCATCAGCTCGTAGTAGGCCAGCTCCCCCCGGCACTTGGCATAGGCGATCTCCTGGTTGCGCACGCCGGGGAAGCGCTTGCCAACGGACGCGATGCGGCAGTGCACGGTGACGAAGAACAGCCCGATGCCGCCGCGGCGCAGCTCGGCGTAGTTGACCATTCCGGCGCCGCGACCCTTCTGAGCCATGCCGGCTTCACCCTCGCGGATCTCCGTGATCGAGGCGGTCAGATCCCGGTTCCACTCAAGAGCGTTGTAGGCCAGATCGAGATGACTGTCGACGATTAACATTATAAAATAAAGCTCCTTTTCGGGTGCTGATTTGCTGCGCCGGCGGCTTTATTGCCGGTCTGCCACCACCGCCGTGACCAACTCCTGCAGGCTGTCGCGCTCTCGCGCCGGCTCGATCAGATGACGCAGCTGAGTGCAGGCGTTCTCGAGCCCGTGCAGGAAATCCGAATCGGTTTCGATCCGGTGGAGAAGCGCCGTCAGCGCCGCGGTGTCGCCGACTGGGAAGTAACCTGGGTAATCCTCCCCCAGCAGGCCGATGGACCCGGAAATCCGCGATGATACGACCGGCGTGCCGCACGCTATGGCCTCGGAAACGGCGTTGGCCCCACCCTCCATGGTCGAGGTCAGTGCCAATAACCGGCTGCGGGCCAACATGCGCAACGCCCTCCCGCGGGGCAGGGCACCCAGCCATTGGTAACGCGGGTTCGCGGCGATCTGCTCCTGGGCGAGGCGCTCCATCCCGGGGCTCAATGCGTCCCCGTAGTGGGTGACCCGGACGCGTGACGAAGGCGGGAGAGCTGCCGCCGCCATGGCGGTGCGGAAGGGATCCTTTACCTCGCGCAGGTGGCCGAGGACGATCACTTCGAAACAGTCGGCTCGTGGCCGGAATTCCCCAGGTGGCGCCACCACCGACTGGTACACTACGGCCGCCTTGCGCTGGTGGCCGTGAGCCAACTCACCAAGTCCGTGGGGCTGCAGCAGGATGAAGCGGTCGGCCAGGTCGAGAGCCCGGGCGGCGTCCGGATCGGTGTGGATGTCGCCGTAGATATCGGTGCCGGTGAGCGCCAGGACCAGGGGCGCGGCCGGCCGCAGGCGGCGGTAGCGCTGGATGGAGAGAAAGCTGCGTCGGGCGTGCAGGGCAAGCAGCAGGTCGCAGCGCTGGCGTCTGAATACCTCCGCCACATCCACGCGATGGCCAACGCCGCGCAGCAGCCGTGCCCACCGCAGGGCGGTGACCCGGTTCCCCGAACGGGATCGCGGCGGGGCCGGCGTCACGATCAGGATTCTCACGGTCGGGCCTGTTCAGGTCGCACAGGTGCGGAATCCGGACCAGACGTCACGGCGTTCGGGGGTGAAGTAGTTGCGGTAGTTGTTGCAGGCCAACCGCGAGCGGGTCGGCCAGGCGCCGCCGCGCAGGACCTTACGGGTCTCGAACCAGGGCTCGGAGTATTCCTTGTAGGAGTCGACGACGAAGCCGGGAAAGGGGCGGAAGACGGAATCGGTCCACTCCCAGACGTTGCCCACCATCTGGCGGCAGCCGCAGCCGCTGTCGCCTTCCGGGAAGGCGGCCACATCGGCACAGCCGCGTCCTAGCCAATCCAGATTGGCCTGCCGTGCCGTCGGCGGCTCGGACCCCCAAGGATACTTCCTCTTCGGCGCATCGGCATGTGCGAGCCCCGGCTCGCCGGCCGCTGCCAGTTCCCACTCCGCTTCGGTCGGGAGTCGGCGCTTCGCCCAGCGACAGTAGGCCTGCGCTTCGTACCAGTTGACGTGTACCACCGGGCGGTGTGGCTCCAGCGCCTGCCAGCAGGTGTAGTCGCGTCGTTCCCACCCGTTCTCCTGTCGGCGCCAGTAGACCGGGTGTTCGGCCGCGGACTCCTGACGCCATTGCCAGCCCGCGTCGCACCAGAGCTCCCGCGCACCGTAGCCGCCGGCGTCGACGAATTCGGCGAACTCGCTCTGGGTGACCGGGGCCCTGGCGATGGCGTAAGCCTCGACCCGCACCGGATGCGCCCACTTCTCATTATCAAAAGCGAAGCCGTCGCCGGGCTGCGAGCCGAGGGCGAAGTCGCCGCCGGCTATCTCCGTGTCGCCGGGGAATGGGCCGGCGTTCAACGCCTTGGGGCCTGCCGCTGGGACATCCAGGTTGGGTGGGGCGTACCCGAGGGTCTGGCGTACGTACGAAATTGCTTCTGTGTGCATATCCTCGTGCAGGACCGCATAACGCACGTGATAGGCCAGATCCTCGTCCGGCTCGGCCTCTTCGAGCAGCCGCAGGACCTGGTCGCGGACTTGACGGGCATACGACCAGGTCTCCTCGCGCGAGGGCAGGGGGAGTTCCCAGCGGGTGTTGTGGGCGATGGCGATGGAATCGTAGAGGGTGTCCTCGTCGGCACGCGTCGGCTCCTGGCCGGCGACGTGGCGCAGCACCCAGAAGGACTGGAACCAGGCGTGGTGCCCGATCTCCCAGAGCAGCGGGTTGACGATATCCAGCTGCGGCCCCATCAATTGCTCGGCGCTCAGGTCGGCGAGCAGTTCGAACGACCGTCCTCGGGCATCGGTAACCCAGTCCCGCAACAGCTCGGCATCCACGGTAGCTCTCCCGCAAAGAGGTGACCCATTCGCGTGATAACGTGATAATAAGACTTCGCCGCCTGGCCGGACAACGCCGCGTCCGCCTTGCGTGCGGTTGGGCTAAGGTGGTTATTCAACCGGCCCCGCATCACCTGTTCCTCCAGTGGACAACGACGGTAACAGCATGGCATTCGGGATCTTCGGGCGCGAAAAAACGCTGACTAGTTTGGCCAACAGTTGCGGGTGAGCTGCTAAAGTCAGTCCGGTCGGACTGGGTAAGCTGCTCGACTCTCTACCGCAGAACGGCGACGCCAACCTGCTGGTTGGCTTCGACACGAGCGATGATGCGGGGGTGTACCGGCTCGATGAGGAGCGGGCTCTGGTGGTTACCGCCGACTTCATCACACCGCCCCTCGACGATCCGTTTCTGTTTGGGCAGATCGGCGCCGCCAACTCGCTCAGCGACGTCTACGCCATGGGGGGGCAGCCGCTAACCTGTCTGAACCTCATCGGCTTTCCTTCCAGCGAGCTCGGGCCGGAGATCCTGCACGGTATCGTCGAAGGGGCGCTGAGCAAGATCACCGAGGCAGGAGCGGTGCTGGCCGGTGGGCATACGACCGATGACGAAGAACCCAAGTTCGGGCTTTCGGTCACCGGCATCGTGCACCCGGAGCGGGTTTGGCGCAATGCGGGCGCACAACCCGGTGACGCCCTCATTCTGACCAAGCCGGTGGGGAGCGGCGTGCTCTTCAACGCCAACCTGAAGGGGATGGTTTCCGATGCGGCGCTGCAGGCCTGCGTCGAGACCATCACGACGCTCAACAGGCAGGCGGCCGAGACCCTGGCCCGATTCTCCGTGCACGCCGCTACCGACATCACCGGCTTCGGGTTCGCGGGCCACGCCCTGGAGATGGCCCAGGGTTCCGGTGTGCGGTTGGCTATCGACGCGGAGGCGGTGCCGGTCATGGCCGAGGCCTTGGACATGTACCGGCAGGGTGTCAGCACCGGCGTTAACGGAGAGAACCGCAGCTTGACCGCAGACTACACCCGCTATGATGTGGAGCTGGAGGTCTGGCAGCGCGAGATCTTCGTCGATCCCCAGACCAGCGGCGGGCTGCTGGCCGCGGTGCCGGAGGCCGAGGCTGCCACTGCGTTGGAGGCGCTGCAGGAGGAGGGTGTGGCGCCGGCGACCATCGTCGGCCGCGTCGAGAGCGCGACCGACCAAATCTCCCTGGTTTTCGGCTGATCAATGATCGATAAGCAGCCTGGCGAGCTCCAGGAGCTGGTGCAGAGCATACTCCTGGGTGCCGGCGCTGATGCGGCGCACGCCGCGGTCGTGGCCGAGCACTTGGTACTGGCCAATCGCAGCGGCGTCGATACCCACGGGATCTGGCATCTCCTCGGCTACGTGGAGGCCATCATGGACGGAGAGCTGGACCCGGCTGCCGCGCCGGAGGTTCTGGACGAGAGTGCCGCCGGCGCCCGGCTCAGGGGCCACTGGACGTTTGGTCAGGTGGTGGCCCAGCGGGGTATGGAGATGGCGATCGCCAAGGCGGCAAATCACGGCATTGCCGCGGTGGCGCTGGTGGAGTTGCATCACATCGGTCGGCTCGGCCACTACGTCGAGACGGCGACGGCTGCAGGGCAGCTCGGCATGGTGTTTGGCGGCGGCTACGGGGAGGAGCAGCCGGCGACGATGCCCTACGGGGGCCGGCAGCCGGTGCTGCACACCAACCCGATCGCCATGGGGTTCCCGGTTGACGGGGATAATTCGGTGATGTTCGACTGGGCAACCACGGCACTATCTGGTGTCAAGGTCGTCAACGCGCAGCGGCGGCGGCAGCCGGTTCCCGAGGGATCGATCGTCGACAGCGACGGTCGGCCGACCACCGATCCCGACGATTTCTTCGCCGGCGGCGGTCACGTTCCTTTCGGTGGTCACAAGGGGTATTGCCTGATGATGGCGGCGGAGTACCTGGGCCGAATCTTTGCCGGCGGCGACGAGTTCGCGGCACCCGAGCGCGGCGGTCCAATCCTTCGACACCAAGGCGTGACCATGATTGCCATGCGGTCCGACCTCTTCCAGCCGCAGGCGGTCTTCGCTGCGCGGGCCGGCGAGATGCAGCGTCGCGTGCGGGCAGTGCCGCCGGCGGTGGGGACCGACCGGGTGCTCGCGCCGGGCGACTTGGAGGCGGAGGCACGGGCGCAGAGGCGGGAGACGATCCCGATCGAGGAGGACGTCTGGGAGTCGGTCCTGAAGGCGGCCGAGCTGGCGCAGGTACAGGTCTGATTCGCGGCCTCGCCATAGACAGTAGTCCGGTATGATCGACCCCGACGGCGTCAGTCTCGCCTACGGTGAAACCACGATCCTGCAGGATATCACGCTGTAGATCTCACCCGGCGTCTGGAACACCGTGGTTCTGACTCAGGTGGTCCTGGCCGCTACGGGTCTGTTCACCCTGGTAGTGTTCCCCACCATCTGTCGGCACTTCGTCTCCACTCCGACCCGGCGCCTCTCCCACCTGGCGCTAATCGTCTTGCGGACCACCCCCGAGTACATGCTGGCCTACCCCTTCGTCCAGCTGTGGGGCCGTCGATGCTGCCGGCAGTGTGCGCCATCGTTCTCCACAACGGAGCCATCCTGGGTTACCTGAGTGGGGGCAACGCCAACCTGCTGGAGCTGCGCCTGGATGCGCCGCGCCGGCGCCTTAATCGCTACGCGCACGAGGTGCTGCCGCGGGTCTACGGCCAGTTTCTCGCCTTCCTCTTCTATCGCTGGGAGGTGATGATGCGGGAGTCCGCGGTCCTAGGGCTCCTAGGCATCTACACCTTGGGATTCTTCATCGACAGCGCCATCGACGACGACAAGCTCGACAAGGCGATGTTTCTCATCCTCATCACGGCACTGCTGAACATGGGGATCGACACTATATCCCAGCGGGTGCGACGGCACCTGCGCCTCTCCTCCGGGATGGTCCTGACGATCCGGGAGTGAGTGGCCGTTGCTTCAGGCCGGTCCCAGCAGATTGAGGCTGAAGCGTCCTGCGGAATCGACCAGGTGGCGTTCGAGCCGCAGGGCGGCGGCGGCGCAGGTGTCTGCGATCTCCTGCCTGGAGTATTTGTAAGCGTGCTCGGTGTGTATGGCTTCGCCCGCGGCCAGCTGCACTTCCATTCCCAGTGCGTCGATGGCGACGACCTGCTCCACCTCGCTCACCAGGAACATCGCGATACGGCCTGCCTCCTCGTCGTAGGTGGCGCGATGGCTGAAGCGATCAAGTTCGAACCGGCCGCCGAGCTCGCGGTTGATGTGTGCGAGGATGTTCAGGTTGAAGCGGGCGGTCACACCCTGGCTGTCGTCGTAGGCGCGCTGCAGGATGGTCGCGTCCTTCCGCAGGTCGATTCCCACCAGGAGTTGGTCGCGATCCGCCATCGCCGTCCGGATGCCGCGCAGGAAGTCGGCTGCTGCCGGCCGCTCGAAGTTGCCGATGTTGGAGCCGAGCCAGAGGACGAGTCGCGGATGGTCTTCGGTCTTTAGGAGGTGGTCCAGGCCGTTCTGGTACTCGGCGGCGAGCCCGGTGATCTCCAGCTCGGGGAAATCCTCGAGCAGCTGCCTGGCGCTGTTTCCGAGGGCGGTGGGCGAGATGTCGACCGGAACGTAGCGGAGGCGCCCCTGGCGGCGGATGAACTCCCGGATGAGGATTCTCGTCTTTACCGAGCTGCCACTGCCCAGTTCCACCAGCATGAGTGGCGAGGGGCAAGCCGCGACTATCGTTCCGGCATGGGCTTCAAGGATGCTGGCCTCGGTCCTGGTCAGGTAGTAATCGGGCAGCCGGCAGATGGCCTCGAACAGCTCGGAGCCGGCCTCGTCGTAGAAGTAGCGACAGGGCAGTGACTTGGACGACGCCGAGAGGCCCGCGCGGATATCCCGGGCGAAGTCGTCGCGATGGTCTTCGGTGTCGGTTGACAGGATGGTGAGGCGGGGGTGAGGACTGGAACTGGTAACTGGTCGGCGAATGCTTCTTCTCCCTGCAGTGCGGCGGTGGGCGCGGACTCTACGCCTCCTACTCTTCCTTCACGAGGTCTCCACCAGCTGCTTTAATTCCTCGAGCTTGATCAGCTTCTCGATGAAGTCGTCGAAGGGGCGATTTCGAATCTCGTCGATTTCGACCAGACCCGAAAGGCCGGGCGCGGGTATTCTCCTTCGACATGGCGCCCTTTCCTCGAGCAGGTCGAGGGCGACCTCGGTGCGGCCTGCGGCCTGCTTGACCCGGGTCTGCCGGCTGCACTTTGTCGCGCATGCGGACGTTGTCGTTGATCAGCTTGGCGAAGAGAGGGATTTTGTGGCCAAGATCCTTGCTATATCTGGCGTCGCTATATCTGACGTCGGCCAGGATGCTTTTGCCTCTCCGGTTAAGACGAGCAGCCCTGGTACGGACCAAACAGATGAACTGAATCAGGTCGAGAAGTTATAGACGACGGTTAATCCAGATAGAGGGTGCGTTCCGACTCCAGGATCTCGGTGATGGCATCCATGGCCTGTAACCCCATGCGCACCTGCCGGGTCAGCTTGGCCTCCGCCTCCTTGACCTCCACCAGGCGCTCGCAGAACACCTCCAGCGCGCTGCGGGGAATGACTACCACGCCATCGCGATCGCCGATGATGACGTCGCCTGATTCGATCGGGACGCCGTCGACGGAGATCGGCATGCCGATGGTGCCGGGGCCGTTGCGGACGCATGAGTTGGGGGTGACTCCGCGGGAGAATACTGGCAGGCCGACGACCAGGATCCCTTCCTCGTCCCGCACCATGCCGTCGGTGACCAGTCCGGCGGCGCCGCGATTCTTGAGCATTCCCACCAGGATGTCCCCGGTGACGGCCGAATTGGTGTAGGACTCGGTGGAGTTGACGACGATGTCGCCCGGCTGTGTGAAGTTGACCGCCGCCAGCAGGCCGAGGTTGTCGTCCGGACCGGTGTTGCAGGTGAGGGCGGTGCCGGCGATGCGACAGTTGCCGATATCGAGTGGCTTGATTCGGGCGTCCAGAGCACCGCGCCCGTTCATGCAGTCGACGGCAAATCCGGTGGGGACATGCTTGAGCGACCGCACCAGGCGGGCGTCGGGCCGTGGGAAGTCGCGCTTGACCCGCAGTAGTGGGGGGTCTTCGATCATGGTTATGCTCCAGCTGTTTCGGTGGCCAGTGCGGTCGTCAGGGCAGTGTGCTGTCGCAGCCGGTCCAGCACGGTCTCCTCGTCGGTGTAGCCCCGGGCGATCCAGGTGCGGCTCGAGGCCTCGAGCACCAGGCCGGGGAAGGCGGTTGTCTGCAGTCGCCGCCGCAGGTCGAAGTCGGCCTGCAGCTCGGCTTCGGTCGCCGGCGATCGCAGCTGAGCCGCGAACTGCTCGGCGTCGAGGCCGATTTCGCTGGCGAGCTCGGTGAGCGTCGACGCTAGAGAAGGATTCCGCGCCTGGGTGTAATAAGCCCGTTGGATGGCGTCGAACATCCGGTCCCCGGCGGTTCCGACTGGATCTATGGCCGTCGCCGCGAGTACGGCCCGGCAGGCCGGGTAGGTGGAGCGGCGGGGTTCGCAGGCCTCCCAGAATGCCCAGTTGAAGCAGGCACCGGTGCGCTCGGCGACTGCCGACCAGTGATGGCGGATAGACTCGCGCGTGGCGGCGGGCATCGGCTCATCCGAGTCTCGCGCCAGGCCGCCCATCACGGGCCGCCAGTTGATCCCCTCGTCCAGGTGGCGGCGGACGGTGTCGACGACGGGGGCGAAGCCCCAGCACCAGGAGCACATAGGATCGGCGATGTAGTAGAGAGTGCGTTTGGGCGACATGGTGGGCAATGTATCGATGGGGCGTGACTGCGGCAATATGCGGAGGTTGCAGAGGGTGGGATGACCGCATGACCAGTTCCGGGCTTTCAACTATATTGACGCGGTGTTTTTTCGGATGAAAGAGGCGAGCATGCAGGCGGCGTATTACCACGGCGACAAGCGGATCGAGCTGGGAAAGGGCGTTGTGCGTGCACCGGCAGCGGGGGAGGTGCGGATCGAGGTGGCTTACTGTGGGGTCTGTGGGACGGATCTGCACATCTATCTCGGGCATATGGACGGGCGGATCAGTCATCCGCAGGTGATCGGGCATGAGATGTCGGGGCGGATCGTCGAGCTGGGAGAGGGGGTCGAGGGCTGGGAGAGGGGGGAGAAGGTGGTGGTGCGGCCGATCGATCCGTGCGGCGAGTGTGGGGCCTGTGGGGCGGGGCATGAGCACATCTGTCAGAACCTGAATTTCCTCGGCATCGACACGCCGGGTGCCTTCCAAGGCTCGTGGACGGTGCCGGCTTTCACCTTGCACCGCCTGCCGGAGGCGATGGCGATGGACGAGGCAGCGCTGGTGGAGCCGCTGGCGGTGGCCTGCCACGACGTGCGGCTGGGTGAGGTTGCCGCGGGCGAGCAGGTTGTGGTGATCGGCGGTGGTCCGATCGGCATGCTGGTGGCGCTGGTTGCCCGGCACGCCGGCGGCAACGTGCTGGTGTCGGAGGTGAATCCGTTCCGTCTGAGGTTGGCCCGGGAGCTCGGATTCGACGTGGTCGACCCGCGCGCCGAGGACGTCGTGGTCATGGTCGAGGAGCGCACCGCCGGGACCGGTGCGGACGTGGTCTTCGAGGTGTCCGGGACCCAAGCCGGCGCCGACCTCGTGACGCAGCTCCCGCGGACCCGGGGGCGCATCGTGGTGGTGGCGATCTTCGCCGACCCGCCACGGCTTGACTTGTTCCGCTTCTTCTGGCGCGAGCTGCGGCTGTGCGGGGTGCGGGTCTACGAGCCGGAGGACTACGACCGCGCCATTGAGCTGGCGGCCGCCGGCGAGCTGCCGCTGCGCCAGCTGGTCACCCACCGCAGGCCGCTGGCCGACCTGGGGGAGGTTTTTGCTCAGATGGATGAGGGGGCGGACATCATGAAGGTTCTTATCGATACCCAGGGAGATCAGACATCATGAGCATCATGAACGCCTTTCGCGTCGATGGCAAGACCGCGTTGGTGACCGGTTGCCGGCGTGGTATCGGCCGTGGTTTCGCGCAGGCACTGGCCGACGCCGGGGCCGACATCGTCGGCGTCAGTGCTTCGCTGGAGGCGGAGGGAAGCGAAGTGGAGCGGGACGTTGTTGGGCGGGGCCGCACCTTTCGTCCGTACTCCTGTGACTTCTCCGATCGGTCGGCGGTCTACGACTTCATCCGCCGGGTGGACGACGAGGTGGGCACCATCGACATCCTTGTGAGTAACGCCGGCACGATCCGGCGCGAGCCGGCGGCCCAGCATAAGGACGAGGACTGGGACCTGGTGCTCGAGGTCAATCTCAGCTCCCATTTCGTGCTGGCGCGGGAGTTCGGCAGGCGGATGATCGACAGGGGGTACGGCAAGATCGTCTTCACTGCCTCGCTCCTGAGCTATCAGGGCGGGATTACCGTGCCCGGCTATGCCGCGTCGAAGGGCGGCATCAACACCCTGGCTATGGCGCTGGCGAACGAGTGGGCGGGCGGGGGGGTGAACGTGAATGCGATCGCCCCGGGGTACATTGCCACTGACAACACCGAAGCGCTGCAGAGTGACCCGGCGCGGGCCGAGCAGCTCATGGCTCGGGTGCCGTCCGGCCGCTGGGGCACGCCGGACGACCTGAAGGGGGCGGTGGTCTACCTCTGTTCGCCGGCTTCCGACTTCGTCAACGGCATCAACCTGGTCGTCGATGGCGGCTGGATGGGTAGATAAGGGGAAGATATGGCGCGGCTGCGAATGGCCCAGTACGGAACTAAACACGGGCACGCGGCGGGTAAGCTGCAGGCGATGCTCAGCAATGCGGACGTGGAGTTCGCCGGGCTCTTCGAGCCGGACGCACAGCGGCGCGACGAGGTGCGCGGCACGGCCCCGTACGACCAGGTGACATTCTTCGAGACCGAGGAGGGGATTCTGCAGGATGCGACGATCGCCGCCGTGGCTTCGGAGGGTAAGAACTGCGAGAGCCTCGAGCAGACCGCCCGACTGGTCGAGGCGGGCAAACACGTCTGGTACGACAAGCCGGCTGGCGACGACTGGGAGCGGTGGCAGCAGGTCGTGGGGCAGGCGGAGGAGCGACAGCTCCTGATCCAGTTGGGGTACATGCTGCGTTACCAGGAGGGCTTCCAGAAGCTGTCCCGGTGGCTGCAGTCAGGCTTACTCGGCGACCTTTTCTCCATCCGTGCTCACATGTCCACCGCTGCCTTCGTAAACCCTGATACGGCGGCATCCCGCCGCGCCATCTCCGACCACCACCGCGGCGGCATTTTCTTCGATCTTTCAGGTCACATGCTCGACCAGGTGGTCTGGTTGATGGGGCGGCCGGAGCGGGTTACCTCCTTTCTGCGCAATGATACCGGGATCGTGCCGGAGTTCGCCGACAACTGCTTGAGCGTGCTTGAATACGAGAAGGGGATGGCGTTTGTCGACATCGCGGCGATGGAGCCCGGCCCGTCAGCTCGCCGTTTCGAGGTCTACGGCACTCGAGGCAGCGCCATTATCGACCCCCTCGAACCGGTGCGGCAGGTGCGCCTCTGCCTGGTAGAGGCCGCGGAAGGGTTCGTCGCCGGTGAGCAGCAGGTGCCCGTGAAGGTGCAATCACGTCAGGATCTCTATGAGGAAGAGCTCGTCGCGTTCGTTGCCACCGTCCGTGGCGAGCGACCGCGGGATCGGTCGGCGGCGCACGAGCTGCTGGTGCAGGAGATTGTCCTCAGGGCCAACGGAATCATTGACTAGTGCGCCGTTAAGGAAGCAGACTTGAGGTTTCGGCGGCGAAATACAAGGGGCGTCAAAGAGAGGAAAAAAACCGGGCGAACTGGGTGTAACGCTGTTGGCCATGAGTCCCGATCCGCCGGCGACCTGCGCAAGAGCGCGGCGCCACACGAACTGTCGATTCCTCTCTACAGCGATTCGTCTACAGCGATTCGGAGCTGATTGCGGCCCGCGGGCGCGGAATCGCCTGCGGTACTGCTGGCAAGCATCAGTTGCCGGAACCTGAAGCGGTGGAGTCCGTCAGAGCCTGCAGAAAAGCGGCGATGGCGTCCGCGATCGCTGCTGCGGCGCTCTGGCGGTTGACCACCTCCGCGAGCCACCGCGCGTCCTCGGCGTTGGTGAGCCGCCCCGTCTCGATCAGCACGGCCGGCATCCGGACGGTCCCCAGGTATCACAGGTCGCGCCCGTAGATTCCCGCAGGCGGTATACCTCCGAGCGCTGCCAGCTGACTCTCGATGGTCCTGGCCAGGTCAAGGCTTCGTCCCGGCGGCGGCGTTCTGAAATTGGTAGCGTGCACGGCTTCGTCGCCGGGGTGGTAGACGAAGAGCAGCCGACCTCGTACATCGGGATCGTTCACGGCGTCGGCGTGGATCACCACGGCCAGGTCGGCCGCGGCCCGGTTTGCCCGTTCCGCCCGGGCGAGGATGTTGCGCAGACCAGCGCCGGCGGCCGAGGCGCCGTAATCGGCATAGGCTGCACGGAGCGGCTCGCGGTTGCGCGGGTTCAACGCGGCCCCGGTCCGGTAGAGCGCGGTCAGTGCCGCCGGCGTGAGCGGCGCGGCGACGATCGCCTCTCCGACGAGGGTGTCGACGCTGGCCGTTGCGACTGGATTACTGGTGCTTCGGGCAATTCGGGTGAGGACAACCCGGACGCCGGCCGGTCGCAGGAGCTTTGCGATGCGTGCGACCAGGTCCTGGTTGAGCAGGTGTTCCGCCAGCGCGCCCGCGTAGGGGCTGGCAGCCATGGCAAGTGCGTGATCGGGGAATGTGTGCCGGATGTCGTAGAAGTGGCTGCTTCTTCCGGTTCCCATCCAGGCACACCGATTGCACTCGACGGTGGCGAACGGCGGTTCGTGACCCGCATTCAGCGCTACCGTTCGGCCTGCGAGTGGAGGTGTGACGGGTGCGGTCGGCATGGCGGCGGCCAACACGAGGAATCCGGTTGCCGCGGCGAGGTGGACGAAGGCGCGGTGTCGTCGCTTCGGTTGAGAGGGCTCAGGGCTTTTCATAGAATAACCCCGGATTCTAATCGTCTGATCCTAGCCAGGTCAACCAGGCATACCTCGATGCCCGAAGCAGAGCCGCTCGCCCGTGCTGTAGACAAGATCGTCGTCACCGATGTGGCCGATGCCGTGGTCGCGGCAATGAAGGGGGTTGCCGCCGACGGGATCGAGGTGGCCTGTTGTGCCACCGCCGACGAGGCGCTGCGCCACTTCGCCGACGCCGATGCGGCCCTTGTCTCCACCTTCGACGAACGCCTCCTCGAGGTTGCAGAGCAGCTCCAGTGGGTCCACACCCGCAGCGGCGGTGTCGAGTCCTACCTGTTTCCCGCCTTCGCGGCCAGCCCGGTAATCTTCACCTGCAGCAAACCCAACTTCGGGATTCCTGGTGCGGAGTTCGCCCTCGCCGCCATGCTGATGATCACCCGCCGCAATCACCTGGCCGTCGGCGTTTCCAAGACCGCGTACCTGAGCGGCGGGCTTGACGACACCGCAGACCCGGAAGACCTGGCCGGCAAGACGGTGGGCCTGCTCGGCCTGGGCTGCATGGGGCAGGCGCTGGCACCGCGAGCGGCCGCGCTGGGGTTGCGGGTGCTGGCCTGTACCCGCAGCGGCAACCGGGGCGCCGCCGGGGTGGCGGAGGAGTACGACCTTTCCAGGGTGGGCACGTTGCTCGGCCAGTGCGACTTCGTCGCCGTGGGGCTGCCACTGACCGCGCAGACCCGCGGCATGATCGACGCCGACTTTCTCTCCCGCATGCGCCGGGATGCCTGGATCATCGACATGTCGGCGCGGGCCGCTCTCTTCGATTACCCGGCCCTGGTGCGGGCGATCGAGAACGGGCGGATCGGCGGCATCGCCAGCCAGCCATGCGGCCTCGATCCGGAGCTGGGGATGCCCCCCATCGACAGTGATTACTGGCAGCGGCACAATGTCGTCGTCTCGGCCTGCCGCGGTACCTCAAGCCAGCAGGTCGCGGCTGGGATTGGCCTCTTCGTCGACAACCTTGCCCGATTCCGCGCCGGCGAGCCAATGTTCGGACTGGTCGACAAGCAGGCGGGCTACTAGGCTCGATGCAAAACGGGCCGTCCCTGCAGCAGACGCCGCCGTTGGAGGACGCGGCGATCGAGGAGCTGTTCGCACTCTGGGAGTCGATCTTCGGGCCCGGCGCGGCCGACATCGACCGTGGTGTCTTCGGCGGCGCCGAAGAGGAGTTTTGTCGCAGTGTGCTCTTCTGCGAACAGGCCGAGGGCGCGGTGGTGGGTACCTGCTTCACCATGCACGACCGGACCTTGCCCCTGGCCGGCTTCGGCGAGGTGGCCACAAGTCCCGACTGGCGGGGCCGCGGTATAGCCAGCCGCCTCTGCGGTGCCGCGGTCCGGGACTTCCAGGCGCACGGCGGCGAGGCCTTCTTCCTCGGCACCGGCAACCCGGCTGCAGCCCGCATCTACCACCGTCTGGGCTGGCGCAAGATCGTCGGGAACAACGTCATGGTCCACATCGCCTCGGGCCACTCTCCGGAGGAGTACCTGGTGGACTACTTCCGCCGGCCCGGGGATGTGTCGGTGGTGCCGGCTACCGCTGCGGTGCGGGTACGGATGATACCACTGCTGGTCACGCCACACGACTGGAAGGTGCTTGATGCCAACGTCGGATCCCGATCCTGCCGCTACTTCAATCAGGTCTCCTGCATGGGGCTCTATCCACGCTACGTGCGCGGTACGGCGGATCGGGGCTGCTTTTTCGCCGCCGTGGCCGAAGATGGTCGCGTCGTGGGGCTCAGCAGCGTCGCCGTGGATCCCGACGGGGTCCGCAGGGTTGACGGGTTCGCCCACGCCAACTTCGCTGCGGCGCTGGGCGATTTGGTGCGGGCTGCGGGCGAGTGGGACGGGGGTTCGGGACCGCTGGAGGCGACGATCGCGGTTGAGGACGAGGAGAAACGCGACGCCTTCGTCGGACTCGGCTTCGCCGCGCGTGGCGCGGGCAAACCGTTCGACTTCGACGGCCGGAAGGTCCAGTCCTGGATCCTGCGGCGCGACTGACATGGCCAACTCAGGGGAGAAGGAAGGGGGATGAGCGCGAAGGTTGCCCTGGTGCACCGGGAGGACTGGCCGTACCCGGACTGGGTTGGCGAGGAGCTGACTGCCGCCGGCATCAACTTCGTCCGGCGCGACTGCGAGTCGGAAGCGGAGCTGCTGGAGCTGGCCGCCGACGCCGAAATCGTCTGGGTCTTTGGCGGCGCCAGGCTGATCACGCCGCAGAGTATTCTCGGGCTGACCGCCTGCGGTGCCATTCTGCGCAGCGGCGCGGGCACCGACAACATTCCGGTGAAGGAGGCGACGGAGCAGGGAATCATTGTCGCCAACACGCCCGGCGCAACGAGAATCCCCGTAGCCGAGCACGCCATAGCCCTGCTGCTGGCGGCCGCCCGCAGGATCGTGGTCCACGACCAGATGGTGCGCGCGGGCGAGTTCGATATGCGCCGTAATCAGCCGGACCTGCTTATTCAGGACAGCAGTATCGGGCTGGTTGGGTTCGGCCAGATCGCGCGGGCGGTAGCGGAGCGCCTTCGCCCCTGGGGGGCAAAACTGCTGGCCTGTGATCCGGCCGTGGAGGATAGCCAGTTCGCCGCTTTCGGCGTCGAGCGGGTCGACTTCGGCTACCTGTTGAAAACCGCCGACTTCGTCACCCTGCACACCCCGCTCCTGGAGAGCACCTACCACCTGATCGGCGAGGCGCAGCTACGGCAGATGAAGCGGTCGGCGATCTTGGTCAATACCGCGCGGGGAAAGGTCGTCGACTCGGTGGCGCTGGCCCGGGCGCTGCGCGAGGGATGGATTCAGGCGGCAGCCCTGGATGTGCTGGAGGAGGAGCCACCAGGGGCGGACGATCCGGTGGTCGGTCTGCCTAACGCGATAATTACTTCGCATATCGCCGGCATGCACCGCCACCATCTCCACGACTTCTGGCGCCTGTCGGTGGACACCGTGATCGATCTGGCGCAACGGCGCTGGCCGCTCTCCTACGTCAATAGAGAGGTCGTGCCGCGCTGGGAGATGAGAGGATAGCGGCGACGACGCGACCGGTCGGTTTTGACGGCCGGTGCCAGGCGTCAGAGCTGGTCGGGCTGGACCGCCTGTCCGGTGGCCGCCGACCGGTGGACTGCCTCCACCTTGCGCATGTAGAGGAGGCCTTCCTCGAAGTCGGGCCGCACCTTTCGCTCCTCGGGGGGGGCGCCGTCGCGGGCGGCCTGGACGGCGCCGACGAAGTCGGTCTCGGCGTCCCAGGTGCCGACGTGCTCGGGGGGGACCTCCACCGGGGCCAGGGGCTGGCCGGCGGGGCCGATTTCGAGTCGGTCGGCCAGGTCGTAACGCAGCGTTCCGTTCAGGCCGCGTATGGTCAGCGTCGAAGTGCTGCTGGTGGAGTCGGCGTTGAGCCCGGTGTGGTGTTCCAGCGCCAGCGCCCCGCTCTGCAGCCGGCCGCTGATAGTCACCACCTGTGGCACCTCAATCGCCACTTTCTCTCCGGCTTCGTCCACCTTCTCGCCGATCGGTGTCGACAGGTGGGCGGAGAGAGATTCATACGGACCGACGACGCCGTTGAGCATCTCGGCGTAGATGCCCATGGCCATGATCTGGTTGCCGCTGAGCTCGCGCCGTTCGCGCCAGTGGAGGCTGTCGCGGTCCAGGTTGCCGTCGCTGATGGCCAGCAACTCGACCGAGGTAATCTCGCCGAGTTCTCCGTCACGCACGAGCCCGGCGATGTAGTGCTCGTAATCCGGCCGGGCCGGACTGAGCATGTTGACCAGGTGGGGATTCTCCCGGGCTACGGCCAGCATCTCTTTGGCCTCGTCCAGGTCCATGGCCATGCGGGCCTGGCAGAAGCAGTGTTTGCCGGCCCGCAGGGTGGCGATGGAGTATTCCCTGTGCCGGTAGGGCCAGGTGCCGATGAAGACGGCATCGATGTCGTCGCGAGCCAGCAGGGCCTGCCAGGTCTCCTCGACGTCTGGAATGCCGAAATCAGCGGCCACCGCCTCGGCGCTGGCGCGGCTGCGGTTGGCGACGGCGACGACATCAACACCGTCGATGGCCGCCAGGCCGGGGAGATGTTTGATGCGGCAGATGCTGCCGGCACCGATGAAACCGACGCGAATCGGATTCGATGACATGGTATGACGACCTCCGGGAACCTCGTTCATTGTTGATCTGGAAACGTTGAAACTAAGACATAGCCGTCGGTCGCGGCAAAATCGGCCGCAGGTGTGTGAATGCCGGAACTGTTGACCGAGCCAGGCGGGCTCGCGCTCGTGGACTGGGCGTTGCTGGCCCTCTACGCCGGCGCCACTGTCGGACTGGGCTACTATTACAGCCGCAAGCAGAGCAGCACCGATGAGTACTTCATCGGCACCGGCAGGATGAATCCGACCCTGGTCGGATTCTCCCTGTTCGCCACCCTGCTGAGTACGATCTCCTACCTGTCCATCCCCGGTGAGGCGATCGGCAAGGGACCGATCGGGTTCTTCGGAATGCTGGCATTGCCGGTGGTCTACCTCGTGGTCGGGTACTGGATGATACCACTTTACATGCGGCGGCGGGTGACCAGCATCTACGAGCTGCTCGAGGACCGTCTCGGTGTCGGCATTCGGCTGCTGGGAGCCACCATGTTCATCGCGCTGCGGCTGGTTTGGATGTCGCTGCTGGTGTACCTGGCGGCAGTGGCGATGGCGGTGATGCTGGGCGTCGGACCGGAGATGATCCCGTGGATTGCCGGCCTCACTGGTTTCGTGGCCGTCGTCTACACCTCTCTGGGGGGGCTGCGAGCGGTCGTGATCACCGACTTGATGCAGACGCTGCTGATGCTCGGCGGCGGCCTACTGGTGATCGTGCTGATCTCCTACGAGCTGCAGGGTTTCGGCTGGATTCCGACCGCCTGGCACCCCAACTGGGATCGTCAGCCCCTGTTCACCTTCGACCCGGGAACGCGGGTCAGCCTGTTCGGGATGGTGCTGAGTTCGATCGTCTGGTACATCTGCACGGCGGGCGGCGACCAGACAGCGGTGCAGCGCTTCATGGCCACCGGCGGGGCGGCGGCGGCCCGTCGCTCTCTGCGGACCCAGCTGATGGTCGGCGCGACGATCGGATCGATTCTGTCGTTGGTCGGGTTTGCGCTCCTGGAGTATTTCACGATACGCGCGGACCAGCTGCCTGTCGGGATCAGCCTGTCGGCTGACGCCGACAAGGTGTTTCCCCGCTTCATCGCCTTTCACCTGCCGGCCGGCGTCTCCGGACTGGTCGTCGCGGCCATGTTCGCGGCGGCGATGTCGAGCCTGGACTCGGGGCTGAATTCCATCAGCGCGGTGGTGACCAGCGATTTCCTCGACCGCTTCCGCTCGCGTCGACTCAGCGAGGCGGAGCGGGTGCGGCTGGCCAAGCTCCTGGCCTTCGGCATCGGCTCTGCGGTGGTGGTGGGCAGCACCCTGATTGAGGGGGTGCCGGGCAA
>CAYWBJ010000012.1:0-18446 GCA_964456165.1 uncultured Gemmatimonadaceae bacterium | reverse complement strand
GGTCGGGATGGCGCCGCCATCCACTTCAAGGCATGGGTCTGCACTAACCCTGATTGCGGATACCACATCAGGATTGACAACGGCGAACTCAGCACGGGAAAAGAAATCAAGGAGTCGTACAAGTAGCCGCAGGTAAACGATGGTTTCTGGTGGTCGCAGCGTCGCGAATGCGTTCAGAACCACCTTTGGGCTCCGCTTCGGAGCCCTTTTCTATCTCTGACTTCTAACGCACGATGGCCAAGAGCAGCATTGTCGACTGGGCGATAAAGGCGGGCGCCGTTGTCCTCGCAGTCCTGCTGTGGTTTCACGCGGTAACTGAACAAACATATAAGAGTCAATTCGAGATCCCTCTGCGAATTGATGAGCCGGAGGCCGAGTCGAATCGACTTCAGCGAGTCGTCGCCAATTCTACGCCCTCCACGGTGACGGTGCTGGTTTCCGGTACGGGCAAGGATCTACTCCAGTTGGATCGATCCGACCTCGTCGCGATTCTGACGCCCTATGGAACCCCGGGCTCTTCCCGAACCTACAGAATCGGTCCCGACAACGTCGAGTTCAGACGGCCCGAACTCGGCGTGGCCGTAGAGGAGATTGTGGAGCCCCAGGAGATCCAGATCGAGCTGGACAGGAGGTCGAGCAAGGTAGTCCCGGTCATTCCTCGTCTCCGTCTGCAGGTCGCCGATGCCCACACCCGGGTAGGAGCCGTCCAGATCGATCCCGCCGAGGTGACCGTTTCCGGGCCGAGCAAGCAGGTTCGCCTGGTCAAACAGATCGAGACGGATTCCCTGGTACGGCACAACGTAGCCGAGCCGATCGACCAGGTCGTATTGCTGCGTGGACCCGATCGCACCCGACTCGACATCACTCCCGACCGGGTCAGCGTCCGGGCTGACATCCAGGCTCTGGCCGAAGACGATATCGACGACGTGCTCGTGGCCATCAGACACGGGCGGGGAAAGTCGGTCGTGACCGAGCCGGCCCGCGTCAGCGTCAAGGTAAAGGGGGCCGTAGGCATCATCGCCAGCCTAAACCGCGAGGACCTGCAACTTTATGTCGACTATCGCGACTTCTCAGGCGGAGCACTGCGGGTGCTCGCCGCCGTCGACAGCCTTATCGAGATCCGCCGCATCGATCCACCCGAGGTAACCCTCGTCGAATACTGACTCATGGTGATCCTGGGTATAGAGACCTCGTGTGACGAGACCTCGGCAGCGGTCGTAGACGACGGCTACCAGATCCGGTCAAACGTGGTGTGTTCGCAGCTCGATCACGCCCGCTTCGGGGGGGTCGTACCGGAGCTGGCTTCCAGAGCGCACGTCAAGGCCATCGTGCCGACGGTCAACGAGGCCCTTGAGGCCGCGCGCGTGAGTCCTACCGAACTGGACGGTATCGCCGTGACGCGGGGACCGGGTCTGTCCGGGTCGCTTGTCGTCGGCCTATCGGCGGCCAAGGCCATGGCGGTGGCGCTGCGCCGGCCGATGGTTGGAGTGCATCACATGGAGGGGCACATTTTCTCCATCCTGCTCGAGCAGGAGGCCACTTTCCCACTTCTGGTACTACTCGTCTCTGGTGGCCACACCGAGCTGGTCAGGTGTCCGCGGATGGGCAGCTACCAACTCCTGGGCCGGACCCGGGACGATGCCGCGGGGGAGGCTTTCGACAAGGTTGCGAAGATTCTCAATGTCCTGCCTGAGCGGGGAACGGTGATGGGCGGAAGGGTGATATCACAGTTGGCGGAGAAGGGACGAGCCGACGCGATCTCCTTCCCTCGCGGCATGAGCGGCGACGACAGTCTGGACTTCAGCTTCAGTGGTCTGAAGACGGCCGTCTTCAATCATGTTCGGGCCCTCGATGCCGCAGAGCTGAAGCGGACGATTCACGATATCGCGGCAAGCTTCCAGGAGGCCGTGGTCGATGTCCTGGCGCAGAGAACGCTGCAGGCCATGGAGACGACCGGCATCAAGTCGGTGGCCGTGGCCGGCGGTGTTGCGGCGAACACATCCCTGCGGCAACGGCTGGAGTCGCAGGTAACCGCGGCCGGCGGGACATTCCACTGTCCATCGCTGGCCCTCTGTACGGACAATGCTGCGATGATCGCGGCCGCCGGCCTGTTTCACCTCTCCGAAGGGCGTAGTTCCAGTCTCGATCTTGAAGCTGCTCCCCGCCTGGACTTGTAGTCAAGGCGTCTGCGCATGACGCCCTGGCCGGATTTGAGCTTTCTCGGCTATGTCGAGGCCCTGTACTTTCTGCCTTTGGCGGTTGGGCTGACCCTGCTGATCTACGCCCGGACCAACCCGGCCCCGACCAAGAGATTGCGGAGGGTGCTCGCCTGCTCCCGTTGTCTCGCACTGCTGTCAATCCTGATCGTGCTGGCGGAGCCTCAGGCCCAGTTCTTGGAAAAGGTCATCGTCCGGCCACGACTCGCTCTCCTGCTCGATTCAAGCACCAGCATGGAAACGGTGGAAGGAGGCATCTCCCGCATCGACCGCGTGAGGAGCTTGCTGGAGAGCCGGGAATTCGGCTCCGTGCTGGATCGGGTCGAGGTCCAGGCCTACGGCTTCGATGAGACGTCGCGACCGTTCCAACTTGAAGACCTCCTCCAAGAGCCGACCGGCGGGCGAGCGACGGACATCTCGACTGCTCTGAGGAAGGGTGTGAGGACGGTAAAAGAGAGCGACGCACCGCTGAGCGTGCTCTTGCTTACGGATGGGGTGCATAACCTCGGGGAGGATCCGGTAGAGACAGCGGCCGAACTAGGTGTCCCCGTCTTCTCCCTGCAGCCCGGCGTTGGTGAGGAGACAGCGGATGTGCAGGTCGTCGAGACCCAAGCGCCCGACATCGGCTATGTGGGCCAGCGGCTTGTCGTTCGAGCGGTGGTGCAGAGCAGCGGATTCGCCGGACGGACGGAGGAGATCGTGCTCTACCAAGGCGACGAGGTCGTCTCCAGGCAGCGCCACCGATTCGCCGCGGATGGCGAGCGCCAGACGGTGCAATTCGAGGTAGTCCCTCAGCTTCCGGGCCCAACCCTGTTTCGCGTCGCGGTCCCAAATCTGGCAGGCGACCGGAGCACAGAGAACAACCAATCATCTGCGTTTGTAAGGATTCTCGACGACAAGGTCGAGACCCTGGTCTTGGCGGGAGGGCCCGGCGCGGACCTCACCTTCGCCGGCCGGAGCCTGGCAGCCGACTCGACGATGTCCGTGAGAACGATGACCGGCAGGAGCGACGAAGATTTCTACGAGGGTGTGCCGGACCCGGCCGAATGGGCTGGCGTGAATGTGTTCGTGGTGCTGGATCCAGGCAGCAAGCTGATGCAGGGCCGCGTGGGCGAGGCGATAGCGGCACGGGTCCGGGGCGGGGCGGGGATGCTGTTCGTCGGTGGGGAGCGCACCTTTGGTGCCTGGGAGGACTCGCCGGTGACCCGCCTGTTGCCGGTGTCTCCGAATCATCCGGAGCCGCGGTTTACTGCCGGACCAGTGGCTCTCCAACTCGGGCAAAGTGGGCTCTCCCATCCGGTAACCCGTCCAAGTTCCGCCGAGCCGGCTGATGACCCTTGGACGAGATTGCCGCCGCTGCCCGGGTACTTTCCCCTGACCCGGCTGGCACCCGGCGCCATGGTCCTTGTCGAGGGCAACCAGAGCCGAATCCCGGTGGTGTCGGTCGGGCACCGGGAGAGGGGACGGGTGATAGCAGTGGCGTCGGCCCATCTCTGGCGGCTGGACCTGCTCAGCAGCGGCGTTGGGGATTCGCCGCAGACCATACGCGATTTCTGGGCCCATGCGGTCAGATGGCTGGCCACCGCGTCCCCGTCTGGCCGCGTCCGGGTCAGCAGTGAAAGGAACGTCTACAAGGGCGGTGAGGAGGTCGTCGTCATCGGTCAGGTCCTCGATGAACTCTTCCGTCCACTGGAGGACGCCGATCTGTTGGTGACTCTCGAGATGGGCGAGGCGGAGATTAAACTGCTGCAGGTCGGTTCGGGTAACTATCGGGGTGGGCTGCGCGGCCTGGACCCGGGCGAATATACATTTTCGGCCAGTGCTCGCGTCGCCGGGCAGGTGGTGGGAGAGGACGAGGGCAACTTCATCGTCGAGCAGCACAGCGTAGAATCGATCACGGTAAAGCCGGACGATCTACTGCTGTCCGAGATCGCTCGAGTCAGTGGTGGCAGGACGGCTGCCATTGACGACTGGCGTCAACTGATCGATGTCGCGACACTGCACAGGCGGCTCGTCGAGCGCCGGAGCGTCGTGACCGTCTGGGATCACCAATGGATCGTCATCGCGGCGATACTGTTGTTGGCGATTGAGTGGTATATTCGTAAGCAGCAGGGATTGGTCTGAGTTGATGCCGTTGACGCTCCCATTCTCATCCCGGCTGGCATGGTACGCGAGTCTGCTCCTCTGGCTGACCGCGCCGCCCGCGTTCGCGCGGGTGGTACTGAACGAGGTGATGTACGACCCGGTGGGTCCCGACTATCACCACGAGTATGTGGAAGTGGTCAACATCGGCGCCGAGACGCTCGACCTGGCGGGATGGCGTCTCGGAGATGGCGAGGAGATGGATCTGCTCGAAGGTGAGCGGCTCAGTCTCGACTCCGGCCAGTACGGGTTGATTGTCGATGGGAGTCTGGCCGGTGCGGTCGACAACGCGTTCGGGCGTCTGCCCGCCGCTGCGGTCGCGATCGCCATCGACGACAACGCATTCGGCAGGCGAGGCTGGCCGAACAGCCGACCGGGTCACGTGATCCTCGTGGACGCCGCCGGGAACACGGTCGACAGCCTCTCTTACAGCCCGCTGAACGAGCCAGGCCGCTCGTACGAGCGCGTGGTCCTTGATGGCCCGTCGACGTCGGCGAACTGGCTGCCGGCGCGCTTTATCGGTGGCACCCCCGGCCGCCGCAACAGCGGCAGCGACCCTGCCGCGTCGCACCAGGGCCTGCGTCTAACGGCGCGTCCGAACCCGTTTTCGGAGGCCGTTGCGTTCGAGTATCGGGTCGCGAGCACGCCGGCGCTAGTCAACCTCTGGCTGTACGATGTCGAGGGCAACCTTCTACGCCGGTTGCTCGACAACGCCGAGGCCAAGCAGAGCGGTACCGTCGTCTGGGATGGCAGAACGGAAGCCCGGGTTGCTGTCCCCTTCGGTTCCTATATTGCCTATGTATCAGCGAGCCTCGACGGACGGCTCGCGCAGGAACGCCTCGTAGTCGTGCGCAGCCCCCTTCCGGCAGCGGACGACCAGGGCCACTGATCCGGGGTTCCCCGCCCCGGCGACAAGTCTTCCCCAGCGATTCGCGCTTGCATCGTGGCGCGTGAACACCAAAACTGCAATTTCAGCACTGTGGGGTAGCAGCATGCGCGATCTGATCCAAAAGTTCATCGGCGGCAGGAAGGGAGCCCGGGCAATCGGCGTGTTGCTACTGGCCTGGAGCATCTTCCTAGCTCTCAGTCTCGTGTCGCACTCGTACCGCGACTTCCCGAACTCCAGCCGCTCTCCGGTCGAGATCGTCAACTGGGCAGGGTATCTCGGCGCGTGGATTTCCTACACCGCTTTCACGGCGATCGGGTATTCCGCATACGGCTTCCCGGTCCTGTTTCTGCTCTGGGGTTGGAACCGAATGCGCGGGGTCAGCCTGCAGACGGCGGCCTACCGAACGGCGGGCATCGTCAGCATGATGCTGCTATTCAGCGTCGGCTCGGTGTTGCCCGAGTATTCATCGTATACGGCGTTCAAGCTCGGCGGCTGGTTCGGTACCCAGGTGACCAATCTCATTCTCGTGCCCTACGCCGGCCGGGTGGGTTCGGCGATTCTGCTGGCAGCCCTGTTGCTTGCCGCGGTGATCACGACGACCGATCTGGACTTCCGGCGAGGCCTCATTCTGCTGCAGGTTGCCGGGAGAATCGGGCGGTGGCCGCTTACGGGGCTGGCAGCGTTGCGGGCTCGTCTGCGCGATTACTGGGCGCGACGTCGCCACCGACGGGAAGAGAGGAGGAAGCTCAGGGAGGAGCGCCGGCGGGAAACTTCCGCAGCCCTCGATAGTCAGAAGTCCGTGGGGGTGGCCACTCAGTCGGTTGCGGATGAATCAGCGGAGGAGGAGGTGGTGGTGGCCGCTGTCAGGGACAGGCCCGAGTCCACGGTGACGGTAAGCGGCAACGGGAGCAAGAAGCCGGCGAAGCGGGCGAAGACCTCCGAGAGGGCGCCGCTCGAACCCGACTCCGAGCCGGCGGTGGAAGCGCCCCCCCAGGGTGTGGCGTCACCGGATGCTCCGGCGGGAACGGGGCGCAAGTCGAGTGGTCGCTACAAGCTGCCGGCTCTGGAATTGCTGGACACATCCCCCGACGACCAGGGGGGCGTCGACGAGCAGGCATTGCAGGAAAACGCCCGCATGCTGGAGGAGGCTCTGGCCAATTTCGACGTCAACGGCAAGGTGGTGGAGGTCAGTCCGGGCCCAGTGGTGACCCGGTACGAGGTGGAGCCGGCGCCGGGCGTGAAGGTCAACCGGATCGTCACCCTCTCGGATGACCTCGCCCGCGTCATGAGTGCGAACGGCATCCGCATCCAGGCGCCGGTGCCGGGGAAGTCGGTCGTCGGCGTCGAGATCGCCAACGAGACCCATCAGACGGTGTACCTGAGCGAGATCCTGGAGTCGAAGGCATTTAAAAGCCCCAAGTCGCATCTGACCGTGGCTCTTGGCAAGACCATTTCCGGCGAGCCGTACACGGCCGATTTGGGCAAGATGCCGCACCTGCTCGTGGCCGGCGCCACCGGGTCGGGAAAGAGCGTGTGCGTCAACAGCATCATCTCGAGTATTCTGTTCAAGTCGACCCCGGACCAGGTCCGCTTGCTGATGGTGGATCCGAAGGTAGTCGAGCTGACGATGTACAACGACATTCCCCACCTGCTCACGCCGGTCATCACGGAGCCGAAGAAGGCCTCAGAAGCGCTGAAGTGGACCGTCGCGGAGATGGAGCTGCGCTACCAGAAGCTGGCGAAGCTGGGCGTGCGGAATCTGGTCGACTACAATGCCAAGGTGAAGAAATTGAACCCGGCAGATTACGAAGACGGCCTCGAGCCGCCGCAGGCGCTGCCGTACATCGTCGCCCTCGTCGATGAGTTCGCCGACCTAATGCTCACGGCACCAGCTGACGTCGAGACTTCGATCATGAGCCTGGCCCAGAAGTCGAGGGCAGTCGGCATACACCTGATCCTGGCGACCCAACGCCCGTCGGTGAACGTCATCACCGGAGTCATCAAGGCCAACTTCCCGTCCCGCATCGCCTTCCAGGTGGCCTCGAAGACCGACTCCCGGACCATTCTCGACGTCAACGGTGCCGAGCGTCTCCTCGGTCGCGGCGACATGCTCTTTCTACCTTCCGGCCAGGGTGAGCCCGTGCGCATCCACGGGGCATTCGTATCGGGTGAGGAAACGGAGAAGCTGGTGCGGGAGATAGTGTCGTCCGGCTACGAAGCGGCTCCTGTTGCGGTGCTTCCGGAGCATTCGGATATTAGCCCCCTCGAAGAAGAGCGGGACGAGCTCTTCGGCGAAGCCACCCAGCTCGTCATCGAGTTTCAACAAGCCTCCACGTCTTTCCTCCAACGCCGCATGAAGGTGGGTTACTCCAGAGCCGCACGTCTCATGGACGAGTTGGAGGCGGCCGGGATCGTGGGGCCCGCCGACGGCGCCAAACCGCGGGAGATCTACGTCGAGGCTGAAGAGCTCGACCCCAAGGCCATGGCTGAGAGCAACGGCTGATGCGGGGCAACTCCCGCTCCTCGTCGGTTGCGGCTCTGGTGGTCGTACTATTCAACAGTTCCCTCGTCGAAGCTGCCGTCACCGGGGACGAGATCATCCGCAAGATGCAGGAGAGCTTCGGCAAGCATAAGACCTTCTCCGTCCACTTCGAGAAGGACTTCTACTGGGCCCTGCTCGATACCAAGCAGGAGAGCCGCAACGGCAGGATCTTCACGCGCCGCACCGGCGATTTCCGCGTGGAGCTGGAAAAGGGCGACCTGATCGTGGGCTCCAGCGCTGGCATCTGGAGCTTCAGCAGCCAGAACCGCCAGGTGGTCGTCAGCGATTACGATGGAGAGTTCAGAACCCCCTGGGAGATTCTCGTGGACTACGCCGACACCTACCGGCCGATAGCCGTCGCCGAGGTGGATCTGATGGGGAGGCCAAGCTATGAGTTGACTCTGTTGCCGGCGGCCTCCACCTCGCAGGTCGCGAGGCTCAAGGTCTGGGTGGACCGCAAGAAGTGGCACCTGCTCAAGGTCGAGCGGGTCGAAGTGAACGACAACGTGACGACCTATCGACTGACCGGCCACAAGACCAACAAGAAGCTGGACGATTCCCTGTTCCGCTATCGGGTGCCCGAAGGCCTCCAGGTGATCGATAGGAGGGAAGTGGTACCCACGGATGAGCGCTAGGCGCCGGCTGACTGGATCGGTAGCGGCGGCGGTCCTGGTCCTCTGCGCGCGGCAGGTGGCCGCGGACGACTACTGGGTTTTTTTCACCCACAAGCTGGCGCCGACCGGCGAGCGGGTTCGCTGGGACCGGGCGAACGCCGATGGTGATGCCGGCGACTGGCCCGTAGACCCCGCCAGCATCCAGGCCGTTCTCGGCACCGGCGCCCAGCTCCGGATCAAGTCGCGGTGGTTCAACGCCGTCACCGTCAGGGCCACGCCGGACCAACTCGTTCGCCTCCGGCGACTGGCGGTCGTGGAAAGGGCGCAGGCCGTAGCCAAGTTCCGGCGCGCGCCGGCCGTTCCGACGGCGTCCTTCGACGCCAAGCCCACGCAGGTGGACCCGAGCTTCGAGCAGCGCGCGCAGATCGGTGTCACCGGCCTGCACGAGATGGGATATCGCGGCAGCGGCGTCCGCGTTGCCATTCTCGACAACGGTTTTCACTACTCCGACCACCCGGCCTTCGCACATCTGCGCGCCAACGGTCTGATCATCGCCGAGCGGGACTTCGTCAACGGCGACGACGTGGTCACCGATGAGATGGACCAGCCAGTGACCGGCAACGAGACAGCGAGCCAGCAGAATATCCACGGCGCCCAGGTCTTGTCGGTGCTGGCGGGGAACGACCCGGGAAGATTGGTGGGGGTCGCGCCGGACGCCGAATACCTGCTGGCGAAGACCGAGGACAACGGGAGTGAGCTGCCGGTGGAGGAAGATCGCTGGATCGCCGGGCTGGAATGGGCCGACAGTCTGGATGCCGACGTAATCAACAGCTCGCTGGGCTACACGGTCTGGGAAGACGGTCGCGGCGGCTACAGCTACGCCGACCTGGACGGGCAGACCACGCTCACGTCGCAGGCGGCTGCGCTGGCGGCCGCGCGCGGAATCGTCGTGGTCGTCGCCGCCGGTAACGAGGGCAACGCGGTCTGGCGTCATATCACGGCGCCAGCTGACGCGCCCGGCATCGTGTCCGTGGGTGCGGTGGATCAGTCGCAGCGTCTCGCCTCCTTCAGTTCGGTGGGCCCGCCCGCCGACGGGCGCATCAAGCCGGACGTGGTGGCGCTCGGCGTGCAGGTAGTGGTCGCTGACATTCGCGACGGCGACTATCAGCGCCGGAACGGGACGTCGTTCGCCGCCCCTCTGGTCAGCGGGGTGTGCGCGCTGCTGCTGCAGGTGCGTTCGGACTGGATCGCGTCGGATGTCCTGCAGGCCTTACGCGACAGTGCTGTGGACCTCGGCGAGGCGGAGGCCGACACCCTTTATGGCTGGGGACTGGTCAGCGCTCTGCAGGCCAGTGGCCTCGGCGGCGGGTTGCCCGAAGCGGTCGTGGCGACGTATCCGTTTCCCAATCCCGTCACCGGGAGCATGGCGACTTTCGCCGTCGATCTTTCCGATCCCGATATGGTCGAGCTCCGGGTTTTCGATCTAATCGGGAGGCTGGTGGACGAGCAGCGGGTTCAGGTGGGTGCAGACCAGCCACTGTACTGGACGATACCGGATGATCTTGCCAACGGGATCTACCTTTACGAGGTCAGCGCGTCCGGCTCCGTCGATACCGGCAAACTGGCCCTGGTCCGGTAGCGGAGGCGGTGGGCGTGCCGTCCAGGCGGGAACAGGTCGTGATCCGCAAGCTGCGACGCGTCACCTTGATGCTCGTCGCGGTCTTTCTGCCGCTGTACCTGCTGATACGCCTGACCGGCGGCTCGACCGAGAAATTGGGCAAGTTGCCCGACGTGCTGGACCGGTGGCAGAACCCGGTGGCGTGGGAGGTGCCGGAGAAGGGAGTCAGGTACCTCTATTTTTACCACGGCGACCCGTCGCCGGGGCACAAATTCGTTCTCCTCCAGCTGAAGCTTGAGGCACGGGCCAAGCTGGGCTACCCGATTGTCCCGCGCTGTTTCCGGCTAGTCGACGACTCCGACATCCGTCACTATCCGCTATCCAGGTCGCCGTTGTTTATCAACTGGGGCATAAGCTTTAAACTTGATGAGGGTGACGGGTTCGACGAGGAACTGCTCTTCGAGATTCCGACCGACCGCGATGCCGTTCGGCTGCTGTTTGACCGCTACATAGAGACAAGTGAAGGAGACGTCTAATGGCCACACTGGATGAGACTCTAACCAACTGCGTGGAACGCTTGGACCGGCTGGGAGGGTATCTTTGACCTCGAGAGCAAGCGCACTGAACTGAGATCCCTGGAAGAGCGCATGGCCGAGGCCGGTTTCTGGAACGATCGCCAGGAAGCGGAAAGGGTCTCGCGCCAGTCTCGACTGCTCAAGGACACGCTGGAGTCTTGGGATACCCTGAAACAGCAGCTGCAGGACCTGAGTGAGCTGTCGGAGATGGCGGCCGAGGAAGAGGACGAAGCCGCTCTGGGTGAGCTTGAATCGGAGCTTGCCGACATTCAGGGCCAGGTCGATGACCTGGAATTCCGCACCATGCTCAGCGATCCCGACGACCCGAAGTCGGCCATTCTGGAGATTCATTCCGGCGCTGGCGGCACCGAGGCTGCCGACTGGGCGGCGATGCTGCTGCGCATGTACACACGCTGGATCGAGCAGAACGGCTTCCAGAGCGAGGTGATGGACCTGCAGGTGGCAGAGGAAGCCGGCATCAAGAGCGTCACCCTGGAAGTCTCCGGCGAGTACGCCTACGGCTATCTCAAGGCGGAGATCGGTGTCCACCGCCTCGTCCGCATTTCGCCCTTCGACGCGGGGAACCGGCGCCACACTTCCTTCGCATCTGTTTTCGCCTACCCCGAGGTGGACAGCGAGGTGGAAGTGGATCTCAAGGATGAGGACCTGCAGATCGAGGTCTACCGCGCCGGTGGGGCGGGCGGCCAACACGTAAACAAGACCTCTTCCGCCGTCCGTATGACCCACATCCCCACCGGGATCTCGGTGCAGTGCCAGAATGAACGCTCGCAGTTTAAGAACAAGGCGACGGCACGCAAAGTGCTTGCGGCTCGGCTATACCAGCACTACCGGCAGCAGGAGCAGGAGAAGCTGGATGCGCTGCAGAGCACCAAGAAGAGCATCGACTTCGGCAGTCAGATACGCTCCTACGTCTTCCATCCCTACAACCTGGTCAAGGACCACCGCACCGAGCACGAGACTTCGGGCATCCAGGCGGTGATGGACGGCCAGATCGACGGTTTTATCAAGGCCTACCTGACCCACGCCACGGCGAGCTAGCTCGGTGCGCTACGAGCTGTTCATCGCCAGGCGGTACCTGCGGTCGAAGCGGACCCGGGGGTTCGTCTCCGTCATCGCGTTCATCGCGGCGGCCGGCGTCGTGCTCGGCGTTGCGGCACTTATCATCATGTTGTCCGTCACCAACGGCTTCACCGGCGAAGTTAAAAACCGGCTCATCGGCATGAACGCCCATATCGCGATCAAGAGAAACTTCGGCGAAGCGTTCTCGGGATACCGTGAGATCGTCGCCCGGACGGGAGCGTTCGAGGGCGTCGTCGCCGCCGCTCCCGTCGTCGAACGCAACCTGGGCATCGCGCCAAGCGCGGCTGATGCGAACGTGCTCACGGCCATTTCCCTGTGGGGAATCAACCCGGAGAGCTTCGGTGCGGTCTCCGACCTGCCGCATCACCTCGAGTATGACGAAGCTGGACAGATGATGCTTGGCGACCTTCCCGATCACCGTTTCCCCGGTATTATCTTGGGGGAACAGCTCGCCCGCCGACTCTTGGTCGGCCCCGGCAGCGAGGTGATCCTGCTGTCCATCGAGCAGGCAGAGCTGGGCGAGATCGCCGCCGGCGACGTGAGCCCGAAGATGACTCCCTTCGTGGTCACCGACACCTTCTCCAGTGGCATGTATCACTACGACGACAATCTCGCCTTCGTGGCCCTGGAAGACGCCCAGGAAGCGCTCAACCTCGGCGACGCGGCAACCCACGTCCACGTGCGGCTGGATGATATTGACCGGGCGGTCGCCGTCAGTGAGGCGATGCAGGAAGAGTGGGGGTATCCCTACGTAATTTCGAACTGGACTACCCTGTTTCCCGAGCTCTTCAGGTGGATGGAGCTGGAGAAGTGGGTGATCTTTATCGCACTGAGCCTGATCATCGTCGTGGCCTCCTTCAACATCATGTCCATTCTGGTGATGTCGATCCTCGTGAAGACGCCGGAGATTGGGATTCTCAGGGCGATGGGCGCGACGCGGCAGGGAATACGGCGCATCTTCGTCTTCCAGGGATTGGCGATAGGGGTCAGCGGCACGGCGCTGGGTTGCGGGCTGGGGCTGCTGGTGTGCCTGCTGCAGCAGGCATACCAGCTGATCAGCATTCCCGGCGAGATCTACATCATCAATGAGCTGCCCGTCGATATGCAGGCCCTTGACTTCGCGCTCGTGGCAGCCGTGAGTGTGGTTATCTGCCTTCTCGGCTCGGTTTACCCCGCCCGCAAGGCGGCGTCGCTCATGCCGGTGGACGCCATCCGCTACGTGATGTGACCTTGGCTCAGCCCGTCCTACAGGCGCGCGGGATCCGCAAAGTGTACGAGTCGGCCAACGAGGAGCTGGAGGTCCTGCGACACGTGGATCTCGACGTGGACGCCAACGAGATCGTGGCGATCACCGGCGTCTCGGGCGTGGGCAAGAGCACGCTGCTGCACATCCTCGGCGCCCTGGATCGACCCACAGCCGGGAGCCTCACGATTCAGGGTCAGGACGTGTTCGGTCTGGCGGAGCCGGCGCTGTCCGGTTTCCGCAATCGGCAGGTGGGCTTCGTCTTCCAGTTTCATCACCTGCTTCCCGAATTCACCGCCGTCGAAAACGTGCTGCTCCCGGCGATGATCTCGGGCGCTGGCTCAGGTGAGCGAGTCGATGAGGCCATCGCCCTGCTCGAACGCGTCGGACTCGGCGACCGCCTCGGCCACCGGCCAGGCGAGCTCTCCGGCGGCGAATGTCAGCGCGTCGCCGTGGTTCGGGCGCTGATCATGCGGCCGGCCGTGGTCCTGGCCGACGAGCCCACGGGGAACCTGGACACCGAGACCAGCAACCGGCTGCACGACATGCTCATGCGGCTGGCCAAGGAACACGGACAGGCGTTCGTCGTGATGCCCCACGACGATGTCCTGGCGAAAAGCATGGACAGAGTTGGTCACATCGAGAATGGCGAGCTGCGGTAATACCGCCGTCCCGCCTGCGGAAGGCGACAGAGATGATCTGCGAATCGTGCAATAAGTACGAGGCAACGGTGAGCTACACGCACGTGGTCGAGAATAAGAAGACCACGGTTAATCTCTGCGGCTTCTGTGCCTCCAAGGAGGATGATGCCGTCGATGCAGGGGAGAGCGCGGAGGTCCCCGGCGCGAAGATCGTCATCGAGCTCACCAACACCGGCCAGGGTGATGCCGGTGGGGCCGGGGCCGGGAGCAGCTGCTCCGAGTGTGGCCTGACCTATGCGGATTTCAAAAAGGTTGGACGGTTCGGCTGTCCCGGCTGCTACAGTGCTTTCGCCAGACAGCTGGAGCGCCTGCTGAAGCGGATTCACGGTGCCTGCCAGCATCGGGGCAAGGGCAGGATCGAGGTGCGCAAGGAGGTGTCGCGAGAAGCTAAGGCGACGTGCGAAGCGGAGGTGTCGCGCGAACCGGAGGTCTCCCAACTGCGAGCACAACTCGAGGCCGCTGTCGCCGAGGAGGCATTCGAGCGCGCCGCCGAGCTGCGGGACAGAATCCTGAAGCTGGAGCAGGCGGCCCGGAGCGAGTAAGACGTGGATACCAAGGAGCTGGCACTCAACGCGGCACACTGGCTTAGTGGGGCCGACGACGAAGATGGAATGGTCATCAGCTGTCGCGCCCGGCTCGCCAGGAATCTCGCCTCGGTGCCGTTCGCCCAGCGCAGCTCGGACGAACAGCAGGAGGGTGTGATCGATCGCGTGCTCACGGCAGCGCGGACGAGCTCGCAGATGAGCCATGGCATATTCTACAAGATGAACGCGCTGCAGAACAGCGATCGCCGTCTGCTCGTTGAACGCCACCTCGTCAGCCCCGCGCTGGCGAACAGCAAGGGACCGCGTGGAGTGCTGTTCAACCCCGATGAGCTGCTCAGCGTCATGATCAACGAGGAAGACCACCTGCGTCTGCAGGCCATTCTTCCCGGGCTGCAGACGACCGAGGCGTGGAAGCAGATCGATGGGTTGGACGACGAGCTGGGAGTCGGTCTGGACTACGCTTGCTCCGACGAGCTGGGCTTTCTCACCGCCTGTCCAACCAACACCGGGACCGGGCTGCGGGTATCGGTTCTGATCCATCTTCCCGCCCTCGCCCTGACGGACGACATGCAGCGGGTGACGCGGGGGCTGACCCACATGTCCTTCACCGTGCGCGGGGTCTACGGAGAGGGCACCAACGCGGCCGGGAATCTGTTCCAGGTCTCCAATCAGACGACACTCGGCAAGTCAGAAGAGCAGATCGTGGAATCGCTGACTAAGGTGACGCGGGAGCTGATCGAGTGGGAGCGCAACGCGCAGGAAACTCTCCTCGGTGACGCGCGTTCTCAGATCGAGGACAAGGTGTGGCGGGCTTACGGAATCCTCTCGCACGCCCGCGTTCTCAGCAGCCAGGAGTTCATGAACCTGCTGTCCGCCCTGCGCCTGGGTCGCACCCTCTCCATCGTCGATGACATTTCCTCGAAGTTCATGAACCACCTGATGATCGAGACCCAGCCCTCACACCTCGAGAGTCATGCGGGAGAGCCACTTAAGCCTGAAGATCGTGATGTGGTTCGGGCCCAGACCGTGCGTCAGAGAATGGCCAACCGAGGTTGATTCGGGATGCCGCTCCAGACGCTGGGAACCCTCCGCATTCCTTGACAGGCGGTAGGGCTTTTGGTAGTTTCAGGGAATTCTCGGAAAGGCTTTAAGTTTCGATTTTTCTTGTAGTACTGAACTGATTACCCGCTCTTCTGCCCGGCTCTAGGAGGTCGCGCTATAATGAATAACATGTTCACCGACGGCGTTAAGCGGGTGATGCAACTGGCTCGTGAGGAATCGGCGCGCCTGGGCCACAATTACATCGGCACCGAGCACCTCCTGCTGGGTATCATCAAGGATGGCAAGGGCAAGGCCGTGACCGTCCTGGCCAACCTTGGGCTCAACCTCGAGACCGTTAAACAGTCGATCGAGGATTATGTCTCCACCTCCGGTGGCACGATGACCATAGGCGAGGTGCCCTTCACGCCGCGGGCTAAGCAGATCCTCGAGGTCGCCGCCAACGAGGCCAAGGAGATGAAGATCCAGTTCGTCGACATCGAGCACCTGCTTCTGGCTCTGCTCAAGGACAAGGAAGGCGTCGCTGCCCAGATCCTGGCCGCCTTCGGAGTCGATTACAAGACGGCGTGGGATGAGACCCTGGCAGTGCTCGAGGGCAAGACCACGGGGCGCAAGGAGAAGGGCAAGAAGAGCAAGACGCCGTTTCTGGATCATTTCGGCCGCGACCTGACCCAACTGGCTCGTGAGGGCAAGCTGGACCCGGTCATCGGCCGTCAGAAGGAGATCGAGCGCGTAACACAGATACTGAGCCGCCGCAAGAAGAACAACCCGATTCTCATCGGTGATCCGGGCGTGGGCAAGACGGCCATCGTAGAGGGGCTGGCCCAGTGCATCATCGAGAAGAGGGTGCCGCAGATACTGGCCGAGCGTCGTCTGGTCACCCTCGACATGGGTGGCGTGGTCGCGGGCACCAAGTATCGGGGTCAGTTCGAGGAACGCATCAAAGCGGTCATGAACGAGCTGCAACAGAACCCGGACGTTATCATCTTCATCGACGAGCTCCACACCATCGTCGGTGCCGGCAGCGCAGAGGGCACCCTGGACGCCTCGAACATGTTCAAGCCTGCCCTGTCGCGGGGCGAGCTCCAGTGCATCGGCGCTACCACCCTCGACGAGTACCGCAAGTATATCGAGAAGGACGGCGCGCTCGCGCGCCGCTTCCAGACCATTATGGTCGATCCTCCGTCGGTCGAGGACACGATCGAGATCGTCAAGGGACTGCGGTCCAGCTACGAGAGCCATCACCACGTCAAGTTCGAGGATGAGGTGATCGCCTATGCGGTGCGGCAGGCGGATCGCTACATCAGCGACCGCTACCTTCCGGACAAGGCGATTGACGTGATTGACGAGACCGGTTCCCGCGTGCACCTGGCGCGGCTCAGCCCTCCCGACGAGATCGGCAAGCTCGAGGCGGAGATCCAGGAGATCAACCGCAAGAAGAACGAGGCAGCCGAGCAGCAGGACTTCGAGGAAGCGGCGCGTCTGCGCGACGAGGCGATCACTTTCGGCGAAAAGCTGAACCAGAAGCGCAAAGCCTGGGAAGAGGAGGTTCGCGACGAGGTGGTGGTGGTCACCGATGACGATATCGCCGACGTCATTTCGGGTATGACCGGCGTACCCGTGACGCGCTTGGCGAAGAGTGAAACCGCTCGGCTCCTGGCGATGGAGGCGGCGCTCAAGAAGAATGTCGTCGGCCAGGAGGTTGCCATCACAGCCCTCTCCAAGGCGATCCGGCGCAGCCGGGCCGGTCTCCAGGATCCGAAACGGCCGATCGGATCTTTCATCTTCCTCGGTCCCACCGGAGTGGGCAAGACCTACCTGTCGGCGAAGCTGGCCGAGTTCCTCTTCGACGATGAGGAGGCGCTCATCACCGTCGACATGTCGGAGGACATGGAGAAATTTGCGGTCTCTAGGCTGATCGGAGCGCCCCCGGGTTACGTTGGCTTCGACGAAGGCGGCCAGTTGACCGAGAAGGTCCGGCGCCGGCCCTATTCCGTCATCCTTCTCGACGAGATTGAAAAGGCGCACCAGGATGTCTTCAACATCCTGCTGCAGATCCTCGACGAAGGCAGACTCACCGACAGCACGGGACGCCGAGTCGATTTCCGCAACACGGTTCTGATAATGACCTCCAACGTCGGCAGCCGCGAAGTGGGAACCGGCGGTGTTCTCGGGTTTCAAAAATCAGACGCCGAGACGATGCATCAGTTGATGGAAGGCAAGATCAAAGACGAGCTCAAAAAGACGTTTAACCCCGAGTTTCTAAACCGGGTCGACGATACGATCATCTTCCACCAGCTCGGCCGCGAGGAGATCGCCAGCATCATCGACATCGAGCTGAAGAAGGTCAAAGAGCGGCTCGCCCACCGCGAAATCCAGGTCCGCATGACCCAGGGAGCCAAGAATCTCCTGGCGGAGAAGGGTTTCGATCCGGCGTTCGGTGCCCGCTACCTGAAGCGCACTATTCAGAAGCTTCTCGAGGATCCCCTGGCAGAGGAGCTTCTGCAGGGCAGATTCACCGAGGGCAGCCAGATCCGTGTCACCAAGAAGGGCGAAGAGCTGGTGTTCGACGATGAGCGCGAGACCGGCGATGCCGCCGAGAGCAAGAAGAAGGAAGTGGCCAGATAGGACAGCGCCCTGGTTGTGACAGTCTTTATCGAACAAGGAGGCCGCTTTATCTACCGGATGGCAGGTAAGGCGGCCTTTTGTTCTCGAAGCTGGGAGAGACCAGATGTACCGCGTCTGTAGATCGCTACTCGTCCTCGCCACGCTCTGGTGGACGACGTCTGCGAATGCGCAGCAACAAATCGTCGACGTTCAGGTCAAAGGAGAGCTGCGTCGGGTGGCCGAGTCGCTCATTCTCTCCACCATCGGCTTGGAGCCGGGGGTCGAACTGTCGATGGAGAACGTTCAGTCGGCGATGCACGACCTGTGGAATCTCAACGTCTTTGAGGACATCAAGGTCTGGGGCGAGGAGGGGCCGGACGGAATCAGGCTGGGCGTCGAGGTGGTCGAGGCGCCGGCGCTCGAAGGCTCGCGCTTCAAGGGGCACAATGAGGTCAAGGAGAAGGAGTTCGAGGAGACGCTGGGGCTGGTGGACGGCCAGGTCATCACCGCGGCGACCGTCGCGCGGGGGCGCCAGCAGATAATCGACCTATACAAGGAGAAGGGCTACCTCCACGCCGAAGTCGCCGGCAAGCG
>CAYWBJ010000011.1:0-5856 GCA_964456165.1 uncultured Gemmatimonadaceae bacterium | reverse complement strand
CGGCGTTCTCTGCCTCGGTGGCGAAGCGGACGTGGCTGCCGGGCACCACCCAGAGCACGCTGTCGTCGTAGAGCGGAAGATTCCACTGCACGTACCGCGGTCCGTTCTCGAGGAGATCGCCGATGTAGCCCGCCAGGGGCGCGCAGTACGAAGGACTGAAGTCGCGGTGCCAGCGCGCCGGACCGCGGTCGCGGCGCGGGTTGCACATCATCATCATCTCGGTGACGCCGGCATCCTCCTCGCCCAGCAGGCGGCTGCTGACGCCCTGCAGGTTCTCGTGGTTCCAGATTTCGATTGCCAGGGCGGTCTCGGCGTCGACCTGATCGCCCATGTGGTGGAGGATGACGCGAGGCTGTGGGGCGGTCTCCCAGACCCCGGCTGGTGGCGTGTCTGGCGCCCGGTTGCGGCTCCAGATGTCCCGTTGCCGATGGAGCATCTTCTCGTAGGCCCGGCGCACCGGGTCGAGCAGGTCCGGCGGGATGACGTTGCGCAGGACCAGGTAGCCGTCCTCGAGGAACTTCGCCCGGTCGATTTCCATATTGTCCTTCCCTTCTTTCGGGACAGTAGGTTTACCAGTGACAAAGGGCCATTGCCGACGGTCCCGGGTTTGGCGAACCTTCCCGGAAATTAGGCGAGATGGCCTGGCCATTCAATTTTCAGACCGGAGATGCCCACAATGGCTGAGGATTACGATCTACTGGTGCGGGCGGGGCGGGTGTTCTGCGCTGCCACCGGACTTGACGGTCCCGGCGCGGTGGCGGTAAGCGGCGACCGAATCGCCGCCGCCGGCCCGGATGTAGCCGGCGCCGCACGCAAGGTCATGGAGTTCCCGGATGCCCTGCTGCTGCCTGGGCTGGTCGACCTGCACGCCCATCCTGCCCACGGCGGGTCCAAGTACGCGGTTGATCCCGATGTCGAGTTTCTGCCCCGAGGCGTGACGACAGTGATGTCGCAGGGGGATGCCGGCGCCGAGAACTGGCAGGAGTACCAGGAGAAGAGCATGGGCGGCT
The DNA here is from genome assembly GCA_964456165.1 of uncultured Gemmatimonadaceae bacterium. Lineage (GTDB taxonomy): Bacteria > Latescibacterota > UBA2968 > UBA8231 > UBA8231 > CAYWBJ01. Next base: position 4,846 of record CAYWBJ010000011.1, on the reverse strand, counting down.
TCGAGACCCGCATCCGCATGGCCCTGAACCTGGCGCGGGACGGTGAGTCGCGTCAGGAGGGTTGTTTCGTCGACCTGGAGATGGTGGACGCAGAGGCCTGCGCTGCGGCGAGCGAAGCGCACCCCGACGGCATCTGGGGTATTGCGCTGAACACGGCCGCTTCCTGCTGCGGCGACAACGACCCGGACGAGATCCTCACCCGCGGTATTCGGGCTGCCCGGGCGGCGGGAGTGCCGATCCTTTTCGGCAACCGCCGATTGGAAGACCAGGGTCTCGGCGCCCAACTGGCGATGTTGCGCAGTGGCGATGTGCTGACCTACTGCCTGCACCCCGACGTCGAGGGGTTGCTGAACGGAGCCGGCCGGATTCGCGATGAAGTGTGGCAGGCGCGGGAACGGGGTATCCTGTTCGATTCGGCCCACGGCATGGGATCGTTCGGCTTCGCCGTGGCCGAGGCCGCCTTCGCCGACGGCTTCTTTCCCGATACCATCTCCACCGACCAGTACTACCGGCACACCGGCTCTGAGCCGCAGCACGACCTGCCCCGCACGCTTTCCAAGCACATTGCCGCCGGCATGCCTGAAGCGGAAGCGTTCGCGCGCTCGACGGTGGCGCCGGCACAGGTGCTGGGGCTGGAGGGGGAAGTGGGCACGCTGGCCCCCGGTGCCTGCGCCGACTTGGCGGTGCTACACTTCAAGGAAGAGGCGCTGTCGCTGGTGGATACTATCGGCGCCACCCGCCCGGGCGGGTGCTGGGAGTCGGTCTGCGTCGTGCGGGCCGGTGTGGAGGTCGGCGCGGCTTGAGTCCCGCGTCTCCCGGTCAGTCGCGGAGCTGGCGGAGGTAGTCGATGCAGTGGGGGACGGCGGCGCGGTGAGTGGTCTTGCGGTAGACCTTGATCGAAGCGAAGCCATCGTAGTCGATCTGCTCCAGGGTGTCCAGCACCGCCGCGAAGTCGATGTGGCCCGTCCCGAACAACGCCCCGTTGCTCTCGCACAGATGGACGTGGCGCAGGTCGGCACCGCAGTCGACGATTGGCTGGGTCAGGGATGGGTCCTCAATGTTCATGTGGATGGTGTCCACCATCGGCCTGAGCGCGGGGGAACCGACCCTGGCGCACAGGGCGCGGACCTCGGCCACCGAATTGTGGAAACCGACCTGCAGGTGGTTGACCGGCTCTACGACGAACTCGACTCCCTTCGTCTCGGCGGTGCGGGCGACCCGGGCCAGGCAGTCGGCGATGCGGGCCCCAGCCACCTCCGGGTCTGGCTCGTCTGCGGCAAGTCCCTGCAGCAGGCCCACCACCAGGATGGCATCGAACTGAGCCGCCCGGTCCAGGTAGCGGGTCAGGCGATCGACGGCCCCGTCCCGTGCTTCGGGTGCTGCCGCCGACAGGCAGATGCCATCCTTGTAGGCTTCGCCGGTGAGGAACGAGGGCATGTGGAGACCGGCTTCTGAGAGCCAGCCCTGGACCTGATCGAGGTCGACGCCGGCCGGCTCGCGCAGGTTCAGCTCCACGCCCTGGTAACCGCTGGCGGCGACGAAGTCGAAGAATTCCCGTATCTCCTTCTCGCCGCCGAAGGTTTCCAGCTGATCGATGATCATGTAGCTGTAGCGGACCATATCGTGCCTCGGCAATGGGCGCCGTCTCGGGCGCGTGGCGCGCAGTTTAGGCGATCCCGTCCGGCCTGTCAATCGGAGGCTCCCGGTGTTGCGTCGCCGAGGCCAAAGTCGGAGAATCTATCGCGTCCTAGCTTCCTTCGGCGCCGAAACTTTCAGTCCCCCGGCGCATCTTTTTGGCGTCAGCAAACCTGCCACGGACATGAGTCGATTCGTATACCTATCAGTTTTCTCATCAGTCTTCTCAGTCTTCGCGCTGCTCCTCACATCTTGCGCCGGCGCCGACGACCAGCTGCGTCCGGCCGGTATCGATGTCGAGCAACTGCTCGCCCGCATGGCGGTTCGTCCCGGCGACCTGGAGACCGTCCGCTTCCGGTTTCGGCAGTCCGCCGCCGTCCAGGGCCAGCCCCTCGACAGCGAAGGAGAGTGCCTGCTGGCCGAGGGGGGACGGCTGCGGATGGTCACCCGCATGCGCACCCAGATCGGAGAAGTGCAATCGCTGCTGGTTTCCGACGGCAGCAGCATGTGGCACGAGGTCAGCGCCAACTCCATACTGCAGGTCATCCACTACGACCTGACCCGGCTGGATGCTGCCACCGAGGCGAATCTCACGGGGCTCGGACTCTGGGGTGCGCTGAGCCAGGAGCGCTTCGCCGAGCTGCGGACCGGGCTGCTGGCCGGCCACGACGTGGCGATCACCGGGATCGAAGGGAGCGGTGCGGCCGCCGTCTACGTCGTCGAGGCCCGCGCGCGTGGCGGTGGTGGCCAGTCGGTGAAGCTGGGTGTCGAGGACTACTTCCCGCGCTTGCTGGTCACGGTAGACGCCGCCGGGATCACCACGGACCATCTCGAGGTCGACGAGGTGGAGACCAACGTCGACCTCTCCCTCTCGCAGTTTCGCTACGTCCCTCCCGAAGGGGTCTTGGTCGCCGATGGGAACGAGATGATCGCCGCACTCGAGAAGGGGCCGAGACGCCATCGGCTGGAGCTCACGGAGGCTCCCGATTTCACGCTCCCAGCCCTCGACGGCAACTCCGTGAACCTGCACTCGCTGCGGGGGAAGACGGTAGTCATCGATTTCTGGGCTACCTGGTGCGGCCCCTGCCTTCAGCAGATGCCCCACCTGCAGCGGATCCACGAAGCCCTGGGTGACGACGGGGTAGTGGTGCTCGGCGTCAATACCGAAAACGCGGACCGGGCCCGGCGCTACGTGACGAAGAAGCGCTATTCCTTTCCCGTCGTCGTCGACGACGGCACCGTGGCGGCCAAGTACCAGATCCGCGGGCTGCCGACGACGGTGATCGTCAATCGCGACGGCATCGTCGATCACTATCTCTTCGGCGCCCACTCCGAGCAACGCATTCGCAGCGCCCTGGCCGAATCCGGCGTCCTTTCCAACTGAGTCGGCCCACTGCCGGACAAGGCCGTGGCCGGTGACAGAGCGCCCGGAGGCGAAAAATCAGGAGGGATCCGCGAGTGCGACTACATGCAGGGATCGCGCCGTTAGGCAGGGAGGAGGATAGGCCCGGAATGGGTCATCTTCCCCGTTCATCTCCAACGACCATCCGCAGACGATTAGCAGGCTTGGTCATCGCCCTGAAGGCGACTATCGAGGAACTCGGAAAGCAGGGCCAGATCGCCATCGGCAGCGGCGAATCGGACGACGCCTTCGCCTGAGAGATCAGGTGCCCGCTGGTTCGCCGGTTACGCTCGCCGGCTCGCCCGCGCCGGCGAGCCGCCCCGCCCTCTCGTCTACCTTCAGCAGCAGGATTCCACCACAGACGAAGAATACCAGCACCACCGACATGCCCATCCGGTGGGAGTCGAACAACTCCTGCATCAGCCCGAACAGCAGCGGTGCCAGTAACGCGGTCGCCTTGCCGGAGAAGGCGAACAGGCCGTAGAACTCGGACTTCTTGTCGGCCGGCGCGAAGCGGCCCATCAAGGAACGGCTGGCCGACTGGTTCGGGCCCACGCAAATCCCGATCAGAATCCCGCCGGCCCAGAACAAGGTGCGGTCACTGGTGACCACGGCGACCAACGAGCCGGCGATGAGGCCGACGATACTGAGAAGGATGGTGCGCTTGCCCCCGATCCGGTCGTCGAGGAAGCCCAGCCCCAGGGCGCCGAGTCCGGCGGTGACGTTCAGAACAATTCCGAAGAGCATGACCTCGCCGAGACTGAAACCGAACTCGGCAGCGGCGTAGATTCCGCCGAACGAGAACACGGTGATCAGACCGTCGTTGTAGACCAGGCGGGCGGCCAGGAACTTGGCCGCTTCCCGATACCGGCCGATTTCGCGCAGGGTGGCCGCCAAATCGGCGAAGCCGGACATCAGGTCGCAGTCGCGTCGAACTGCTGGGTGGCGATCCCGCATCCAGATGAACAGGGGCAGGCTGAAGAGGGCGAACCAGGCGGCTACGAGCAGGTTGGTGGCGCGCACGTTCTCCCCCTGCTCGGTGGTGAAGCCGAACCACGGATCACCCGGGGCGATGAACCCGACCCAGGCCAGCGCCATTGCCAGCAGCCCCCCGACGTAGCCCAGGGACCAGCCGTAACCGGAAATTCTACCGATCTGGTCGGGAGGCGCCAGATCGGGCAGGTAGGCGTTGTAGAACACGATGCCCATCTCGTAGGCAACGTTGGCGACCACGAAGCAGGTGAGTGCCATCGCCACCTGGCCGGGTGCCGCAAAGTAGAGCAGCACGGAGGCGCCAATCGCCATGGCGGTGGCGGTGGCCAGGAAGCGGAGCCGGTGCCCGCCGCGATCGGCGAAGGCACCGGCGATCGGGGAGAGCAGGGCGATCAGCACGGCGGAAGCGGCGATCGCCCAGGACCACAGGATGGTGCCGCCCTCTTCGATGAAGTCCGTCGCGAAGTAGGTGGAATAGACGAAGGTTACGGTGAGGGTGGAGAACGAAGAGTTGGCGAAGGCGTAGAGGCACCAGGCCTTGACCTGGCGGCCGGAAGCCGGCGGCGGCGGCCCCTGTTGTCGCTGTGTCATCGTTCCTCTCCTGTTGGTTTCCGTCGATCATGCGCACGGCGATGATCGCCCGGCTCCGGCAGAGGGGAAAAATACGATGCCGGATCCCCTTCGTGCCAGGGTCTCGCCAACCTGCTCGCTACGCCCCGCTAGAGTTTGCGCTAGCCGTCTTCTTTTCCCATTCTTCTGCCCGATTTCGAGATTACTCGCACGCAAAGATAGAACTCAGGAGGGAGCGATGGTTGC
>CAYWBJ010000010.1:0-15605 GCA_964456165.1 uncultured Gemmatimonadaceae bacterium | reverse complement strand
CACTCCCAGGTCTGCGAGCCTGAACACCAGGGCGCGATTGCGGGACGCAAGCCGGCAGAGTTCCGCCGTGGTACCTGTGGCCAGCCCGCTAGCGATGAATAGGAGCGCCGGATCTGCGCAACGGCGCACCGCCGACAATCCCACCACCGTGGCCCCAGACTGCATCCCGATGGCAGCCAACGATGCCACGGCCGCGGCAGCCGTGGGGTCCAGGTCGACGACGCGGACAGCCTCCACGGCGTCAGCCCAATGGTCTCAAATTGATCTCGTCCCCTCCCTGTTCCCCACGTCCCAGCTCTGCCCAGACCCGGCGGTCGCCCTGTTGCAGGCGCAGCTGGGCTTCACCGATACCCGGCTCCACACCGGTAAAGAGGGTGCCCTGAACCTCGATCCGAGCCTCGCGTGGGACGGCGCACTGCGCCTCCAGCAGGTCCTCGATCTCGCGCTCCAGATCCCGCCGCAGCTTGACCAGACAAACTATTTTCTTGATGCCGATGAAGTTGGCGTCTGCCCGGAAGGTGGCGTTGTAGCGAAAATCGCCCTGGATGTCCTCGCCGAAGACGTCGCACTCCGGCTGCAGCGCGGCGAGGACTCCGTCCCCCGAAGTAGTGTGGTCGATCCGGTTAATCCGGGCGGTGAGGTAATCCTCCGACACCTGGATCTCGATCCCTGGCATGGGGGTCCGCGCCATCTCGGGTAAAAAATCCCTATCCGCTTTGGAGTCTCCCCGTGACAACATGGCGTCGATGCCCGATTAGTGCCCCTTCTGTCCTGTCATGGCCCGCTTGATGATTCCCTCGGCCCAGATCGGGCGGGCCATGTTGAGCCAGAGCAAGAGCTTGAGCTTCCACGGAATTACGAGGTCGCGCCGACGCCGCAGAGCCGCCTCGACGATCGCCCTGCCTGCCGTATCCAGCGCCACCGACTCGCTGCTGTGTTTCCTCGACGACTCGCCCAGCGGACCGCCGTCGCCACCCAGCGCATGCCGGCGCAGCTGCGTGCCGCGCAACCAGTGCGGCATCACGGTCAGAACGCCGACGCCGCTCTCCTCGAGCTCAAGGCGCAGAGCATCGCAGAAACCCTGGAGGGCGTGCTTGGAGGCGACGTAGCCGGTGTGCTGCGGCACACCGATCTTGGCCTGGATGCTGGTGATCGCGACGATCATACCCTGGGTTCGGCGCAGTTGCGGCAGGCCCGCCTGGATACAGTTCACGGCTCCCATGTAGTTCACATCCATGAGCCGGCGGAGGACATCGGTGCTCTCCACCTGCTCGAACGGAGTCCACATGCTCAGGCCGGCGTTGGCGATCAGGATGTCGAGTCCACCGTGGCGGTCCACCGCCGCAACGACCGCGCGGCGGCAGTCGTCCCCCGAGGTCACGTCACCGGTCACGGCGATAGCATCGCCGCCGGTCCGGCGACAGCGATCAGCCACTGCCTCGAGCTCATCCCCCGTGCGGGCGAGGAGAGTCAAGCGGGCGCCCCGGCGAGCGAACTCGCCGGCCAGTGCCGCACCCAGGCCGTGGGAGGCACCGGAGATGAGAACCGACTTGCCGGCGATGGAGCCCGCCGCTCCCACCTCAGTCCTTCCGCGCGTAGACGCCGTTGGCGCCGGCGAAGACGTTGTTGGGGTCGAGCGCCTGCTTCACACCCAGCATTACGTTGGCGGTGTTGGGGCTCTGTACCTGCGGCAGAAAATTGTGGCGGATCTTGCCGACACCATGGTGGTGGGATAGGGATCCGCCGTGGTCGAGGATAACCTGACGCAGGTGGTGCTCGATCTGGTGGTACACCGCGGCGGCGTCATCCAACCCCTTTCCTGAGAAACCCATCGTGAAGTAGATGCAGACTCCGGTGGGATAAGTCTGGGTGACGCGGTAGGCTAGGTACGGCTTGCCGTAGATGCCGTGGCGCTCGCACTGAGCTGCCAGCTCCTGCTCAACACCGCGGCAGACGTCGTGGATGCGATCCCACGGCACCGAGGTCTCGAACGTCTCTCCGAGAAGCTGGAACTGGTTGAAGAAGTCGCGGATGTAGGCTATTGCGAAGGTGAGCATGTAGCCGCGCCGGCCATTGCTGGCGCCGCCGCTGATCCCTCCGTGTTTCCTCAAGAGACGGCTGATAGTCTGCTGCTGGTGGCTGACCTCGGCGACCGACCCTTCCATCACGACGGTGCAGGCGGCGATTTCGAGCGGCTTGAAGCGCAGCAACCGCAGCAGCACGAACTTCTGCACCGCGCTCTCGATCCGCTTGAGCAGCCCAGGGGCCGGCTTGAGCGCCTGTCCGAACCGGAACTCGGTGTTGTTCACCAGGCGGATGCTGGCCGGGAGGGCCCCTTCGCCCCGCAGCTCCTTGAGAAAGCGCACCCCATTTTCCATGCGCGGAAAGACCAGCGAGCCGTAGCGCCGCACTGCGGGCAGCGGGTGCACCTTAATCACCGCCTTGGTGATGATGCCCAGGTTGCCCTCACTGCCGAAGAGGAAAACCCGCGGCGGGATCCCAACCGAGTTGCGCGGTGTGGCCCGGTGGGTCTCCACCTCCCCGGTAGGCGTGATCAGCGAAGCCTCCAGCACGATTTCCTCGATGTTGCCGTAGCGGTTCTTCTTCATGCCACTGGCGTTGGTGGCAATCCAGCCACCCAGGGTAGAAAGCTCGACGCTGTCGGGATCGTGCCCGGAAGTGTAGCCGCGCGCTTCCAGCCCCCGCTCGAGAGCCTTACCCGATATGCCAGCCTCGACGGTCGCCATCAGGTTCTCCTCGTCGAGCTCGATGATCCGGTCCATCCGCCGCATGTCGACCGAGATGATCACGCGCTCCTCGTCGACCGGGCAGGTGAGCGCACCGCTAACGTTGGTGCCGCCGCCGAATGGAATCAGGCAGGCGCCATGCTCATTGGCCACCCGCACCAGCGCACGCACTTCAGCCTCGCTGGTCGGATAGGCCACCATGTCCACGACCCGGTCGAGGGTGCCCAAGTAGAGGAGGCGATAAATCTCGTCCACAGATAGCTGCCCGTGGCTGTGAATCAACCGCTCATCGTCATCGGTGGAGACCGGCTTGCTAAGCGCTGCTGCCAGGCCCGTCTCCAGTGCCTCGTCACGCCGCGCCTCCCCGGCCCGCTGTTGCGGGACCGGCTCGACAATATCCTCTGGCCTGAAAGTCTGCCCCAGTACCTCCTCGGCGAAGGGGATGAAGCCCGGGAGTGTGTAGCCGCACAGCGGATAGCGGTTGCCGGTGACCCTCACGGTACGGGGACCGTCGAACTCGAAACGGGTGTCGGTGAAACCCCAGGTGTGGGGATAGCGCTCCCCATCGGCGAGATCGTAACAGGAATCCAGCTTCCGCGAAGGCCGAATACGCCGGCTCGCATTCCAGATCACAACCAGCGCGGCCCCGAGCAGGACGGCGGCGGCGAAGATGCCGTATTCTCCCATGACGCCCCTCCTATGCCCGGTACTCGACTTCGCCGACGCGCCCAAGGAGCCCGTCGGTGAGCGATTCCAGCATCCCTCTGACAGCACCGACCACTTCGCCCACGGCCACCTCCGACTTGTCTTCCTGGTTGCGCAACCTCACCTCCACGACTCCCTTCTTGAGCGACCGGTCTCCGACGGTCAGACGCACCGGCAGACCGATCAGATCAGCGTCGTTGAACTTTACTCCCGGGTTCTCCGGGCGGTCGTCCAGCAGCACCTCGACCCCGGACCTGCTCAGCTCGTCGTAGAGCTGTTCGGCCGCCGCCGCCGCCGGACTCTCTTTCTTGGCTAGGGCCACCAGGTGGACCTGGTAGGGTGCCACCGACACCGGCCAGACCAGCCCGGCATCGTCGTGGCACTCTTCGGCAACGCAGGCCAGCAGGCGGCCCACCCCGATGCCATAGGACCCCATGATTACCGGCTTGGCCACTCCGTCGGCACCGAGGTAGTTGCCGCCCATCGACTCGGTGTACCGCGTGCCGAGCTGGAAGATGTTCCCTACCTCCACCCCCCTGGAGGTGCGTAGCGGCATGCCGCAATTGACGCAGGCGTTGCCCTCTTCGGCGGCGGCGATATCAGCTACGATGGCGGCGGTGAAATCGCGGCCGTAGTTGACGTTGACGAAATGGAAGCCCTCCACATTGGCACCGGCGACTAGGTTCGGCGAGTGGACGATGGAATCGTCCGCGACCGTAAGCGCGCCATCCGTGCCGATGGGCGAGCCGTAGCCGGCGACCGCGCCGACGGCGGCGATTTCCTCTTCGCGAGCCGGCCGCAGGTCACGGGCGCCCACGGCGTTGGCCAGCTTGGTCTCGTTGACCTCCATGTCCCCCCGGATGACGGCGATTACCAGCCGCTCCTCGGTACCCCCCTCGCCCTCCCCAGACTCCACGTCAACACCCACGGTAGCCACCTGGAACACCACCTTGGCAGTGCGGCGCTCCGACACCTCGAGCAACTCGGTCAGGGCCGCAATCGTAACCGTTTCCGGGGTGGCGACCTTCTCCCGCACCGCCTCCTCCTCGGCGGCGGCTTCCTCCTTCGCGAACACAGCGATCTGCCGGTTGGCGGAATAGCCGCACTTGTCGCACAGCACCAGGGTGTCCTCGCCGATCGGGTTCAGGTACATGTACTCGTGCGCCACCTTCCCACCCATCATGCCGACATCGGAACGCACCGCCACCGTCGGCAATCCACAGCGGTTGAAAATGTTGAAGTAGGCCTGATAGTGCGCCCTGTACTGCTGTTCGAGTCCCTCCTGGGTGGCATCGAGACTGTAGCTGTCCTTCATCGTGAACTCCCGCACCCGGATCAGGCCCGAGCGCGGCCGCGGATCGTCGCGCCACTTGGTCTGTAGATGGTAGACCAGCTGCGGCAGCTGGCGGTACGACTTGATCTCGTGGCGCACCAAATCGCCCACCACCTCCTCGTGGGTCATCGCCAGCACCATGTCGCGACCGTTCTTGTCTGCGAAACGCCCCATCTCAGACCCGACCTGAAACCACCGCCCGGTCTCCTTCCAGATGTCGGCGGGATGCACCACCGGCATGGTGATCTCTTGACCGCCGATGGCGTCCATCTCATCGCGGATGATCGCCTCGATCTTGCCGATCGATCGCTGGGCCAGCGGCAGGTAGGAGAAGATGCCGCTGGCGAGCTGGCGGATATAGCCGGCACGCAACAGCAACTGGTGGCTAGCCACCTCGGCGTCGGCGGCGTTTTCCCGCAGGGTCTGACTGAACAGTCTGGTCATGCGCATGGGAACGAGCTCTCCGTGCAACAAAAATCCGCCGTGAGCCAGGCTCGACGGCGGCGTGTGCAGGTGCGGATCAGGGGCGGAAAACTACGATACCGTCAGCTTCGAATGGGACCGGCGAGGTCGGAGATCGTCGCGGTATGCCGCCGCTCTGGTCATCTGAATTGCTCCGAATCCGAATAGGAATCTCGGAAAAAGTACCGAGCGACCGCGGCAAAGTCAAGGGACCCGGGTGCCGGACGCGCACCCCGCATCCACCTCAACGCCGGCAGCGCACCAGCGCCCGCATCGCCCGATACATCAGCGATGTGGACAGCAGCACCCAGGCCAGGGCGATCGGGTAGGCCAGCAGGGGCTCGCCCCAGTAGTGGGCCAGAATGCCGGCGTCGGTCCGCTGCGGCACGGTGAGATCGGTGCGGAAGTCGTAAAGGCTGTAGAGGCAGAGCATGATGCCGATCCAGATCGCGGCCGCCACCGACAGACGTTGAGACTTGATGGCGACACAGGCCAGGACCAGGCCGACGCCGATCCCGAAGTAGAAGTCTCCCGCGCCCGGTGGAGTGAAGGCCATGGTCATCCCCATGCAGGAGGCGCCGATGAGCAGAACCAGGAGACGCTGCAGCTGAGGTGTCGCGCCAGCATAGATCAGCAGCGCACCCAGAGCGGCCGAACCGACGTAGCCGGCGGCACTGATCAGCGGGAACAGGCCGCCCCGGGTAAGCGTGTGCCCCGATTCGTCGGCGTTGGTGCGCATCTCGACCACCTCCCCCCCCGTTGCCAGGGCGGCGGCGGCGTGGAAGATCTCGTGCACCATCACGACGAACACGCGAAAGGGCCGGAGCAGGAGCGTGTCCCAGAGCACGAGAGTAACCGCGGCACAGAGTATGTAGTAGCGGAACCGCCAGAAAATCCGCAGAACATCGGCGAGCTTGATCAGCAACCTGGACTACCCTTCTCCGACCGCGGCGCTGGCTGCCGCCGACGCGGCGGGTTTTCTCGCTTGTGTTTAGCGGGATATTAAGTATGTTATGCCCGTTCGCGCTCCTCCACAACCGTGGTGTAAGAGCATTCTCAAGTTGGCAGTCGTTGTAATCGAAGTAGATCTCCTACCTGGCTCTGACGCAGTTCCCCTCCGAGAAACCCTCCGTTTGATCAGAGTTGACTCGCCTGAACGCCTGAAGTAGATCCCTACGCCAAGATTGCACTGGTCTGACCCAACGAAAACCTGTCATACAAGAGGATTGAATCAGATGGCAGAACGAGAAACAGGAACCGTGAAGTGGTTTAACGACGCCAAGGGCTTCGGCTTTATCGAGCGCGCCAACGGCGGCGACATCTTCGTTCACTACAGCGCCATCCAGGGTGATGGTTTCCGCACTCTGGTCGACGGCCAGCAGGTCGAGTTCGAGGTCGTGGACGGGGAGAAGGGACCGGCGGCAAATGAGGTAATGCCGCTCTAAGACCGAGATCGGGCAAGCAGGAATTCCCGAGGGGATCGCGCCGGCGGCGCGGTCCCCTCTTTGCGTACCTGTGGTGAAGTCTCAGCTGCGCCAGCCGCTGCCGATAAGGCCAGACTGCCGCAATCGCCGGAGAGCGGATCGTCGGCCCAGCGGACCATGCGCCAAACGCCCTCCTCATTCTTCCGGAGCTTGTAGGTCATCAATTGGTTCACCCGGAATCCGTCGCCGTTGTGGTCGAGCATGAGCATCTCGGTCCGGCCGCGAAACACCTCCCAGTCCTCCTCCGGATGCCCGTCCGGATCGCCGGGAAAGGCATCCGGATAATCCCGCGCCAGTTCCGTGGTGCGACCGTTGGCAGCGATGTCGAAGTGGAACTCGAAGCGCCCAAAGATATCGAGTATTCCGTTGTGGCTGCCGTCGCGGTTGCCCATGATCTCCAACTCCTCCTCGCGGCCGTTGGCCAGGACCAGATTGCCCCGGCAATCCAACTCGGTGAACCAGAAATCCGGATCGATAAGCGCTTCGAAAAGCTCCTTGTCCCGGCTCCGCATCGCCCGGTGCAGGTTGTCGATGAGGATCTCCGGAGTCGTAGCCACCAACCCGGGCTCCCCGGGTTGATGGCGTGGCGGCACAAACGGGTTGGCGCAGGTGGCCAGGACCAGGGCCAGCAGTCCACCCACGCCGGCCAGCGCGGCGCCACCAGCGCGGCAAACTCGGGTGCCGCGGTTGCGTTGCCCGTCGAGCAGGAGGAAGATCCGCCGACCGAACTGGCTGTGCCCCTTGAGCGCGCCGGAGACCAGGGCCGGAACCCGGGACCAGGTCCCCAGCTGGACGAGTCGCATGAGGCAGTTGGCGTAGGCCTTACGGCGGCCGGTGGCGGTGACAACCCAGTCGTCGCAGGCAATCTCCCGCTCCAGGTCCATGCGTCGGGACACCCACCAGACCGCGGGCAGGACGCAGCCGATCGCCGAAAGCAACTCCTGCGCCAGGTTCCACCAGGGGTCGCCCCGGCGCAGGTGGGCAATTTCGTGCATCAGGACCTGGTCCAGATCCTCCGGAGTCAGGTCCCCCACCACGTGCGCCGGCAACAGAATCACGTGCCGGGTTAGGCCCACCACCACCGGCGCGGCCACCTCCCGCGAGCCGCGCACCCGCACCCGTCGCCGCAACTTCAGGCGCGCCGCCAGCAGATTGAGACGATGCTGGTACCGCGGCTCCAGCCCCAGGCTGCCGCGGCGCAGCGCGGCGGTCCGCAAATAGCCGGCGCCCAGGCGGACTAGCAGCCGGAGGCAGGCAACGAGCCAGGCTGCCAGGGCCAGCAGGGCCCAGCCGCCGTGGGGCCGGGGAAGCGGCGGCCTGCCGGAATGCATCAGCCCTACCACCCCAGCCACGGCCCCACCCGCCCGACCTGTGGCAGCTGCCGCTGCAGGCTCCGGCTCGACCACAATCTCACCCGCCTGTGGCAGTACCTTAGCCAAGTCGCCCCAGGCTTCCGAACTGGCCAACCGCGGCGCGCCAAGATTGAACAGGGGCAGCAGGGCCACGACGCCCAGGGTAGCGCCCCACACGGCGAAGCGGGTGGTCGCGTTCGATCGGCACCATTGACTCAGTACCAGCGCGACGCAGACTGCGACGGCCACACCCTGCCAGGCGCTGTTCAGCATAGCGGCCATCCAGGCCTGGGCGGCACCTTCGAGCATTGTCGTCAGATTTCCCATCAATCCTCACTCTCCTCAATCAATCTCTTCAGCTGCTCAAGCTCGTCGGGATCGAACTCTTCGCTCTTGAGTATGTTGAGCATCATCGACACGGCCGAGCGTTCGAAGAACCTGTCCATAATGAAGCGGACGGCCGTGCTGCGGGCAGCGTTCCGGTCGACCACCGGGGTGTACATGAAAGCACGCCCTTCCTTGCGATGCCTGGTGTAGCCCTTGCGCTCCAGTATTCTCATCGTCGTCAGGACCGAGCTGTAGGCCAGCGCGCCGGTACCAGCAAGCGCGTCGACCACCTGGCCCACCGTCGCCTCGCCGCGCTCCCACAGCACCTCCATGAGACGCAGCTCCGCATCGGTCAGTGTCGGCGAACCCTTCCTCGGCATATCCCCTGCTTAAATATTAATTTTTTAATACTTTACCCGAGCCAAAGATCGTTGTCGTGCGACAAAAACAATTGAATTTTTAATAATTTGCTACCAGAAGGCATCCCGACTGCTCTCTACAACCAGGACGCCCGACTTGAGACTTCGTTCCAGAAGAGGCGCCGCCGGCCGGCTCGCACGGCCGGTGTACGATCCTAGATCTCCTCCCTGGCCTCCACCTTGCCCTGGATCATCGCGATTGCCGACTCGATGCTCTGCGGCTCGAGGTTCTCGCCGGTGCGCAAGCGGATGGCCACCTGCTCGGCCTCGACCTCGCGGTCGCCAACCACCATCATGTATGGAATCTTCTGCAGCTGAGCCTGGCGGATGCGGTAGTTGAGCGTGTTATCGTCCGCCAGCCGGGCACGGATCCCCGTCCCTTCCAGCCGCTGTAGAACACCAGCGGCATAATCGCCGTGGCTCTCGGTGATCGGCAGCACGATCGCCTGCACCGGAGCCAACCAGACCGGGAAGGCCCCGGCGTAGTGTTCGACCAGGGTGCCGAAGAACCGCTCCATCGAGCCGAGCAGCGTGCGGTGGACCATGTAGGGCCGGTGCTGGCTGCCGTCCTGGCCCACGTAGCTGAGATCGAACCGCTCCGGTAGGTTAAAGTCGAACTGGATCGTCGAGCACTGCCACTCCCGTCCCAGGGCGTCGTTGATCTTCACGTCAATCTTCGGTCCGTAGAAGGCGCCACCTCCCTCGTCGATCTCGTAGGGCAGCTGCTGCGAATCAACCGCCAGCTTGAGCGCGTCGGTGGCCCGGTCCCAGCCGGCTTCATCCCCCACGTATTTAGGCGGCCGGGTGGCGACGTAGAACTTGAAATCCTCGAAACCGAAGGCCCGCAGGATGTAGACGGTAAAGTCGATGACCCGGACGATCTCATCCTCCATTTGGTCCGGCCGACAGAAGATGTGAGCGTCGTCCTGGGTGAATCCTCGCACCCTGAGAAGTCCGTAGAGGGCACCCGAGCGCTCGTAGCGGTAGACCGTACCCAACTCGGCCCAGCGGAACGGCAGTTCGCGGTAGGAGCGCAGCCGACTCTTGTAGATCATGCTGTGGAACGGGCAGTTCATTGGCTTGGCATAGTAGGCCTGCCCATCGATCTCCATCGGCGCGTACATGCCTTCGGCGTAGAACTCCAGGTGGCCGCTGGTCTCCCACAGCGCCGACCGTCCCACGTGCGGCGAGGCGACCAGGTCGTAGCCCTTATCGTAGTGAGAGGCACGCCAGAAGTTCTCGATCTCGTTGCGCATCCGCGCCCCGTTTGGATGCCACAGCACCAGGCCCGGTCCGACGCTCTCGTCGATGGAGTAGAGGTCGAGTTCCTGCCCGAGCCGCCGGTGGTCCCGCTTCTTCGCTTCCTCGAGCATGGCCATGTGATGATCGAGGGCTTCGCGGCTGGCGAAGGCGGTGCCGTAGATGCGCTGCAGCATCTTGTTGTTCTCGTCGCCGCGCCAGTAGGCGCCGGCCACGCTCAGCAGCTTGAAGTAGCGGCCCTGTCCGGTGCCGAGCATGTGCGGCCCGCGACACAGGTCGACAAAGTCACCGTCGCGGTAGAAGGAGAGGTCCTCCTCTTCTCCCAGATCGGCGACGATCTCCTGCTTGTAGGGCTCGTCCTCCAGCAACCGCAGCGCTTCCCCGCGGGTGACGTCGAGGCGCTCGAACTTGTGGTTCTGCTTGACCACCCGCTTCATCTCTTTCTCGATACTCTTCAGGTCCTCCTCGGCGAAGGGGGTCTCGACGTCGAAGTCGTAGTAGAAGCCGTCTTCGATCGCCGGACCGATCGCCAGCTTTACATCCGGGAACAGGCGGCGCACTGCCTGCGCCAGTACGTGGGATATGCTGTGCCGATAGATCCATGCCGCCTCGTCCGAATCCCACGGGATGAGCTCGACCTCGGCGGTGGCCGGCATTCGGGTATGGAAGTCGACCCGCTCGCCGTCGTGGCGCGCACCGATATAGGTCTTCAGCAGCCCCTTGTCCTTCTGGACTAGGATATCCTTGAGGTAACCGCCGCCATCGTGTTCGATGGCCTCTCCGTCCTGCAGCAGAATCTTCATGGCAACTCTCCAAAAAAAACCCACTGTCGAAGCAACGACAGCGGGCGATCATTCCAGGTGGTCTTACAGCACTCTTGCGTTGTGCCTCAATCCATTGCCGCCATCAGCCTACGCGGAACGGAAACGGTATAGAAAGCTGACGCCGTCCCGGCGACGTGGACTCGGCTCAAGCCGGGTGGCCCGGCGAGCGGGAACGACCGCAGCCCGAAAACGGGCGCGACGGCAGGGCGGGAACCGCCATCGACACCTCTACGATCTTCCGGCAAACAATTTGCCACGAAAGTACCGGCGCCCTGGACTAATGTCAAGCAGCCACCGGCCCTACCAACCGAGGGCATAGCCGATGTTGTTCTTGGCCGCTGCGGCGCCGTGGATCAGCCCGCGGTCGCTGTCACGCCGGATACCCAGCACCTTGCCGTGGGACCACCCCTCCTTCTTTACGATCTGGTGCCCCCGGCGCTCAAGCTCGGAGAGCACTTCGGCGGGCAGGCGCTCCTCGGCGGCCACCTGCGCCGGAAAACCGCGCCGCGGATAGAACGAGGAGGGGAAGTGCTCGGAATGCACCGTCGGCGCGTCGAGCGCCTCCTGCAGGTTCATGCCAAAGTCGACCACGTTGAGGAAGAACTGCAGCGTCCATTGGTCCTGGCTGTCACCACCGGGCGTGCCGAACACCATGTATGGCTCGCCACCGCGAGTGACCAAGGTCGGCGTCAGCGTCGCCCGCGGCCGCTTGTGCGGCTGCAGGGCGTTGGGACGCTCCGGGTTGAGGTAGAACATCTGTCCCCTCGTCCCCATGGGGAAACCGAGGCCGCGGATCACAGGTGAAGTCCCCAGCCAGCCACCGCTGGGCGTGGCAGCCACCATGTTACCCTGGGCATCGACGGCGTCGAGATGGGTAGTGTCGCCGATATGGGCGTGCCCCTGGCCCAGGTCCTTCACCGCCCGAGCCGCGACGTCCAGGGCTCGCCGGTTGTCGGCAGCCACATCATCCAGGATGCAGTCAGGTACGCCGCCGCCGGCCTGTCCCGGACGCAGGTCCCGGGAAGCGGTCTGGTCGATTAGCTGCATGCGTTCGCGGGAGTAATCCCGGGAAAGCAGGTCGGCGAACGGCACCTCGTCGAACAACGGGTCGCCGTAGTAGGCTTCGCGGTCGGCGAACGCCAGCTTGGCCACCTCGATCAAGGTGTGCAGGTAGTCGGCCGAGTTGTGTCCCATCGCGACCAGGTTGTAACACTCGAGCAGGGCCAGCTGCTGCAGGAAGACTGGCCCCTGGGTCCAGGAGGAGCACTTGTGCACCTCCAGCCCGCGGTAGTTATAGCTCGCCGGCGCCTCGATGCGGGCCTCCCAACCGGCCATGTCCTCCAGGGTCAGCAGACCGGCGTGCTCGGAGCCGCTAGCGTCGAGCACCGGATTATCGCGCATGAACTCGACGATGCGATCCGCAATCTCGCCCTTGTAGAACACGTCGCGGCCGGCGCGGATCCCCTCCTCCCTGCCGCCCGAGGCCGCCTCTTCGCCGCGGCAGATCATCCGCAGCATCGTGCCCCAGTCAGGGTTGCGGAACAGGTCACCCTCCACCGGCGGCCGACCGTTTGGCAGGTACACCTCCCCAGTGCTAGGATAAAGCTCGGTGTACTTCTTCTGATTGGCGGCGAGGCTCGTGGCCAAACCGCCGTACATGGCGAACCCCTCCTCGGCCAGTTCGATCGCCGGCTGCAGAACCTGCGCGAACGTCATCGTGCCGAAGCGGATCAGCGCCGCTGCCCAGGTGCCGACCGTGGCCGGAACGCAGGCCGGCAGGTAGCCGTCGCCCGGCACCAGATCGATGCCGTTCTCGCGGCACCAGTCGACCGTGAAGGCTGCGGCCGACCAGCCCATGCCGCTGATCTCGTAGGTCTTCCCCTCGCTCGCCGAGTAGATAAGCGTCGGCACCTCGCCGCCGATGCCGTTGCTCTGCGGCTCCAGCAGGTTCAGGCAGAAGCACATGGCAGCGGCCGCGTCGATGGCGTTGCCGCCCTGCTCCATGATGCGGAAGCCTGCTGCGGTGGCCAGGTAGTGTCCCGAGGTGACGACGCCGCGGCGTCCCATGACTACCGGGCGGGTGATGAAACCAGCCATTGATCTACTCCTTCGTCGGGACATCGCCGCCCGGCGTCGGCATTTGTCAGTGCTCTCCCACGGCCCGTGCCACGGCCGCCGCCACCTTGGGAGCGACGGTGCGATCCAGTGGCGTCGGCAGGATCTGGTCCGGCGTCGGGGTGTCGACAGCTGCAGCCAGCGCATGGGCGGCCGCGAGCTTCATCGCCCCGTCGATCTGACCGGCCCCGGCGTCCAGAGCACCGCGAAAGATGCCGGGAAAGGCGAGGACGTTGTTCACCTGGTTGGGAAAGTCGCTGCGCCCGGTCCCGACGATCGCCGCCCCCCCGCTGCGGGCATCCTCGGGCATGATCTCCGGAATCGGGTTGGCCATCGCCAGGATGACCGGACCTCCGGCCATCGATCGCACGTCGTCCACCGAGACCGTGTTACCCTTGCTGACCCCGATGAAGACATCGGCCCCACTAAGGGCGTCCTGCAGCGAGCCGCTTCGGCCATCGCGGTTGGTGTAACCCAACAGCTCCTGCTTTTCCAGTGAGAGATTGTCCCGCTCACGGTTGATGATACCCTTTGAGTCGCAGACAATGATGTCCCTGACCGGAACGCAGACAGTCGGGTCCAGGTTGACGCAGCGCAGCATGCGCGCAATCGCCGTGCCGGCGGCACCGGCGCCGCTGACGACCACTCGCATGTCGCTGAGCTCGCGATCCAGTACCCGACCCGCGTTCAGCAGCGCCGCCAGCAGCACGATCGCGGTGCCGTGCTGGTCGTCGTGGAACACCGGAATGCCCAGATCCTGCAGGGCGTTCTCGATCTCGAAACAGTGGGGCGCGGCGAAGTCCTCAAGATTGATACCACCGAAAACCGGGGCGATCCGGCGCACCGTCTCTATCACCTGCTGCGTGTCCTGAGTGTCGAGACAGATCGGCCAGGCGTCGATGTTGGCGAATTCCTTGAACAGGAGGGCCTTGCCCTCCATCACCGGGATCGCTGCCAGCGCCCCGATGTTGCCGAGGCCGAGCACCGCCGAGCCATCCGAGACCACGGCGACGGTGTTGTGTTTGATCGTCAGGTCCCGCGCCCGCTCTGGATCGGCCGCGATTACCTCGCAGGGGCGGGCGACGCCAGGCGTATAGGCAATCGACAGGTCGTCCTGGCCCTCGATCGGCACCTTGCTGACGATGCCTATCTTGCCGCGGAGCTGTTCGTGGATGATGACTGAACGTTCGTAGATATCTCCCAACCGGCGCCTCCGTGTGCTCTGGGCTCCCAGAGCAAAGCGGTGAAACTGCAAGGTAACGGAATGGACGTCAAGCAGAATGGCCCTACACGTCACCCGATTGCG
Organism: uncultured Gemmatimonadaceae bacterium; assembly: GCA_964456165.1. Lineage (GTDB taxonomy): Bacteria > Latescibacterota > UBA2968 > UBA8231 > UBA8231 > CAYWBJ01. The sequence goes on along the minus strand of CAYWBJ010000010.1, from coordinate 1,271 downwards.
GGACACCCAAGGCACAGCTTATAATGAGGGCGGAGTCGCCGCAGGACCGCGCCGACTGTCCCAGGAGAATCGCGCCATGAAGATCACCGAGATCGAAGTCATCCCGCTGCGCATCCCCTACGAGGAGCGCATCCGCAAGCAGTTCCACCACTTCGGCATGTCCGAGGAGCACACGATCTACAAGTTCCACGCCGACAACGGCCTGGTCGGCCTGGGCGAGAATGTCGGAGCGCCATTCTCGCCGGAGGTCGTGGATCGTTACGTTGGAACCAGCCCGGTCGACCACCTAATGTCGACCAGCGGCTTCAACCTCGACATGGCTTGCTACGACCTGGTGGGCAAACAGCTCGGCGAGCCGGCCTGGAAGCTGATGGGGCAGCAGCGGCGACACTGGGTGAACATGGGCTGGTGGATGCCCTGCATGTCGCCCGAGGACTCGGCCGCCGAAGTGGAAACAGCGGCGGAGCGGGGCTACCGGGGCCTGAAGTGCAAAGCCCGCGCCTTCTACGACGTCGTCGAGCAGGCCGAGGCGATGCAGGAGGTCGCTCCACCCGACTTCCGCGTCGAGTTCGACTTCAACGGCTCGCTGGTCAACGTTGAGCGTGCCCTGCCGATCCTCCGCGCACTGGAGAACATTCCCATCGTCAAGGGGATCGAAGAGCCGATCTTCGCCTACGATGTCGAAGGCTGGCGCCGGCTGCACAACGAAATCCGCATTCCCTTCTACCTCCATGGGGTCGGCACGATCTTCGACGGCGCCTCGCGCCAGCCGTCCGGCCCTTGGCTCGGACTGCGCGCCGGCGATTTCGACGGCGCCCTCTGCAGCCACGAGAACGTGCGCAACGCACTGGCCGCCTCCTGGGCCTTCACCGCCGCCAATACACCAATCCTGTTGCAGTACGTCGGCACCGGGATCACCACCGCCTTCGCGCTGCAGCTGGGCGCGGTCATGCACACCGCCACGCTGCCCGGTGTCACCGCCAGCCACACCCTCGAAGACGACCTGATCGCCAGTCCACACCCAATCCAGCGCGGCCTGATGCAGGTGCCGGAAGGGCCCGGGCTGGGCGTCGAGTTGAACGAGGACGCGGTGGCGCGCTACCGGTCGGCGCCGGCGGCGGAATGGGACCGGCATCTGTCGGTGGTGACGCTGCCCGGAGGAGTCGCCCACTACTACCGCAACCTGCAGCAGGCCGAGCGGCTCATGAAGGACGGGGTCGATGAAGCCTTCGCAGTGGGGATCCGCCTCGATGAGTGGGAGGATGACGGCA
>CAYWBJ010000009.1:0-28537 GCA_964456165.1 uncultured Gemmatimonadaceae bacterium | reverse complement strand
TCCCGCAGCGGCGTGCGCGTCGGCATCGTCAATCCGGGCATGGTGGACACCGCCTTCTTCGACGACCTGGAGTTCCGCCCGGGCCCCGACCCCACCAACCTGGTGCTACCCGAAGACGTGGCGGCGGCCGTGGCGATGGTGTTACACGCCCGCCCTGGCACCGTGTACGACGAGATCAACCTCTCCCCACTCAAGCGCGTGATCGATTTCGATGCCGGCAAGCGCCAGAGCTGAATGCCGCGTCAGGCGGCGCCTCTGGCTGACGGTGCTCGTCGCCAATTCCGGCCTGACCGGATGCGCCGCCGTGCGACAGCAGCTGGGCGCTACCGTGGTGCCGCCGCTACCGAAATGCAGCTCGGCGCGGGAGCTTCGGCCCAATTCAGTCGCGACGACGAGCGCAAGGCGGACGACCACGGTTTCCGCTACTTGCTCGGTGCCGGTTACGATCCGGAGAGACTGCTGACTTCTTCGAGAAGATCGGGGAGTTCGCAGCCAAGCCCAGCGGCAATCTGGATGCCCTGATGGCCTCGCACCCGGCCACAGACGAGCGGCTTCAGCGCCTGAGCCGGAAGGTCACGGAAGCCGGCGATCCCGGCGGCCGACTCGCGGCCGAACGTTACCGGCAGCGAACGGCCGTGTTGCGGCGCTAGCGCACCAGCAGCAGACGGCGGGTCTGGACGAACGCGCCGATCCGCAGTCGATAAATGTAGAGTCCCGATGCCACCTCAATGCCTCCGTCATCCCGACCATCCCATTCGACTTCGTGCCGGCCGACCGCAAGCAGGTCGGCTACCAGCGTCCGCAGCTTCTGTCCGAGCGGGTTGTAGATCTCGAGCTCGACGGGCTGGCTCTTTGCAACGCCGGTCTGCGGCGCGGCGAGCGCCCCGACGGTAAAGGGAATCGTGGTCGACGGGTTGAACGGGTTGGGAAAGTTCTGCGCCAGTACCGAGCGCTGCGGCCGCACACCTTCCGGGCGGATGGCCGGATGGACGACCTGCGTGTCGCGCAGCAGCTCCACCTGGTGGATCTCCACGCTGCCGTGCCGCGGCAGCCGTGCCAGGATCCCGTCGCCATCGACCCGGCGACCAGGGTCGGCCAGAACGCCGGCAAGCCAGCGCCGGCCGCCCTTTTCCCACTGCCGCACCAGAGCGGTCTCGCCCTCCCAGATCGTGCCGACCAGGGTCTCGTCCAATGTCGTCCCGCCGGTGACCTCCAGCGCAAACCCGGTGATCGCCCCTGCACTGCCCACATGGATTTCGCCGACTCCGTCGGCCCCGGTCTGCGCCAGGATCCAGCCGACGGCGGGCGCCGGCCTGGCGGCAGCCGACGCAGTCAGCTCCAGCCCGACCTCTCCGAAGTTAGAGGCGAGCAGGAGAAAATCCATCGGTCCGATCAGGCCGTTGGCGTCAAAGTCCAGGGCCGAAGCCCTCTCCCACGCTTCCGTGCTATCCGCACCGACCCCGAAGTGGCGCACCAGCAGGCCGAAATCGGCCAGGTTGACCCGGTTGTCGTCGTTGCCGTCGCCGGCGGGCAAAATGGGAACGACCATCGAGTCGGAGTCGACCCACTCAAACTGCAGATGTGGCCGCAAAAGGCCCGCACTCCCCTCCTTTTCCGCCATACCGACGGCCACCCCACCAACCCCCTCCCCTTCCAGCACCACCCGCCCACGCAGGTAGCTCGGAGACTTGCCGAAGATCCGGTAGGTCCCCGCCGGGACCTGGGACAGCCGGAAGCCGCCACCGGCGTCGAGGGTGACCTGGATACCGGGCCGTACCCGGTCCTCGTCGTTGAGCGGAGAGCCCAACGGACGGCCTTGGTCATCGAGGAAGAACAGGTCCATCGGAGCCCCCGGGTTGCCCGCTCTCCCCTCCAGCTCCACCTGGCCAGAGACGGGAAAGTCCTTGATCGTCACCTGCGTGGAACGCGGCGCGATGTACGGGGGAATCCAGTCGCCGGTCTCACCGTCTACCACACCACTGGAGCGATTGCGCTGCACCTCGTCGTCGATAGTGATCTCCGTGACGGCATGAGTGCTGGTCTGGAACCAGATCTCACCAAGCGGCACCGGCTCTGTACCAGGCGGCAGGACGAGACCAACGAGAGAGAGGTCGATGCGATTGGTGCTGCCCGTGTGTAGACCGTTCTCGACCACTGCCCGGTCGGCCGGTAGCCAGGCCAAGCCGTCGGTGCGCAACGTCGGATCCAGGCGGAAGGGCGTTGAACTTCCATCCTCCAGCCCTTCACCGTCTCCGATGAGGGTAAGTACCGAGTCGTCGAACGTTATGTAGAGAGAGAGGGCGCTGACGTTGTGGTCGGCCGGCGTCACATAGGTCTTGACCCTGAGGGTGTCACCGACGCTGAACCGCGGCTCGTTGACCAGCTCGAGCTCGAAGAAGGGCGCCGGGCGCGATATGGCCGCGGCCGCCTCCGAGAAATTCGAGCGCGCCGACGCGTTGCCGGCGACGATCCTGTACAAGAAGATTTGATCCATCGGCGCCCGGCTGTCGACAAAGCTGCGGAAGCCGGCCAGAGCCTCGCCGATATCGGCGAACTCCCCTTCGGCGCTGGTGGCGCGATAGATGGTGTAGGTCGTCGTGCGGCCTATCTGCTCGTCCAGATCCGGCGCCTCCCAGGTGATCTCTATCTGGCCTCCCAGGTCACGCGGCACGTCGCGGGCGACCACGGCGGTCGGCGCCCGCGGCGGATCCTGCAGCCGGGTATTCTCGTTGATAAAGATCTGCACCTGGTCGGCCACGCCGCTGAAGACCACCAGGTCGTTGACCCCGTCCCCGTCCATGTCGACGATCTCAATATCCCGCGCCGGCGTAGTCGAGGTCAGCAGGTCCTTTGGTGCGAACGTGGCACCCGCTTCGTTCTCCAGGAAAACGATGTGCGGCGACTCAGGCCCCACCGCGACCAGGTCGCTGAACTGATCCGAGCTGAGGTCGGACAGGGCCAGTGCCAGCGGCGGCAGGCGCCCATCCGGCTGCATCCCGGTGGAGATCTGCATCGGCTCGCTAGGAAAGTCGCCGAAGCCGTCGTTGGTCAGGACCGAGAAGTCGAGGGAGCCGCGGTTGGCGGTGACGACGTCGTTGTCGCCGTCCGCGTCGTAGTCGACGATGGCCACGTCGACCGGCCACAGCCCGGCGTTAAAGTCGGACCGCCGCAAAAATCCCCCCTGGCCATTGCCCAGAAGGATGGAGACGCCGTCCCGGTCGGCAGTGGTGACTGCCAGGTCGACGCGCCCGTCCGAGTTGAGATTGGCTGCCTGTATTGCGGTCGGGAGGCCGGCGACCAGCTCGGTCGTACGAGCATTGAACGTGCCCAGTCCATTGTTGAACAGCAGTATCAGGACGGGCGCCTCAGCACTGGCGACGGCGATATCCACGTCGCCGTCGGCGTCCAGGTCGGCGGCCAGCAGATCAGCGATTTCGTGACCTATGAAGATGTCCTCACGCCGGTCGTTGAAGCCGCCCAATCCGTTGTTGCGGATGATCGACACCGACTGGGCGATCCGATCGCCCACGATCAGGTCGGGGCCGATGTCGAAGATGGTCGCCGCAGCGATCGCCACCGGCTCGGCCCAGGGCTCGAACGCGGACAGCAACCCGGGGTATTCGGCTGCGTTGGTCTCGGGGATCAGGCCCTGCCCGTCGTTGAGGAGCACCTGCACGACGCCGCGGAGGCTGTCGAGTACAGCCAGATCACGGGCGCCGTCCCGATCCAGATCCGCCACGAGCATATAGGAAGAGCCGGGATTCACCTCCACCGGCGCATTGGCGGTCAGCGCCAGGGCGCCGCCGACCCCATGCATTGGCAGCTCGACCACCTCGAAGGGAGGCAGGGCGTTCGAGAACACCCGCGCTGTATCGGTCACCACACCACTGACCAGCGGTGCGAAGATTAGGTCCAGCACCAGGGTCCCACCGGGCTCGACGACCGCCTGCTCCGGGTTCTGCACGGTGAAGGTGGCGCTGAGCAGCTCGACGCGCTCGACCACCAGGTCGGCATTTCCCCTATTGGAAATCTCCACCGCCGCGGCGCGCGTTCCCTTGACGTCGATGGTGCCGAAGTCGACGGTGGGCGCTGACAAGCGGATCAGGGGTGCCACGCCCTCGCCGTCGACCTTGATCTCGAAGCGCGGCTGAGTCAGCGCGTCGGTGAGCAGCACGAGCCGGCCAGCTTGGCCCAGGAGCCCTTCCGGCGTGAAGCGGACCGGGAACGCCATGCGCTCCCCGCGCCGCAGCGACCGCGGCTCGAAGGCGAGCAGCCGGAAGGTGGCGTTGTCGAAGAAGGCGTTGCGAATGAAGATGTCAGCGGTGCCGGCGTTGGTCACCACGATGGTCGTGTCGGCGAATTCGCCGACACGGATGTCGGCGAAGCGGACTTGGGTTAGCTCTGCCACCAGTCTGGGCTGGATGCCCGAGCCGTTTATCGCCACCTCCACCTCGGGCTCGTCCGGGTCGTTGCTGCGCACGACCAGCGTTCCCGCCAGCTCCCCCTCCCGCTGCGGCAGGAAGCGGACCTCGACGGCGCGCGCCTGATCGGGCGGAATGGCGAAGGGCGGTGTCAGCCCCACTGACAGCCCGGTCTGCGCAAGCTCCAGTTCCAAAACGATGAGGTCTGCGGTGCCCGTGTTGCTCAAGGTCACCTCGCGGATGCTGAGCACGCCCACGTCCACCTCGCCGAAATCGACCGATGCGGCGGACATCTCGATCTGCGGCTCGGGATCGAAGTCGATCTCCCAGACGCCGGCTGCCATACCCGCGCCAAGCACCCGGTTGGGTTCGCCCGGGTCGAACAGGACCGCCCGTGCCGCCAGACCAGGGAGACCGGAGTTGACCGGCAGCCAGTTGGCGCCGCCATCTACGGTGCGGTAGAAGCCCCCCGTCGAGGTCGCCACGTACATCACCTGCGGCTCGCCGGTGAGCTGCCCCTCGTCGCCGGCCTGGCGCCCCGAGCCGATCTCCACAGCCAGGCTGCGCACCCCGAGGTCGCCAAGACCGCTGTTGAGGTTATCCCAGCTCTCGCCCCCGTCGCGACTGCGGTAGACACCACCGCCGAAGACGCCCACCAGGATCAGGTTGGGATCGACCGCCGAGACGTGAATCGAGCGCACGCTCTGGCCGGCCAGCTCGACGCCGAGCGCCTCCCAGCTGGCGCCACCGTCGGTGCTGGTGAAAAACCCGTCCGCCGTCCCGGCGTAGACCGTCTGCAGATCGACCGCCGCAGCAGCGATCGCGAACACCATCTCGGCGGCGATCTCGACCCCGCCGGGGGACCAGCTTTCGCCGCGGTCGTCGCTGACGAATATCCCACGCCCGAAGGTGCCAGCGTAGACCCGGTCGCCGGCCACGGGAGAGACGGCCACCGAAAGGACGCCGGAGCCCGGCCCCTGGACGGCGTTCCAGGTGCTGCCGCCGTCGGCGCTGAGGAAGAGACCGACGTTGAGTCCGGCGTAGATGCGCTGACCGTCTTCCGGATCGACTGCCAGGCTGAGTACGTTGCGCCCGCGCACTGCTTCTCCGGTACCGACCCAGGTCAGACCGCCATCGGCGGTTTGGTAAAACCCTTCCTCGCCGCCGGCGTAGAGGACGCCCTCCTCCTGTGGGTGGGGCACGAGCACGTTGACGACGCTGGCTGGACCGCTCGCGGTCCAGCGATTGCGTCCAGCCTCGGCATCCCGGACACTCAGCGCCAGAAGCGCCACCAGGCAGGCGATCGCCGGCCAACGCCCACTCATCCGAAGACCAATCTTGTCCACCATCTCGGGTTCCAATTCTTTACCTTAGGAGCATCAGGGTGCCACGGTGGCGCGTGCCCCCCGCGCTCAGCTCGTAGACGTAGATGCCGCTCGCGAGTCGACGACCATTGGCATCGATCCCGTCCCACAGGGCGCTCCAGACACCGACATCGCGAAATTCGTCGACCAACACCCGCACCCGCTGTCCCACGGAATTGTACAGGGCCAGCTGGATCGGTCCCGGCGACGTGAGCTCGTAGACGATCTGGGTCACGCCGGTGGTGGCGGGAGAAAACGGGTTGGGATAGTTGCTCAGCTTGTGTCTGCCCAGGCGCCGGTCCGGACTCACGGTGCCGACACGGAAGATGCCCAGGTCGCGCACGGGCGAGGAGAGCCAGCCGCTGTCCTCGTCCACCCGCGTGGGCAGCTCCTCCCACACCTGGTGCTGCTCGTCCCACCGCAGAATGCCCAAGTCTGGTTCGACAGGCCGGTCGACGAAAAAGATGATGGTCGCCGGCTCCTCCAGCTTGTCGGTGCCGACGAGATCGACCAGGTAAGCCGCTTCTCCCTCGTTCCCCGGCGGAACCTGCTCCTCGTCGACCCGCTGCAGCAAGGCGCGCTGTCCGAAGCCATCGCCGCCTGAAGGCACGTTGAGTCGCATCTGCAGATCTTCGCTGCTGACGCTGCCTCCCCGCTCCCGCACCCAACTGAGGGTGATCGTCTTCTCGACGGTCGTCTCGTTCCCCACGTCATCGACGGCGGCGGCGGTCACGTCGATGAAGTGCTCGCCCTCCTGGAGCGGGAACTGATAGGTCGCCTGGTAACGGTTGCCGCCGCGATCGACTACCTGCAGCGTGTCACCGTCGGCCACCAGGACCGGCGGCGCTCCCAGCTCTTCTTCGGCGACAAGCACCAGTTCCAGGAGCTCCTCGAAGACGGAGTGGCGCCGCACAGCCAACTCCACTCCTGGAGGGAGCGTGTCTTCCCGGATCGCAATCTGGATCGTTCCTTCCGCCACGTTGCCCTGCGGATCGCGGGCCCGCAGCAGGATGTTCCTCGTCCCGGTGGCCCCCGCCGGCACGGTGATGAACAGGCGGCGCTCTTCGATCCAAGCGCCGACGCCGACCGGCGCCTCGACTTGCCACACGATGTCGGCGTCGGGCGTGTCCTCATCCCGCACGAAGACATCGAGACCAAGCTGCTCTTCGGCGCTGCCTGCCTCCATCACCAGCTGCGGCAACGGGCTGATAAACGGTGCCGCACCACCACGCAGCAGCAGCACCTCCAGCACCGCCAGACCGACATTGCCCGCCGGGTCGCGTACGAGGAACTGGATCTCCTCGAGACCGGGCTCGATTTTGGCGGCGTCGAGGGTGAGCACGTGCGACTCGGCATCAACTGAGACGGCGACCGTCCGTTGGCCGCTGAAGCTCCAGACGTGATCGGCCGCCGGATCGTCGTCGATCACGAAATCGTCCAGATCCAGATCGCTGTTGCTCTCGCCTTCCAGTAGCTCTATTCGAGGCAGGGCACTCACCTGAGGCGTGAGCCCACGCCCCTTCACTCGCACCAACACGAAAGCAGTGCGACTGCGGCCGGTGCTGTCAGTAGCGGTGAAGCGCAGCGTTTCGGTGCCCTGGAAGGTGGAAGCCACCGGGGCCATGCGCACCCGGTGGGTCGAGGTGTCGACGGTATCGATCACAACGTCGAAGCCCTGGCTCGGCAAAGCCTCCCAGGTCAGCGAGGATGCCAGGCCGATGACGTGGTCATCAAGCACCAGGCTGGTGTCAGATTCGCCGACGAAGAATTCCACATCCGGTATCGCCGCCAGCTCGAAAATGGGCGGCAGCAGGATGCGCATCAGGCCGCTCTCGACGTTGCCGTCGGTGTCGCTGACGAACAGCGCCAGCTGCGTCTCGGTGGCCGGCTCCCCTTCCGACTCGACCCGGCGCACGGTGAGCACGTGACTGACCGGATCGAGCTCGACCACCACGCCAGCGAGCGGCTGCACCGTCCAGGCCAGCTCCGCTTCCGCATCGTCGGCATCAAAGGCAAAGTCGTCCAGGTCCAGCTGTACCACATCCTCTGCGCTCTCCAGGGTCTGGTTGAGGAACGGCCGCAGCTCGGGCCCCTGATTGGGACTGCCCACCAACAGTTCGACGTCGACCGTGTCGCGGAGCCCCACCGGGTCCTCGGCGATCAGGCGAAGCATCGACGGGCTGCTGCTACCGGCGCTCCCCACCAGGCGGAGCCTGCGGTTCTCCTCGTTGGGCTCGACGGTAATCCCCGCGGGCGCCTCGAAGGTCCACTGAATTTCGCTGTCGCTGTGGTCGGGATCATCAACCAGGTCGTCCAGCGCCAGGTCCACCGGCAAATCGGCGGCCAGGCCGATCATTGGGGGAGGTGAGATCACTGGGGCCCTGTCGTCCTCCGGTCCCAGGATCTGGACCTCGACGCTACCGCCGGCCTCGTTGCCATCCGGGTCAACTACCTGCAATGCCACGCTGCTGCTGCCGATGAAGACACCGGCGCCGCTGACGCTGAGCAGGCTGCCCTCGAGTGCCACGTCCAGACCGCTGTCGGCCGTTGCGGTCCAGGTGAGTTGGTCGGGGGTGTCGTCGTCGACGTAGTCCCCGAGCTCCACCCGACCAGACTGGCCGCCGAGCAGGCGCACCGGCGGAATGGCATCCACTGCAGGCACGATCATTCCGTTCTCGGCCAGCACGACGGCCACCATCCGGCTGCTCGCCGTGGCGCCGGCCATATCACGGACCGTGAAGTCGATCACACTGCGGCCGACCTGAAGGCCGGTGATCAGCAGATCGTCGTCCTGGATCCTGGTGCTGATCCCGAACGGATCGCTCAGCTCGAGACCCAGGTCGGCGATCTCGTCGTCTATGTCGGAGAGCAGCGCACTCAATGGGACCACCACCGGATCGCCACCCTTGACCGGGTAGACCGCCGCGGGACGCACCGCAGTAGGCGGATCGTTGACCGGCGCCACCACCACGGTCGTGGCCACGGTATCAGCGAGGCTAGTGCGATCGACCACCTCTAACTCCACCATCTCCTGGCCGAACCAGTCCGCCGCGGCCGTAAACGTGATCACGCCGCCCTGCGCTACGTTCGTCTGCACGTTCTTGGATACACCCAGCTGGGACCAGGTAAGCTGGTGGTCCGGGTCGTCCAGATCTTTGACGAAGGCGTCCAGATCGAGGTTGGCGTTGAAGCTGTCCTCGTTGAACAGAATCTGCGGGGGAAAATCGGAGATGCGCGGCGGCGAGATCACCGTTATGCTGACCGTATCGGCCGCCGTCAGGCCCTCACGAACCTCCAGAGCAGTGAAGGTCATGCGCGTGTTGCCCCCGGTCGCGGTGGTGAACCCCGACTGGGGCGTCATGGTCACCAGCCCGGTTTCGGGATCGATCTCCGTCGGTATCTCGCTCAGCAACGAGTGACTCCATATGACGTCGGCGCCGTCCTGCTTGACGAAGTCGTTCAGCTGTAGGACCGCGGTCGCCTCGCCCTCGATCAGGACCAGGTCAGGGAGCGGCAGGATGCGGAAGCCGGTGACGCGCACCTGCGCCTCGCCCAGCGGCGGAGCGAACCGCTTCTCGGTCCCCGGCTCCGCCGCCGTTAAGTACGTGGAAACGCGGTCGTGACCGCGCTCCTCGATCCTGACGGTCACCACGTCGCCGACCGGCCGGCGCAGGACTTCCAGGGAAAAGGTGGCAGCTACTCCCAGCCCGTTGACGCTCTGGCGCTGATCCCCGCCACCAGGCCACCCCGCCAGCCCGAAGGTCAGGAAGACCTCGCCCCCGACGCTCTCCACCTCGTTGATCAGCGAGATGCCCTCAAGGAAGTCGCGGGCCAGGAATGGCTCCTGCCGGCCTTTGTCCCCGGTGCGCAGCAGCGGGAGGAAGTCGCCGGCCTCAAAGGCGATGTAGAACACGTATCCGGTGATATCCTCACCCTCGGAATCGACAACTACCTCCAAGTCCAGAACGGAACCCAGTTCGACACTGATCGGCTCGGCTGCCGCAGCCCCCTGCTGGCGCAACTCCACCGTTGCCGCGCTCACGGCGGTAACCGCGGCGAGACTGAACGCGCTCACTAGCTGTAGCAATCGCACCATCATCGTCACCTGACCAACAACATCCGCTTGACCCGGACGGCCGATCCTACCCGCAGTCGGTAGGCGTAGATCCCGCTGGCCGCCGGACGTCCGGCGGCGTCCAGCCCGTTCCAGCGCGCGGTGAAATGCCCGGGTGCCAGTCCCTGGTCGCGCAGGACCACCACTGACCGACCCAGGGCGTCGAAAATCTCCAGCCGCACAGGCGTCGGACCGCCATCGCTCCCGTCACCGGCACCCACGACAAACGGAATCGCGGTTTCCGGGTTGAACGGGTTCGGATAGTTCTGCCCCAGAGCGTGCGTGCCGGGGCGTGCCGGAGCCGCCATTCCGAAGAAACGGCCGGAAACCGCGGCCGAAACTTCCCCATGACGGTGGTCCAGCAGCAGAACCGACCGGAGGCGCGGCGGCTCGGGATGCTCGTCACGGGCGCGCAAGCGCCACGTCACAAGGGGCCCGGAGGCGCCGAACCCTTCGGCCCGCCCCACCCGGCTCAGGGCCGAGCGGCATGATCCCCTTTCTATCTTATCGGCCGTAAGCACCGTTCCTGTGCGTTTAACCGGATACTCGGTTCTGTCACAGGTCCAATCTCCAGGATCGAAGTCCACCGCCAGATCGATCGCCCGCACCCCTTCCAACCCGCTGCCTTGCACCTGAAGCTCGACCACGTCGCCGACCGCGAGTGCCTCGACCACCGGTCCAGCCCCGCGCAGGACCGGCGCCTCTTCCTGCATCGGAAGCCCCTGGGCTGGCTTGTAGACCGGCCGCGGTCCGTGGCTGCGGAAATTGGCCGTGAGCAGGGCCAGGTCCGGGAGGCTGACCTCCCCATCGCCGTTGATGTCGGCCCGGACGCTGTCATGATCGCTGGCTATCGTCCGGCCGAACATGGAGGCGAGATAGTCCCAGTCGGCCAGGGTCACCTCGTTGTCGGGCTGGGTCTGCCCATCGACATCGGTGTAGCCGGCTACGTCGCCGGCCAGCATGAGGCTGTCGCCGGGCGCGCCTGAGCTTGAGGGCAGCAGGTCGACCAGGTCGGCCGTTGCGGTCACTACTAGGCCAGGCACCCAGGCGTCCAGATAACCGTCGAGGTGGACGAACAGGTCCAACTGCCCCGCCGGCGCGTTCACCAAGCTGAAGGAGCCGTCACTGTCTAGGAGCACCTGGACGCCGGACCGTTCCGGGTCGACATCGTTGTCGACGGCGAAAGCGCTGTCGACGACCGGGGCGTAGCTAGACCACTCGCGCAGCGAGAAATCAACCGCGGCGCTCATGTCAGTCCGCCCCTCCAGCAGCACGCGCCCACTGAGCGTCCGGCCGGTGACAAGGGCCCCCGTGGCGACGGTGCCAGCGGTCGGGGTCACCACCACAGCACCTCGGTATTGCAGGTGGCTGAACCGCCCCTCGGCCGGGTCGCCCAGCAGTTCGAACTCGGTCGGTCCCGGCGCAGCGAGCGTGCGCACCTCGAACGTGGCCAGAGCGGCGTCTCCGTCGAGTCCGGATATCCGACTCGGATCGAAATAGTCCAGATGGAGTTCGAGGTCGTCGCCGACCACCTGCACCTCGTTGACGAACAGCTGGTTGGCCGCGAAGCCAGGGGCCACGGCGAAGGGCTGGATCCCGTCCGCGTCCGGATCCTGGTCCACGACGGCGAGTGCCTCCCCGTCCAGCTCCAGGCTTACCTGCAACAAGTCCACCTCTTCTCCGCCAGCATCGACGCGCAATTCGAACAACTGGGTCAGTCCACCGACGCCGATGCTGAACACCTCGGGGAACACCCGGAAAGAGCCTGCGTCACCTACTTCACCTGCCGTGAGGATGATCTTGCCGGGGGCCTGCCAGGCTAGGGCGCCGTCGTCGAAGCGCTCTCCCTCTGTGATCGCGAGGTAGACGTAATACTCCCCGTCGGCCGGCGCCTGGTCCTGGATGAGAGAGCGCTGCAGGTGGCCGAAACCGATGTCGTAGGTGTCGACGTCGGCGTCCTCGCTCAAGTCGAAGTCTGGATCCACCTCCGGCGCCGCCCGGCCATCGGCCGAGTTCACCACGAAGGCGGCCGTACCGCTCAGCGCACCATAGCTGGTGACCGTTCCCAGGCTGTCGGAGGTCAGCAGGACACGGATGGCGGCGTCGTCGTCCAGATCCATGTCTTCCCAGGTCGCGGCAGTTGCAATACCGGCCGTGACTGTAACGTCGGCGGCCGGCTGCAGCGCCCGGATGAACGGCGGATGGGCGAAAACTACCTGACTGTTCATGTCGTTGATGCGACCGCCGTTGACCTGAGCCAGCCAGGCGGACGAGTCGTCCTCGGCCAGGCCGTAGAGATAGTGGACCTGACCGGCAGCCGGCACGGTGCCATCCTCGAGGGACCAGAGGTCCCAGATCATCTGGTTGTCGGCCCGGGCGGCGGGATCCTCGGCAATCCCAGCGCCGATCCGCACGACGCGTCCCGCCAGGGAGTCCAGCTCGCTCAGCAGCCGAGAGCCTCCCCCCGGTACCGGAAGACTGTCGCTCCCGGCACTGGCCGTGGCCGGCAGCGTGCTGTAGTAGAGGCTGATCGCCGCATTTCCATCCCAGTCGCCGTCGCCGTCGATGCCAGCCCGTCCCCAGGTAATGCTCAGGTGGCGCTGTGGACGGACACCACCCGTGAAGACCGTGTCCGGTGCCGCGAGGAGGTCGTCGACGATGGCGTCCAGACGCAGGAACGGCGAGTGCCGCACTCGCACTGGACTCGCCGAGCGTCTCAGGGACTGGTTGCGTCCGTCTTCAGCGACCCCGTAGACGTAATACGTGCCGGCACTCACCAGGCCGCCTGCGAGAATGTGCCAGGTTGCGGCACCGTCGGCCTCCGGGACGCCGCCGGTCGGGGTGATGGACAGAGCCCCCTCCAGGGAGGCTACCTCGTTGTTGCCGTTGACGACGATGTTGTCAGCCGCCAGGTTGGGGTTGTCGCTGTAGAACAGGTGCATCGTCGCGTCGTCGTCGTGGTCGATGACGGCGAATTCGATACGAAGCCGCGATACGCCGCGGCCGGTGGCCGCGTCCGTCGAATCGTGCAGCCCGCCCGAGTCAAGTGTGATGGCCGCGTCCGGCCCCAGGTGTTCTATCACCGGCACGTGCACAACCCGCAGGCCGCGGCTGCGACCGAGGGGCGTGCCGCCCGTGACGTTGGATACGACATAGAGGTAGTAGGTGCCCTCGGCCAGGTCGCGGGTCAGCAGGCGCACCGGCGCCGCTGGCCCCTCACTCTCGCCGTAGACCCCGCCGCTGCCCAGCACCGCCCGCTGCGCGGTGCCGGCGTCTACCCGCGTCAGCCCCCCATCAGTGGACCAGTAAAAGCTGTAGCTCACGTCGTTGCCGTCGTTGCCATCGCTGAATCCGAGCAGGTTGCTGGCCTGGCTGCCGCCGCTGTCGAAGACGAGATCGGGCAGTTTCTGCACCAGCTGCGTGGGCTGCTCCGGAAAGTGTGTTCCCAGTACCGCGGTGGCAGTGTCGGCCCCGGCGGCCAGCACCTCGGTCATGACGATCAGGTTCATCGAGCCCTGAAGTTCGAACTGTTTGGTGCCGACGATCAGGATGCCGGGTCCCGGAACCAGGGTGTCGACGCCGGCCAGGGCGATGCTGCCATACGAGAATGGCAGCGAATCCGAGAAGCCGAGAGCGACGTGCTCCAGCAGGCTCTCGCTTGTCGGCCGTGTCAGAACCGGGAACTGCAGATAGACCTCCCCGCCCTCGGCCGCGTTCACGGCGCTGCCTACCACGATGTTGTCAGGCGTCGACTGCTGCGATACGAACAGGCCCGGCGACTCGCCTGCCACCGCTTTGTAGAGCACGCGCACCTCGTCGCTGACACGGCCGTCCCCATTGGTGGCCGGAATGAAGAGTCCCTCCGGCAGGTCGACCGCAATAGCCGCCTCACCGGCGGCCAGGTAGCCACCCAGGGTGACGACCAGCTGCTGCCAGTACGGATCGTCCGCGATGTCCCGCGATGGAATCATGGCGAGCTCCTCGGGCAGGATCCGGGCCACGCTCTGGGCCTGGCAGATGGTGGCCCACAGCAGCAGCAGGGCGATCCAGAAGGTTCGCCGTGCCGCACCGGCGACAGCCTGCCCGGGCATGCCGAGGCAGTATGTGGGCAATCCTTTCACGGTCAGCGCACCAGAGTCACTTTCGCGGCAACGCGGCTGGTCGTCGTCTCTGCCACGACCAGGTAGATGCCGCTGGCTACCCGCCTGCCGTCCTCAGCCAATCCATCCCAGAACGTGGTCCACGGCCCAGCGTCGTGGCGGCGTTCCGCCAGGGTCCGGATCCGCACACCCATCTGATCGTAGACCTGCACCTTGACCGTCCCAGGCTCCTGCACCAGGTAGCGAATCGCCACCATCGAGTTAAATGGATTGGGAAAAGTGGCCAGGTCGCGGCTCTGCTGCACCGCCGATGCAATCCCCTCGCCCATGCGGAACAACCCGAGCTTCCCCACCGAGCTGTAGAGCAGGCCGTTTTCGGGGCTGGCGAAAGTGGTCAAATCCTCCCAGTGATCGGCTATATCATCCCAGCGCTGCAGCACGTTGGCCGGAGCGGCCGGCGTGGCAAGGTTGAAATCGTAGGCGAATGCCACTTCTACGACCTCGTCGGGCACCCCGCCTGATATCTGCATGCGGTATACCTGTGGGTTCTGCACCGAGTTACGCTTGCCGGCGGCGGCGCCCGCCGCCGGATCACCAACCGCATGGAGCATCCCCAGACGTGGTGCCGCGCTGCCCGGGATGTTCATCCAGGTCAGGCCGTCGGGGCTGAAGACGGTGCCCCCCTCGACGTCCACTAGCTGTACCGCGATGGCGATGTTGGCGACGCCGTTGTTGCCGGCCACGTCCTTGGCCCGGGCGCCCACCTGGAGGATGCGGTCCCCCCCCACCGCCAGCACCGCGGTGTAGCGATCCCCCTTGTTGGACACAGTCACCGGCTGGCCGTCGAGCTGGATACTGGGCAATCCACTCAGGAGTTCGTCGACGAAGAGATCCACGTTGAGGAGTTCGGCGAAGACGTCGTGGGTACTCGGTATCAGGCGCAGCCGCGGCGGCTCCGCGTCTAGATTGACAACGCGGACGCGAAAGTCGCCGAAAGCGATATTACCCTCGGGGTCGGTTGCCCTCAGGTCGACGACGGCGTCCAGGCTCGTGACCTCCGGTGCCGTGACGGTCAGCTGGCGCCCCGCGTCCATTTCAAGAACGAGCTCCTGCCACTGGCTGCTGATCGACCAGGTAATGGCATCGTCCGCGGTATCCGTGTCGGCGATGAGTGCGTCCAGGTCAAGGCGAGCCGACTCGCCGACCGCGAACACCACCTCGCTCGGCAGCTGCAGTACCGGCATCTGACTGAGCGCCCTGACAGTTAATACCAGATCCACCTCGCGCTCCAACGCGCCCGCGCTCCGGCGAGCAGCCAACAGGCGGCGCTCCACCCCGCTGAACGACACCGGAATGCTCACGCGCAGGAGATTGGTGGCGCCGTCGATCGCCATCGCGACTTCGCCGGCGTCGGTCACGCGCCAGACCAGGCTCTCGGCGGTCGCGGCGTAATCGTCCAGATCGATGACGTCCGCATCGGTGCCGGCCAGCAGGAACAGCTCCGGAAGCGCCAGCACCGCGGGTGGCCCGAGCACGTTCAGTCGCAGCGCCACGTCCAGGCTGTCCTGCAACGGCGTCCGCGCCCGCAACAGGACCTGGGCCGCGCCGGTGAAGTCAGCAGCCGGGGTCAGAGCCAGCACGTGAGTGCCCGGATCCACGGCAGCGGACAGCTCCGGTCCGGCGAACACCGACCAGAAGATCTCCTGCAGCTCGAAATCGCTCTTCACGTAGGCGTCCAAGTCGAGGCTGGCGTGGCGCTGGCCGGCCTCGATCTCCAGTTCGGGGAGCGCCGCGATGATGAAAAAAGGATCGGTAATCGAGAGCCGCAGCAGCGCCGTTCGCGACACCGCGCCGTGCCTCCCCTCCACCGTAAACAGCTCTCTTCCAGACCGCGCATTGCGAGCGTCGAGGATCAGCCTGCCGTCAGCGGCCGGCGTCGCGATCACGCGCCCACCGCCGGTGACGGCCCAGACAATGGCGTCAGCATCACCGACGGCGATGAACTGGGTCAACGCCAGTGTGCTGTCGGTGACACCGCGCTGAATAGAGGCCGCGACGAATTCCACCAGCTCGAGTTCGGGTAGCGGCGCCGCAATACGCACCACCGAGGTGGCACTGGCGCTGGTGTCCCCCACGCCGGCGGTGAACACCAGAGTGTCGATACCAGCCGACTGACCTGCACTGATGCGGACGCGCCGGTTGTCCTCGCTGATCGCGACCTGCACCAGCTCCGCGGCGGCCACGCTCCATTCCACCACCGCCGGATCACCGATCTCCAGAAAGGCGTCCAAGAACAGGGTCGAGTCTATCCCGCCGGCGATCAGTTCCACGGCGGGCATGTCCGCAAGCTGCAACCGGGGAAGCGCGGGCATGACCGCGACGACGAGGGAGTCGGTGAGCGTCTCGCCGCCGGCCGTCGCCGTCAGCCTGACCAGACCGTGGCCGGTGAAGCCGGCCGGAGCAGCGATGACGAGCGCAGATCCCGCCAGATCCAGTTCTAGGGAAGCTGCCGTGGCACTCCAGGTGACCGCGACCGCGGGCACCTCGACGAGCAGATCGTCCAGCACGAGGGTAGTGTCCGCCCCTGCGACCAGAGTTATCTCCGGCAGGGGTGTCAACACGAGCAGAGCGGGCGCGAAGGCGACACTCAGCATCGCGGTTGTGACCTGGCCGCCGGGGCTAACCGCCGTCAGGGTCAGGATCTCCTCCCCGCTGCCGGCCGTGGGAGCCTCGACGATCAGCAGGTGCCCATCGCCGTTGTCGACACGCGCAGCCACGGCTTCGGCACCCTCCACGCCCCACTGCAGCAGCGTCGCCGGGCCGCTCGCCACCAGCTCATCCAGGTCGATCGCCGCCGTCTCGCCGCTCTCGAGCCGGAGCGGCGCCGGGGCACCGAGCATGAGTCTTGCGTTTACGGTGACGCGCACAAGGTCGCCGGCGCTGTTACCAGCGCCGTCGGTGGCGGTGAACAGCAGGACGTCCTGTCCGGAGACCCGGGGTCCGGCAGTTGTCAACGACGCCACGCCGGTCGCTGCATCGATCGTGACGCCGACGAAGGTAGCGGCCGCCGACCAGTTCACATCGGCGCTGTCGCCGATGCTTATGTATCCGTTCAGGGGCAGGGACAGGGTGTCCCCGGCGACGAGAAGGACATCCGGCACGTCGTCGAGCAGCAACTCGGGCTCCGGAGCGCGCACCCCGACCCGCATTACCACGCTGACCTCCTCGCCGCTGAGATGGCTGGCGGTGAGCAGCAACGTTTCCTCGCCGACAAACGCCGCCGGAGCCCCGATACGCAGCTGCCGCGTTTCGGGCTCGATCTGGATGGAGATCACTGCCTCCCCGGCGACCGCCCACTCCAAGGCAGCCGGGTCTCCGGAGGTCACCAGATCATCCAGCACCAGGACCGTATCCGCGGCACCGGCGACGATCTCCAGGCCTCCTACGTCGGAAAGGCTGAAACGCTGGCTGGCGATGGCCATCATCAAGGTATCTCTCAGCACTAGCGTCGTGGTGTGCCGGGCGGCGACCTGCTGCCGCAGCGTGTCGCTGAGCCCCGGCTCGACGTTGAGCACGAGGCGGCCCGATTCGGCCTCCAGTTCCACGAGCAGGCCGGGCGGGATGGCCCCGGACAGCTCCCAGACCAGATCGGCCGGGTCGACCACCGGCACGTACTCGCTCAACTCCACAATCACCATCGTCCCAGCGACCAGATCCAGGGTCGGCAGCACCAGCCGTGGCGGGGTTACGGCAATCCGTAAGGTCCGGTGGATCGGATCGTCCCGCCCTGTGCGTGCGATGATTTCCAGATTCAAAGTCCCGCTGAGATCGGCCGCAACGGCGACGGCCAGCACCCCGGATGAGTCCAGCGTCGCAATGACCCCGCTCGGCAAGGTACCGGTGGTACCCCAGATCATCTCCGCCGGATCCCGGCCGGAGGTGAAATCGTTCAGGTCCAGGCCCAGTGTCGTGCCGGCAACCATCGAGGTATCGGGCAGTTGCAGCACCAGGTCGATCCCGATCTGCGCCTCGACCAGAAAGGTGTCGCGCACCACCTCCTGAAACGACGCACCGGCTTCGACCGCCACCAGGACGGTATCGACGACGTCTGCTCCGGCGGCCAGGACGAGTCTGCCGCCGAGCGAGTCCAGTTCCGTAGTTACCGCGGTCGCCGCGACAGGGCTTGCCTTCCAGACCAGATCCTCGGGCAACGGGCCGGTGGTGAAGGCGGGCAGCTCCAGAACCAGGCTGGTACCAGCATCGAAGACTGTGTCGACAATCGCCAGGCTATAAGCGGCCGGCTCCGGCCGCACCGTTACGAAGAAGGTATCGGCTAGGGATACCTCCGTGGGCGATCGAGCTGCGATCTCCACGGCCGCCGACGCCGCGAGCAGGCTGCTTGCCGTCAGCGTCAGCCGGCCACTGTCCGGATCGAGTTCGAGAACGAGGTCGAGCGGCTCGCCGCTGGGCAATTCCCAGGTCAGCTGACCGGGGTCGATGCCAATGGTCCCCTCCCGCAGATCGACGACCTGCGGTATACCGACGATCAGCTCGAGGTCCGGGACAGCCAGCTCAGGAGCCGCCAGCACGGTCACGTTCAGGTCGGCGCCGTCCGAGTTCCCCTGCCGGTCGGTGACGGTGAAGCGGACCTGTGCTACGCCGGTCCCTCCGGTCGCCCTCAGCAGGACGCGGCGCTGCGCGTCGATCTCGACATCAAGCGAGCCGCCGACGGAGACCGCGGACCAGGCCAGCAGCGAGTCAGGCGTGTCCGGATCCTCCGACAGATCGTCCAGGTCGAAGGTCAGGCGACCTCCCAGGTGGACGTTGGTATCGGCCAGGGTGCTGATGACGGGCGGGAAGTACCGCTCGATAACGGTCACCGCCATCGTGGCCTCGGCCCGTTCGCCCCCACTGTCCTGGACCACGATCCTGATTTCGGCCTCGCCCGCTTCCAGACCGCGCAAGACGATGCGGCCATCCCTGACTTCCGCAGCGGCGAACGCGTCGCCGTCGACGAAGACCTCCAGTTCCTCGAAACGGTTGTCGGCGTCCTGGACGAGCTCGGCCAGGATCGGGCCTTTCATCTCCTCGTTCACTAGGACCAGCAGATCCCCCAACGGCTCTATCGCCGGCGTGTCGTTCACCGGGGTAACCGTCACCACCATTTCGATAGTTTCCGAAAGGCCGAACTGGTTCATGACTTGAAACACGATGGTTTCCTGGCCGTGCCAGTGCGCGGACGGGGTCAGCGTCAGGTGATGGCTTTCCGCGTCGATTTGAACCTGGATCTCGGTCTGGCCGGAGGCGAACCAGGAGAGCTCTTCCACCGGGTTGAAGGCATCGGGGACGACGTAGTTGTCGAGGGTGAACTGGTCGTGCTTGGTGTCCTCCGCCATCACGATGTCCGGCAGGCCGGACGGGCCGCTGTGCAGCCGCGGCGGCCCGATCACGGTCACCTGGACCGCGTCCGAGGCGGTGAGCTCGTCCGGGCTGACCGCGGTGAATAGCAGCTCCTCGACCCCGGACCAGTTCCCCGGTGCCTCGAAGGTCACCCGGCGACTGGAATCGATGAACACCTCCACATTGCGGTCACCACTGACCGACCAGGCGATCTGGTCATCGCCGTAGATGGCATCGGTAACGAAGTGATCTAGAGACAGTGAGTTATCAACAGCGCCGCCCGCGAGCTGGAAGTTCGGAATGTCGGACACCACCAGGCCTTCGCCGATCGAGATGCGGATGTCGACCACGTCGGAACGCTCGAAGTCTCCATCCTCCAGGTGGCCCTCGTCGTCGAGGATCTGGTAGGAGGTGAAGTTGAGAGGAAACCTAAAATCGATCTCGATTTGGGAAGCAAGCTTCGGCAAGAAGGATTCGACCCGGAAGGAGGCCACGACCCCGGCCCCGTTACCGGCCGCGTTGCCGCCGTTGGTCACAGCGTAGTAGAGCTCCCCTTCATCTTCTATAGCAGCGTTGAAAACCTCGTCTGGAACTGGCATATAAGATGCTGCCGTGAAAGGATTTACACCATCTATTTCAGGATGTGCATCAATCGGCCTAATCACCTCTGGGTCATAGCGCAGGTAGAGATTGAGCGTGCGCAGGCGCTCCCCCTCCGCATCCAGCCACACGTCGATCGTGCCGCTCTGGTGCAGCGGGATGCGCACCTCACCGGCCGTGCCGTTTGTCCGCCCCCGAAGTTCCAAGCGGGCCGCGTCGACGGCGTTATTTAGCCCGGGCAGTGGGCACAGCACAATCATCAGGCCGAGCGCCATGAGAAGATTTTTCCGCACGCGTCTATTCAAGCAAACGACTCCCCGTCTGCGCACAGGTGCGTTCCGCCGGTGGAGCAGCGCTACCTGCCCCCAACCCCAACCGTTTATGACGGGTGTGGTTCACATATGGTTTCGACATCTCTCAGCAAAGAACGTGCCTCGCAGCAAAACGGGCTGCTGAATAGGTCCCCTCCAGCAACCCGTCAACTGCGGTGCGTACGCGCACGCAAGTACTTGTCCACGCGTGGCTGCCAAAGCGGCGCGCACCCGTGGCGCGCCACCGCCGCTGGAGACCGCGGTCACTTCATCAGTATCATCTTCCTGGACTCGAGGTAAGGCCCGGCCGCAAGGGTGTAGAGATAGACGCCGCTGCCGGCCCGCTTCCCGCTCCCGTCCAGGCCGTCCCAGGTAATGGTGTAACTTCCCAACGGCATCGTTTCCGCCCGAATTAGCTCGCGCACCCGCTGCCCCATCAGGTTGTAGACGGTGAGGCTGACCGGGGCGCTGTCCTGCGGCAGGTCGAAGCTGATGTTTGTCGACGGGTTGAACGGGTTCGGGCTATTCTGGGCCAGCGCGAACCGCTGCGGCAGGATGCGACTGGTCTGCACTGCCAGCTGCACGGTGCGGTTGGCCCGATCGGCCAGGAAAGCCCGCTCGACCGCCAGGACCGGACTGACGTCGGCCAGTGCCCGCAGGCGCCCCCGCGCCAGCGGCCCCTCCTCGGAGGCCACGGTGGCGCGGCCCCGCGTCACCTCGGCGAGCACGAAACGACCCGGGCGCTGAAGCCGGTTAACGCGCACCGTTGACGCCGAGTTCAGCAGCGATGCGTCGACCCCGACGACGTCTAAGGCGGCCGGGTCGTACACCAGATCCAGGGTATAGCCCTTGACCTCGTCGGTGCGCTCGAGCCTGAGCTCCACTTCCATCTCCTCACCGGCCGGCAGCCAGGCCGGCAGGCCGGCCAAGGTGAGCATCGCCCCCTCGTTGATGCCCGGGACCGGCTTGTATACCGGATCGATGCCGGACAGCACCGGAATCTGACGGTTGGCCGCGAGGATCAGCAGATCGCTGAGCAGCACGGAGCCGTCGTCATCGATGTCGGCGACCGAGCTGAAATTCGAATCTATGGTGGTCGCCGCATAAGCCAGGTTCATCGCCGACTCGTCGTCGGCATCGATCTTGTTGTCGTTGTTCAGGTCGCCGCCGAGCAGCTGTGACGGGTCGTTCGAGGTCGAGATCGCCGTCGGCAGCACGCCGGTTAGTGACTGTCCGTCGACGACCGTTACCGTAGTGAACCCGGCCAGGTACGAGGCCGGCTTGGCCACCAGCTCGTAAGTGCCGGACGGCACCTGGGTAAGCGTGAAGGAGCCGTCGGCGCCGGTCAGCACCTGCAGGGCCTCGGAGGAATCCGGCGGGGCGATCAACTTTGCGCCGTCGACGATAGAGGTGTCCATGGCCGTGTCGTTGGCGGCGATGAAGTTGCTGTCACTGAGGGAGACCCAGCTGCCCGGAACGCGGAGCCAGAAGGTGGTGACCTTGCTGTCGTGGGTGCGGGCATTCCCCTCCAGCGGCACCGTCCCGGTGATCGTGCCGCGGCTCACCGAAGTAAAGGTGACGAGCGGGTTAGTGAACGACGAGGTGAGCACGCCGCTGGAATTGAAGAGCACCGGCAACCGGTTCGGATCGTTGACCGCGTCCATATTCCAGTTCACCGTTGCCGCCCCGGAGAAGTCCTTGGCGACCACATCGACGAAGGCGATCAGCTGGTCGGTGGGATCCTGCAGCGCGATCAGGTTGCGCTTGTCCAGGTCGAGCTTGAAGAGCGAGTCGACAACCGTCAGCCGGTTGACCTGGGCCACCTCGTCACCGAAGAAGTAGCTGGACTCCCAACCGAAAGGCTGGGTCCCGGCGGTGGTGCCATCCTGATCGACGATGGCGAACTCGGTGGTGTCGACGTTGACGTAGAGCTGGATGCCCTGCACCGGGGTGTTGCCCGTGTTCCCGCGTAGCAGCACGCGGACCGTGTCGCCCGCGGCCACCTGGGCCTTGTTCGGCGAAGCACCGACACCGGAAACTGCAGCAACGGAGCCAATGCCGTTGACCAGGATCTGGCCCTGGGCCAGGGCCAGCGTAAGGCCATCGGGATTGTTGATCGACGCTCCGGTTGTGTTGATCAACGCGTAGACGTAGAAGGTCGAGTTGGCGTCGGTCAGCGGAACGATTTCGGTAGCGTAGTTATTCCCGTCATTCTTGGGCGACCAGTCGAAGAACGCGTCCACCCCTTCCTTGAGCTCGTTGGCGCTGCTGACCCAGAAGGCGTTGTAATCCCCGGGGAAGGTCGATGAGGCCCCCGTGTCGAAGGTGAATACGCTCGGGTCGGTCGTGTTCTCGGAGGAGACCAGGAAGCGGACCGTTCCGTTCGTCTTCGTGTTGCTCACGTAGTCGGCATCGAAGAAGAACCGGTAAGTGTCGCTCTCGAGGATTTCCGTAGCCGCACCCGGAGGCGGGTTCAAGAGCGCCAGCAGCGGCTGATAGGTAGCGAACGTGATCGGCGGCGACGAGATGTAGACCGGGGTGCCCCCACCGTCGTCAAGCAGCGCCCATACGAAAATGGAATCGCCCGCGGGCGGCAGGTTGCCGTCGAACTCGGTCAGATCCCAGGCATGTTGGTCTTCCGCACCACCATCCGGATCCTCTCTGATCCCCCCGGAAGTGATCCGCATCAGGGTGGCACTGGTGTCGGCGAAGGTGGGCGGCGTCACACTGGCATCGGCGAACCAGAGTGAGATGCTGGCATTGTCGTCGATGTCCTGGTCGCCGGCGGCGCCGCTGCCGTTCCAGGCCAGGATGATGTTGGGCTCGCTGGCCACCGAATGATCGACCACGTCGGCTGCCGGTTCGCTGAAAGCCAGGAAGGGCGAATGTTTCACCGCCAGGGTCTGCTGCAACCCTCCGAGGGTCTGCGCGCGGGCGAAGGCGGCCACCGTGCTCGTTGCCGCGTCCTGGATGCGAACGTAGAAGTAGTGGTTGCCCTTGGGATGAAAGGCACTGGTACCCAGGCTGTCGGAGATGTCCACGGAGAACGTCCGCAGGGTGTCGCCGACGTCGTTAATCTTCCAGTTACTGTTGCCGGCAACCTGAACTGTGTTCACGTCGCTTTTTACCTGCGATGCGGCCAGGTTGGCGTTGGTCGAGATGTAGATCTCGATGTCGTCGTTGCTGTCGTGGTCCTCGGCGTAGAGCAGGAGTTCCATCGAGCGATTCGGATCGTTGCCACCCGAATCCCGCTCGAAGTTCACCTCCGCATCGATACTCGTCGTGTCGGCTACGCCGAAGGCAATGACGTTTGGGAAATGCAGCACGTCGAGGCCACCGCTGCGCGCCAGCGTGTCTCCGCCGGAGCTGGCGCCGTCTCCATCGGCCTCGACCATGTAGACATACCAGGTTCCCGCACCCAGTCCGGTGGTCCAGATGTAGAGCGAGGTGTTGTTCACCTCGATATCGGTGGCGCGAGCACCGTCGGTCCCCGGCCCAAACACGTCCGCATCCGGGTTGCGCAGATTGCCCAGCACGGTCGCCTGGTCGGGGTTGTAGATCTTGAGGGATCGGGAATCGTCGGTGATCGTGCCCAGAGTCGAGTCCTGATCGGCCCAGAATTCCACCAGCAGGTTAGGATCGTTGTTGGCGATTGCGTACTGCAGCAGGTGGAACGTGCCGGCCGAGTCGGTCTGAGTACTGGTACCCAGGGCCGGGTTCGTCCAGGCCACCGAGAACCTCGACGCGATTATCGTGAAGGCGAAGGCGTCGTCGCTCTCCGTCGACGTCAGGGCGGCACTCGTGGCGGTCAGAGTGGACACCCCCAGGTTGCTGTCCCGATAGAAGAAGGACAGCACCCCGTCGGTGGCCGTGCCCGAGAGGCTCGCCCCGACGCCAGCAAAGCCGGTGTCGGCGACCGTGCGGAATGCGCCCGTGGTCATCTGGTCCGTGGAGACAACTATGGTGCCGGTGAAGTCCTTATCGACGTTGTAATTGGCGTCCACCGCCTTCACTTTGACCGTGTCAGAGCGGGCATTCCGGGCCAACGTCGCTGCGGGGGCCGTGAAGATCAGCTGCGTAGCGCTGACGTTGACGCTTACCACGCCGTTGGTCACCACCTGGCTCTCGACCACCAGGTCGTTGGTGTTGTCCTGCAGTAAATTGGTACTGGCCAGCGACAGAGTGACCGTCCCGTTGTCGTCGATTCCCGATGTAGCCAACCACATCGAGACCGTAATGGTCAGGGGGTTGTCGAAGTTGCCGTCGTCGGTGGCATCTTTGGCCGCAATCAGCTCGGCCGTGCCATTGCCTGAATTGACCGGCACACCTGCGGCGGCGGCGCCCAGGCGCAGCTCGGCAGTGCCATCGCCGTTATCCACGAATTCGATGCCGAGGTCGCCGGTGCTGGTGTCGAGCACGCCGTCGTTGTCGGTGTCGGCTTTGCCGCCGCCGGCGTCAAAGCCGCTGACCGAGCCGCTCTCGGTGACGCGAAAGCCGCCGATACCGGCCAGCTCCATGCCAGATAGGCTGATTGGAATGACCAGACCGTCGATCGTCGTGGGGCTGTTGGAGCCGCCGTCGGTGGCATCGAGATCCTGGATGACGAAGTCGAACACGTCGATCCCGGGCGTCATGGTCGACGTCGAGGAGACGGTCACCAAGCTCGCGACCTCCGCACTGTCGGTGAGCTGCGTCGAGGCACTGCTGACCAGCAGCGTGCCGTTGGTGATCTCCTGGCCGGTGGCGATCCCGCCGCTGGCGCCGGCCTGCGTGTCGACCGCCACGTTCGAGTCCACCAGGCCGAACTCGACGATCTCGTCACCATTGAGAGGTAGTTCGCCGCTGGTGAAGAACACGTTCACCGTCACCACCGCAACACTGCCGTCCGGCAGCGAGAAGAAACCGGCCGTACCGTCACCGTTCCCGGTGGCCATCCCACCACCGACGGTGCCGTCACTGCCGATCTCAATGCCGCCAGCAGTTAGCCCGATGACCGAAGGATCCGTACCGGAGACGATCGTGCCGTCGTTGTCGCCGCCCACCATGGCGTCGTCGGGTATGGATGCCGCAGCTCCGTCAATCTTGACTTCGACCGTGATCCCCCCCACGTCGCTCAGCGCAGCCCCGGTGAAGGCCCACGGGATGAAGACGCCGTCAACGATCGTCGGCTTGCCGTCGACCGGGTCGGTGATCTGGAAGTCGAAGGCGGCGACGCCCGGTTCAGTCTGCACGCTCGTCGAGACGAAGACCGAGTCGCCCACGGTCGCCACGTCTTGAAGGGTGGCGGCCCGCAGCGTGGCGACACCGTCGGTGACGTCCTGGCCGGCTGCGACGGCATCCGTCGTGCCAGGATCGTCGTCCACGTCCACATTGATGTCACCGATGTCGAAGGTCAGGGTCGATCCGTCGGTGATGCCGTCCTGGTTGATGGCCAGGGAGATAGTGATGATCGCCGTCTCGCCATCGGGAATGGAGAGCAGTTCGGCGCTTCCCCCGGCGTCGTTGATGTCAAGGGTGAAACCGCCGGCCCCAACGCCAGCCTCCAGCGCGCTATCAACGATGTCGAGCACGAGCGGGTCGGTGGCACCGCCGTTGGCGCCATCGCCGTCGGTGGTGGAGATAGTGGCCGACCCGCTGCCGGCCAGCTCGTTGCTGGCTATCGACAGGTCGCTGACCGTCATCCGCACCTCGGCGATATCGCTGAGGGAGGCGCCCCCGCCAACCGTGATGGGAATCTGCAGGAAGTCGATCAGGGTCGGTTTGCCGTCCGGATCGTCAACGATCTTGAAGTCGAAGACCGGCAGGGAGGAACTGCCGCCGGAAAAGGCGGTCGACACCGTCACCGCGTCGGCGACCGTTTCGTGATTCTGCAGCTGGGTGAGGCTGATGGTCGCCACCCCATCGGTGACATTCTGGTCGTCGGCGAGGGCGTCGCTACTCAGGGCCGTGAGAACGATGTCGTCATTCTGCAGGTCGAATGACAGGATGCTGCCGAACTCGATGTTGGTGGTGCCGATCCAGACGGCCAGCGTGAAGGCCACCTGATCATTCTGTGGGATCTCCACCAGGTCGGCCAGGGCATCGGTGGTGTCGATCACCGCCTGCCCCTTGAAGGTGATGTTGGCCTGGGTGGTGTTGACGCTGTCAATGCTGACCAAGGTCGGATTGTCGACGGTCGAGATGCTCGAGCCGCCGTTGAAGGCGAAGATGATGCCCGCCGACTCGATCGTCAGCCGGGCTCCCTCCAGATCGCTGAACTTGGCGTTGTTCCTGAGGGTAACCGGGATACTGATGCTGTCGATCTTGGTCACATCGCCGCCGATGCCGTCGACGATCGAGAAATCGAACACGTCGAAGGCGGTCCCCAGGTCGGTCGCACTCGAAGGCAGTGTCACCGCGTCGGCGACGTCGCCGCGGTCGAGCAGCGACGAGTTCTCGTTGGTCGCCGTGAAGATCGTGGCGACAGCGTCATCAACGTCGGCATTGATGCTGATGACGTCGGAGTTGGTTCCCGGGCCGTCGAGCGTAATACCGGAGGCGGTCAGGTCGAAGGTCGCAGTGCTGTTGTTGCTCAGATCCGAGTTATCTAGCCATATGCTGACTTCCAGGCTCACGACGCGATCGTCCTCGATCGCGGCGATATCCGGATCGGGCAGCTCGAGCAGGTCGGCGACCCCGTCGTTGGCGGTGCCAACGCTGGCATCGAAACCGGCGCGCAGCACCAGGTCGTTACCGTCCGTGGTCAGCGTTATGTAGGCCGGATCGGCCGAAGTGTTGATCTCCCGGTCTCCCCCAACGGTGGGGGAGAACTGGATCAGGTTGTCCGGCAGGCTCGAGAGGATTTCCAGTGACGCCCCGGCGATGTCGGATGGGTCCATGCCATTGGCCAGGACTATGGGTATCGTCAATCCGTCGATCCGGGTCGGCCTCAGGTTGGGCGTGTTCGGATCGTCGTCGTCGTCGATAATCTTGAACTGGAAAACCGGCACGGCGACGGATATACTCGTCGCCGTCGAGGGCACGTTGATGGCAGTGCCCAGCCCCCCCGGGTCGCCGACGGTGGAGACGATCGTGACGGCCGTCTGGGTAACGATGTTGATGTGTTCGGTCAGTTTGTCGGTGCCGATGGCCTCCCCCCCGTTGTCCAGCACCATACCGCTGTTGGAGGGGTCTGTCGGATTCAGGATGTCGGCAGTGAAGGAGATCCCGTCCCTCAGATTGGTCGCAGCCACCGACCATACGGAGACCGTAACGGTCACCGTGTCATCAGGCGCTACCTTGAGGAAGTCGGCCGTACCGTTAGCGGTGATGCCGGTGGAGAACACCTCGGTGGTCGGCCCCAGCAACAGATTGGCGCCGGTGGAGGTCGCCGAGGTCGAGATCGAGAAGGCCGGGTCGACCCCGAACACCAGAAGGTTGTCGGTACCGACGAATGTGGGACTGCTGTCGCCGGAAACCGAGGCTTTGGCACGCAGGTCGCGCGCCGAAGCGGAACCAGAGAAGGTGACGGCGATCTGATCGATCATCAGATCGAAGGCACTGGGATTAATGATCTCGACGTCGAAAACTTCGATGGCGCCATCGGAGTCAGTGGCCGTGGACGGCAGAAACTTCACCGAAGCTTGTTCCACGCCGCCGGTGGGGTTGCCGAGCTCGGCCGTGGCTCCCTGTGCCATCGCCGTACCCGCGACCGCAAAGATTCCTATGAGTGTATGTAGAACAATGAACTTTAACCGTAAGGTCATAGTCGAATCCTTGGAGAGTGAGCACAGCAACGCGGCAGACAGACCCCTCCTGGAGAGCAGGCTACTCACCTCTACGTATCGTCTTTCTCATAGTTTTCATTAACTATTTTTTTCAGCCTCGATACCTCAAAAAGGTCATGGACCAGTGCGCAGATTCCCCATAGAGTCGCGCCCCGTCGCCGCCGTTCAGCCAGACCAGGTCTGTTCGTTGCTCTCGTTGCGCCGACCAGATCCAGATCGCCATCGGCGTCCAGATAGCGGTTGAGCAGCCCTACACGGGATGACACAAAAAAAACCGGCCCCGAGTTGGGGCCGGCACACGACGGACCGCAGCATCTGAGGCCATAGGCCTGCTAGGGGCGCCGCATGGCCGAGACCTCGGCTGAGTCATGGCCGAAACCTCGTCATAGAGGTTGAGCATGGACGCGACCTTCACCCATGCCGCGAGGGGCAGCCAGCCGGCAACGGCGTCCGTGCTGGTG
>CAYWBJ010000008.1:0-2035 GCA_964456165.1 uncultured Gemmatimonadaceae bacterium | reverse complement strand
GCAATAGTGCCGGACTGCCGGCGATGCTGGCGCTGGCCGACCTGGCGATCGTCGAAAACGAGTACACCGCCGGCTACGCGCGGCAGCACTGCCGCCGGGTGGCCACCATCACCGGTCCGATCGACACCGAGCGGTTCCACGTCCCGAAGGAGGCGCACTGCGGCGGAGACCAGGTCGTGCTGGGATGGATCGGGAGCGCCACGACCATTCCCTACCTGGATCTGCTGAAGCCGGCACTGGTGAAACTGGCCGACCGCTATCCGCACCTGCGCCTGCGCGTAGTCGGCGCCGATCGGGTAGCCATCGAGGGCATCGAGGTGGAAGCGGCCGCCTGGGACATGGAGCGCGAGGTCGAGGAACTGCAGGGCTTCGACGTGGGCCTGATGCCGATTCCGGACTATCCCTGGACCCGCGGCAAGGGGGGCTACAAGCTGCTGCAGTACATGGCGACGGGACTGCCGGTGGTCACCAGTCCGGTAGGCATCAACCAGCGCCTGGTCGCTCACGGCGAGGTCGGCTTCTGGGCCCTGGACGCGGTCGAGTGGGAGGAGGGACTGGCCCGGCTCATCGAAAACCCGGAACTGCGCCACCGCATGGGCCGCCGTGGGCGCGAGCGGGTCGAGGCGGAATACGCGCTCGACATCAGCAGCGTCAAGCTGGCACGGCTGCTACGCGAAGTCGGTGGCACCTGATGCGAAACGCGTTCACGGTCGATCTGGAGGATTGGTACCAGGGTCTGGAGATGGGTCCGGAGCGGTGGGGAGGCTTTGAAGATCGTCTGCGCGTCGGGACTGAGCGCCTGCTCCAGCTGCTGGAGTCCAGCGGCGCGCGCGCGACGTTTTTCGTGCTCGGTGCCGCGGCAGAGCGTCATCCGCAGCTGGTGCGCGAGATCCACGATCGCGGGCACGAAATAGGCACCCATGGATACGGTCACCACTTCGTCTACCGCCTCGGCGCCGACGGCTTCCGTGACGATCTGAGGCGGTCCCTGGACATTCTCGGCAGCCTCGTCGGTGAACAGATCAGGGGTCACCGCGCCCCGTTCTTCTCCATCGTCGAGGGCAGCGAGTGGGCGTTCGACGTGCTGGCGGAATGCGGACTGGCGTACGACTCCAGCGTCTTCCCGGTACGCAACTATCGCTACGGGATGCCGCGGGCCCCGCGCTGGGTGCATCGCCTGGACAACGGTCTGACCGAATTCCCGCTGTCGACCTTGCGGATGCTCAACCGCAACATTCCGGCATGCGGAGGGGCCTACTTTAGGCTGCTGCCGTACATTCTCACTCGTCGTTGTATAGGTCGGCTAAACCGGGTGCAGAGGCCGGCGGTTTTCTACATTCATCCATGGGAGCTGGATCCCGATCAGCCGCGCATCGATTTGCCGCTCCGGGTTGGCCTGACCCACTACTGGAACCTTGGCGGCACGCAGAAGCGGCTCGAGCGGTTGCTGCGGGAGTTCGAGTTCGCCACCATGGCCGAGACCCTGGGACTACAGTATGGCTAGTGAGCAGGGCGGCCCGGCAGCCGCATCATCCGAAGTGGCAGACCAGGTCGGCCGCCACTTCGACGCGGTAGCACAGCGGTTTGACGATATCTACCGGACCGACAAGGGGTGGCCCCAGCGCGTAATCGACTGCCTCTTCCGCCAGGTTTTGCACCGGCGGTTCGAGTTGTCGCTGGAGCTGATAGGGGATGCCTCCGGCAAGCGTGTCCTGGACATCGGCTGCGGCTCTGGGCGTTACAGCGTCGAGCTGGCCCGCCGCGGGGCCCAGGTGGTCGGTATCGATCTGGCTCCGAAGATGCTCGAGCTGGCCCGTCGGGCGGCGGCCGAAGCGGGTGTGGCTGCCCGGTGCGAATTCGTCGAGGCGGAATTCCTCTCCTGGCGTGAGCCCGGTCACTTCGATACCTGTCTCGGCATCGGATTTTTTGACTATGTCGAGCAGCCGCGTGATTTCCTCGAGAAAGTGTACAGGGCGGGTGCGCCACAGGGGATTTTCTCGTTCCCTGCGCGGTGGAATCTGCGGACCCCGACGCG
>CAYWBJ010000007.1:0-2200 GCA_964456165.1 uncultured Gemmatimonadaceae bacterium | reverse complement strand
CCTTCCGGCTCTGAATCTTCCGCCATCTTCCAGCTACCTCTTGCGGATGCGGGAATCGGCTGCCGCGGCGAGTGCGGCAGTCAGTGCCAGGAGCGTGGCGGCCTGTGCGAAGACGTCGCCGTGGCGGGTGTAGAAGGTCAGCTCGCCGCCCACCGGCAGGTCGCGCCACGCGAAGGTGCGGGTGAAAATCTCGGTAGCGCTGTGTGTGCGGCCAAACGGGTCCACGAACATCGACACGCCGGTGGTGGCGCTGCGCGCGATGGGGACGCGATTCTCCACGGCGCGCAGCACCGCCAGCTGAGCATGCTGGTACGGCCCGGCGGTGGGACCGAACCAGGAATCGTTGGTGATGTTGACGAGCAGGCGAGCGCCGGCGGCGACGCTGCGCCGCACCAGGTCGGGAAAGACCGACTCGAAGCAGATCAGCACGCCGAAGGGCGCCACCGGATTGGCGAACAGGGTGGAACTCTGGCCGCGGGCGAACTCCGCGGGTCCGAGATCGCCGGTGAGCACCGTCCAGTCGATATCGCGCAGGAGGGGTATGCTGTCGCGATACGGGGTGCGCTCTCCGAACGGCACCAGGTGCATCTTGGCGTAGGTCTGCACCTCCGTCTGCCCCGGGACCAGATAGAAGGCGGCGTTATAGGGCTCGCCGCGCTCGGTGTCGTAGTCAGAAGCTCCCGTCAGCACCGGGGCGTCGATCTCCTCGACCAGAGCGCGCAGTCGTTGGCTGCATTCGGGCCGCAGCGCCAGGTAGCAGGGCAGCGCCGTCTCCGGCCAGACCACCAGGTCCGGATCCTGCGCCGCCGCTTCCCGGCTCAGGGTTTCGAGGGTCGCGAAGCTGCGCTCGAGGCCGCCGGCTCCCCACTTCTCCTGACGGCCCATGTTCGGCTGCACGACGGCGACGCGCACGGTGCTGTCGTAGCCGGGCGCGGCGTCCATCACCCGCCTGCCGTAGGCGTACGGAAGGGCCAGCGCCGCGGCCAGTGCCAGCGCGGCTATGCGGCGGCGTTCGGATGCCAGGGCCGCCGCGACCAGGAGGTTGACCGAGACGACCCAGAATGAGACGCCGTAGACGCCGGTCAAAGCCGCATACTGGATCAGGGTCGGCGATACCGATTGGCTGTGGCCGAGCAAGAGCCAGGGAAAGCCGAGCTCGCCGAGGGAGAGGAGGTACTCGGTCCCCGTCCAGAGGAACGGGGTGGCCACCAGAGCGCACCGACCCCAGTGCGTGACCAGAAAACCCAGCACAGCGGCGAAGAGGCCGACGAACAGCCCCAGATAGGCGGCAAGCAACAGGGTGCCGCCGACCACCGCCGGGCCACCTCCCTGCGTATGGGCGACCCAGTAGAGCGTCAGGAGGTTGAACAGTGCGCCGGCGAGCCAGCCGCGATTGAAACGGGTCCTGAAGTTGTCACCCTGAGTCTGCAGAAGCAGCGGGACCAGGGAGACGAAGGCCCAGTTGCTGTTGAACAGAAAGGCGAGGGGATGTTCCGGATGACAGGGGAAAGCGAGGGCCATGAGCAGTCCCGAGCAGGTCGACGGGACCCACGGAACCAGCCGCTGATGGCGCGACAGCGATGCCGACATAGCGTGGTCAATATATCCCCGGCGTTTCCTGGCGGCAACGAGCGGGCCGTTCGAAAAAAACCGTCGCGGGCCAGGCGGGTACGGTTCGTGCTCCCTCGGCGCCAGCGGGCGCATGCGTGCACCCAGGTGACACTCGGGCGGGGCCAGCGATGTCACTGACACTTCACATTCGGGAGCGAAAGGACGGGCATGACCAAAGGCGACAATCGGCTCGGGTTGCGCGCGGCTGCCGCGGGCGCTGTTCCAGCCTCGGAGTTGCCGCGGGAGCGGCTGGTTCGCGACGGCGCGGCGGCCATGAAGGATTGCGAGCTGCTGGCCATCATGCTCGGGACCGGCTACAACGGTTGCAGCGTCATCGACGTGGCAAGGGCGATTCTGCGCGAATACCCGGCCGGACACCTGGCGCAGATGTCCTGCGATCAGCTGCGGCGACTCAAGGGGCTCGGCAGCGCCAAGGCCGCGTCGCTGGCTGCCGCTTTCGAGTTGGCGCGGCGCGCCTTGGGTCAGGGGATGGGGCTGCTGCCGATCATCCGCAACCCATCCGAGGCGGTCGCCCTGTTGACCGATATCGCCGATCAGCCGAAGGAGCACTTCATGTGCCTGTATCTCA
>CAYWBJ010000006.1:0-1989 GCA_964456165.1 uncultured Gemmatimonadaceae bacterium | reverse complement strand
ACGCCTCATGGCTTTGCTGATTCGGGTCCGTTGAACCGGTGACGACGATCGTGGCTGCTGCGGCCTCGGTCGCGTCTTTGAACGCCCCCGTGCCAATTCCCGCCAGCATCGCCGCGCCAAAGGCGGCGCCCTGCGTGGCATTGGTCGTGACGATCTGGGCATTAAAAATATCGGCCATCATCTGCCGCCACAGCGGGCTCTCCGCAGCGCCACCCGACGCGTAGATGCTCTGAATGTCCATATCGAGGCCGCGCATGATCTGCAGGAGGTCGTAGAGTCCGAAGGTGATGCCCTCCATTACCGCCCGGACTAGATGGGCAAGCGAATGGCGCTGGGTTAAGCCAATCCAGCCGCCCCGTGCGAGGGGATCGTCGTACGGCATCCGTTCACCGCTCAGATACGGCAGAAAGATCAGCCCGTCGCTGCCGGGAGAGACTTCTTCAGCAAGCTGAGTCAGTTGATCGAAGCTGATTGGCCCGACCGCACCCAAGGTGTCCCGCAGCCACTGATACGAGCCGCCCGCCGAGAGCATCACACCCATGGCGTACCATTGGCCCCGCACGCTATGGCAGAACGCATGCAGCAGTCCCTCGGGGTGGCGGATATGCCGGTCGGCCTGGGCGAAAACAACGCCGGATGTCCCGACGGTTACCGAGCACAGTCCGGATTTGACGATCCCGCAACCCAGCGATTGAGCCGGTTGGTCGCCCGCTCCGGCGACCACCGGTGTACCTGGCGCAAGCCCGGTGGCGGCCGCCGCCTCAGGGGTCACCTCGCCGACTATTTCATCCGATTCCACGCAATCCGGCAGCCATTCTCTGGGTATGCCCAGTTTGGAAATCATCGCATCGGACCAGGCGCGCCGCTCCATATTGAGCAGACAGGTTCCGGATGCGTCGGACACTTCGGTGGCGACGTTGCCGGTTAGCATATAGGTGATGTAATCTTTGGGCAGCAGCACGTGCCGGACCTTATCGTATACCTCGGGCTCGTTGCGCCGCACCCACTCCAGCTTCGGCGCGACAAAAGAGGCGAACATCGGATTGCTGGTCTCGGCGAGAATCGTCTCCAGGCCGATTTGTGCGGTCAGATCTTCGGCCTCTTTGACGCTGCGCTGGTCATTCCACATGATGCAGGGACGGAGGGGCTGCCCGCCGCGGTCGAGCAGCACGAGACCGACCATCTGACCTGACGCGCTAACGCCCTTGATATCGCTGTTGTTCTTGCCTGAAGACTGCAACGCCTTTTTTACGGCAACACAGGTTGCGTTCCACCAGTCAGCGGTGCTCTGTTCCGACCAGAGCGGACCGGGCGTGCTGGTTTCGTACTCCTCGGTTACATTGGCCGATATGGAGCCGTCCTCCTCCAGGAGGATGGTTTTTACCCCGGTGGTGCCTATATCTATTCCCAGTAAACTCATTTTTGTTTCCTCGTTAATAAATAGATACAGAGACGTTTTGTATGAGAATACAAAAAGCTTAACTTGGTGTCCATGAAGTTGACAGCGGGTTTATAGAATGAGGATAACCAGATGATCTACGACGGTCACGCCTACTGTTTCCCCACGCCGGAGATCGCCAGCGAAGGCTTTGCGGATCCTGCCGAGTACTGGCGGTGGCTGCAGCTGTTCATGACCTTCGCGCGGCAACAGCCGAGCTGGCGCCGCCGGGATCGCGCGCCCGCCGACGCCGCCGGCATGGCCGACATGTCGCGGCCCTGGGATTTTGCCGCCTTGAAGGAGGCCGGCTTCCGCACCGGGGAGCACGGCCTGGTCGAATGGACGGACGCCGGAGAACGCTACGTCAAGCAGGCCCTGCCCCCATGGACGGTCGACTTCTCCTTCCCGCCGGAGAGCCTGGTGGCCGAGATGGACTACGCCGGCGTCGAGCGGGCCCTGATTCACCGCACGCCCTATATGACCGATTCGAACGCCTGGATCGGCGACTGCGTGCGCCGTTTCCCAGACCGACTGGACGGTCTGGCGCGCAT
>CAYWBJ010000005.1:0-2554 GCA_964456165.1 uncultured Gemmatimonadaceae bacterium | reverse complement strand
CCGTTGGAGTCCAGTTCGGGCTCGGCCCAGGTCATCTGTGCGAACGGCTTTCCGAGAAGGAACTCACCGGTTTCCCGGTCGAAGACGTAGAAGAACGCGTTGCGGTTGGCCCACATCATCACCTTCCGCTCATCACCTTCAAACTCTAAGTCGGCGAGGATCGGGACCTGAATTGCGTCCCAGTCGTGGACGTCGTGCGGGGTGAACTGGAAGTACCACTCCATTCCGCCCCCGTCGCCACGCAGCGCGAGCGCCGAGTCGGAATAGAGGTTGTCGCCCATCCGGACGTCGCCGTTCCAGTCTGGCCCTGGATTTCCGGTGCCCCAGTAGATCAGATCGAGGTCGGGGTCGTATGAACCGGTGATCCAGGTGGGCGATCCGCCCGTGCGCCAGGAGTCACCCGACCAGGTCTGGCTGTCGGGATGATCGGGGCCGGGGATGGTGTAGGTGCGCCAGAGCCGCTCCCCGTTCTCAGGGTCATACGAGTCGAGGAAGCCACGGATGCCGTATTCGCCGCCGGCGATGCCGGTCACGATTTGATCCTTGACGATCAGGGGCGCCGCGGTCTTGCTATAGCCGGAGCGATAGTCGGCCGCTTCTGAGGCCCAGAGCAGGTTGCCGCTGCGGGCATCGATGGCCGCCAGCTTCGCGTCGAGCGTGCTCATGTAGAGCGTTTCTCCGAGAATTGCCACGCCGCGGTTGTTGCGGCCGCAGCAGATTCTGAGGTCGTCAGGCAGCGGGTGGTTGTAGCGCCAGTACTGCCGCCCGGTCGCGGCGTCGACGGCCACCACGTTGCTGGGGGCTTCGGTGATGAACATAACTCCGTCCACCACGATGGGAACAGTCTCGGCCCGGTCCAGCTGTGGAATCTGATACGCCCACTTCAGCTCCAGGGCGCCGACGTTCGTGCGGTCGACCTGATCGAGCCGGCTGAATCGCTGGCTGTCCAACGTGCCGGAATACATGAGCCAGTTCTCGGGTTCATCCGCGGCGTTGAGCAGACGTTCCCAGGTGACCGGGGTGAGCGAGGGACTTGCGGACGGGGATCCGCCGGGCTGCGCCAGCACCGGGAGGGCGACCAAAGTCGCAGTAGCAACCAGCATCGAGAGTCGTCGCATCAGATGTCCTCCCGCTTGAGCGAGAAGAGGTAGGCGATCAGGTCGTCTAACTCTTCGACCGTCAGGGTGTCGCTTGCGTCCGGCATGATCGAGGTTTTAATCCGTTCGTGCGATTGCACGCTGCCCTTGAGGAACGACCAGAGGGCCTCGTTCTCGTCCATGATGCGGAGCGAGAACGTGTCTTCGTTCATCCGGAGTCCTTCCACTACTGACCCGTCTTCGCGGGTGACCCGTACCGTCCACCATCGTGGGGGCACGTCGTCATTCGGGTCGGTCAGCGACGCTCGGAGCTCCTCGGGGTCGCGGCGGCTGCCGATCGCGGTCAGCTCCGGACCACGCCGTCCGCCGGTCCCGTTCAGCATGTGGCAGCTAGAGCAGTTGCCCTTCCCGGCGAAGAGCTGCTGGCCGTTGCTCGCGTTCCCCGGGAGGTCGACATCGGCCGTGTTGTTCAGCGAGTTCAGGAAGCTGACCACCATCCAGGCCGACTGGTCGGTAGCGTTCCTGCTGATGCCGATCATCTGCGTGTTCGGTATGCCCTCGCGCACGATCCGGAACAGTCCGGCATCGGTGCTGGCGTTCCGGAATCCTTCATCGAGGGCTGGTCCCAGTTCACCTCCCCCGCCGTCTTGGCCGTGGCAGCGGCCGCACTGCTGCTGATAGAGACGCTGGCCCATCCGGACATCAAGCCGGGTAGTGTAAGGGTTCTCGCTTTCCTGTGCGCGGGTGGTAACTGAAGCCACCACCAGGTACGACGCGATCAGGATAGCCGGCGCCGCGAGCGCACACAGACTTCGCATCCGCATGTTGCCCTCCAGGAACTGGGTGGGTGGATCTGGCCCACCGTTCGGGGTCGATATGTCGACCGACCTTACTGTCCTCGACCGATCCGCGCGACGATATCACGCGCCCGGTGCACGATGCCACGTTCGAAACGGCCGATGGAGCGATACCGCTCCGCTCGCCGCTGGACGAGCTTCCGCGGCTTGATCGCCGAGAGCGCCGCCAGATGATGGACGACGCGTTCCATGACCTGCCGCGCTGCAGCGTCCGGGTCCCGGTGGGCGCCGCCAGGCGGCTCGGGGACGATGTCGTCGATGACGCCCAGCTCCAGCAGGTCGTGCGCGCGCAGCTTCAGGGCGGGCAGGATCTCCTCGCTCCGCGTCGCATCGTGCAGCAAGATCGCGGCCGCGCCTTCGGGCGCGATCCCCGAGTAGATGGCGTTCTCCTGCATAAGGATCACATCGGCCAGACCCAGCGCCAGCGCCCCGCCGGATCCACCTTCGCCGATCACGACGTTCACGACCGGCACCGGTAGCTGCGCCAGCTGGCCCAGGCATTCGCCGATCGTCAGCGCGATGCCCCGCTGCTCGGCCTCCAGGCCGGGGAACGCGCCGCGCGTATCGACGAGCGTGACCACTGGCAGCCCGCATTTCTCG
>CAYWBJ010000004.1:0-7682 GCA_964456165.1 uncultured Gemmatimonadaceae bacterium | reverse complement strand
GATGTTTCCGGAGTTGCACCGGAAGATGACAGTTCCATTCTCGTCTTTCGCGTAGATCGGCAAATTCGACATCGAGTCAGACCTCCCGTTGCGGTCCGCTAATTGGCTTGAACGCGGCATGCCTCAAGCAGAAGTTTGGCATCACGCCCTCCTGGTGCCCGTGGCTGTCATGTGTTTGGTTACACTAACAAACGATCAGCAACGTAAGCAAAATCCTCAAGGTGTCAAGCCTTTTTCCCTCCCGGCAATTTTTCTCCCCTGGACAGAAATTCGTCTAAGCTCTCAGGCCTTTGGCTCAGATCGGAGTGCACCTCTGAAAATTGTATTGACTAATGCGAGGAGGGAGTCTATGTTGTCTACCATGCGTTCGGCATGCCGAACAAACGAAAAGGCCTTGAGACTTATGACTACCTTGGTGGGCACGTGACTGGGAGAGGCATCATCCGGAAGCTCGGACTCGCTGATGTTTGCCTGCATCACGCAGGCTTTGACCC
This sequence comes from uncultured Gemmatimonadaceae bacterium, assembly GCA_964456165.1. Taxonomy (GTDB): domain Bacteria; phylum Latescibacterota; class UBA2968; order UBA8231; family UBA8231; genus CAYWBJ01. The sequence continues at coordinate 7,188 of CAYWBJ010000004.1, read as the reverse complement.
GGCCCGCTCAAAGCATCGCCGACGCCTGGGCTGGACCCCTGTCGTGGCAGCAATTGCAATTCTCCTCCTGGCAGCCGGTTGTGAGAGCGACCCAATTCTCGCACCCCAGACGGAGGAGAGTAAGACGTCCGGGAGCTACGGCTTGACGGCAGTGCCAGGGGCCGGCCCGAAGGACGACGAGCGCAAAAAGCGCAATCCGGAGCTGTTCTGATGCGGCATCCCCTCTTCCTGCTCTTTGCCCTGTTGCTAAGCGGCATTCGTCCATTGCCCACTTTAGGCGCAGAAGTCAGCGGCAAGGTTTACGACGCCGAGACCGGCGATCCAGTCGTCGGCGCCGTCCTTGAGGTTAATGCCGACGGAAGCCGGCGCGCCGCGGTGACCAGCGACGCCGCCGGCACGTTCTCGCTGCCCGACCTAGACGCCGGCAAGTACGAGCTGGTCGCAACCTGCCTGGGGTTCGAGGATTTCACCCGCGAGCTTACGGTTCAGGAGGTTCAGAGCAGTATAGAAGTTGCCCTGCTCAGCAATCCGATCGAACTCGCGCCCATCGAGATCGTAGGCGAGTCACCTGTGGTCAACAGGAAGCGCGGCGGTGCTGTGAGCAGGCTGGCGCTGGAGGCGGTCTCGCTGATCAGGCCGCTCGGCACGCAGGAGTTGCTCGAACTGGTTCCGGGAATCAACGGCTTTGCCGACGACGGCTTTGGCAATTCTCGCCTCAGCATCGGTATCAGGGGACTCAACCCACGCCGTAGTTCCCGCGTACTTCTGCTTGAGGATGGTGTACCAATTCAGCCGGCTGTCTATGTCTACCCCAATGCCTACTACAACCCGCCCTCCGAACGCATTGAGGCAATGGAGATCATCAAGGGCAGCTCAGCAATTCGCTTCGGTCCGCAGACGATGGGCGGAGTTATCAACTACATCACGCGCAAGCCGGGAGGATCCGCAGGGCTCGACAATCAGCTGACCGTCGGCTCCAACGGCTACTACAGCCTGTTCTCGGAATGGCGAGGGGGATTCAGCGAGCGGCTCAAGTCCGACCTGCAGCTGCTCTACAAGCACGGCGACGGGTTCCGCGACAACAACACGTTCGATCAGGTCAATGGCACCTTCAAGGCACAGTATCGGATCAGTCCAAAGAAAGTGCTCTACCTGAAGATGAACGGGAACTTCGAGGACTCGAACGCCACCTACACGGGGCTGACCGAGTATACGTTCCGCACCGACCCTCGCTTCAACCCTAAGAAAGACGATAACTTCCGCGTATTGCGGACTGCGCTGGACCTGATCTATACCAACCGTATTACGCCGAAGCTTGTCGGCAATACGACAGTATATACGAGTTACTTCGACCGGCGCTGGTGGCGTGAGGACGACGTCTTCATTCGTGCCTCCGCATTGGGAGACGAGGATCCCGAACCGGTGGCATACTTCCAGAGCGGCGATCTCGTTCGGGTTGGAGGCGGCATCAGCAACTTCGGGATCCTGCGGACGTTCTACGTCGGCGGTGTCGCGCAGGACTACAGCTTCGAGCACCGGTTCATGGGAGCGCCTGCACGTGCCGAAGTAGGTGCCCGGTTACACTGGGAACGCTTCGTCGACGACAAGAAGATCGGCGCCGCACCCAATGCGCGTAGCGGCATCTATTACACCGGAACTCCAGATGACCCGGATGATCCGGTGACGATCCTCGGGCAGAGCCACCATTACGCGACGCGGGCCCTGGCGCTCTATGGCAAGCAGCGCCTTTACCGCGGTAAGCTTACGCTGATTCCAGGGCTGCGCCTCGAGGTCTTCGAACAGGAGCGCGTTGACAGGCTCAGGGGCGCTGTCATGGCCGACAAGCTCTCGTTCGTGGTGCTGCCGGGCCTGGGGGCGAACTATGAGTTGGGCGAGGTCAACTTGTTCGGTGGTGTCCATCGTGGTTTCACGCCGCCCTCGAGCGGAACCCTCAAGGTCACCAACTTCGGACAAGACTCCGGCACAGGCGGTCTTGATCTGAAAGCTGAGAAGAGTTGGAACATCGAGGCCGGCGCCCGCCGCTGGGGCAGGGCCCTAAGCGCCGAGGCGACTGTCTTTATGGTCCGCGTCGAGGATCTGGTGGCGGCGGGTCGTGGTACCGCGTTCAAGAACCTCGGCGAGGCCCAAACTCGCGGCTTGGAACTGTCCCTCGCCTGGGGTCCTGAGCGCTACGCCGGGCTCTTACCCGACTTCAATCTCTCGTACACCTACCTTGAGACCGAGATCAAGAGCGGCATCGTCAAGTCGGCAACGATGGCCGGCAACGTCGACATCGAACTTGCGGGCAAGGAGTTGCCCTACGCCCCGGCCCACACCCTGACCGTTGGGGTGGCCAAGCAGGTGAGGTCGAGTCTGCGATTGCGGGCGGACGTGCGCTTCGTCGACGAGGTGTTCACAGATTTCGAGAACGTAAACCAGACCTTCAACCGGGGCGATGCCGGTCCGGTTCCCTGTTATTCGATTGTCAACGCCAGTGTTGATTACAAGCTCGAGGACGATTGGGAGCTTTTCGTCACCGCCAAGAATCTCCTCGACGAGATACACATCGGTTCGCGGCTTCACTCTAACCTCGGTCAACCGGAGGCCAACCTGAGTTCGGGCATCCTTGTTGGTCCGCGCCGGCAGATCAACCTTGGTCTCAAGCACAGCATGTAGAACTATGGACATCTCAGAGTTCCTATTTCACTTTCACCAACCGAAACAGAAGGGTTCCTTCTCATGATCCGCATTCACGTTCTTCGTTGGGTCGCCTTGGCTGTCGCTCTTGCCTTCGTCGCCGGCTGCGGCGATGACAATGGCGACAGCAATCCTGCTGGTGCCAGCAGTCTAGTTGTTCCGGGCGCTTACGTTTTCGACAGTCGCTTTAACGATGGCGAAAGCAGCGTCTCCTACTCAGGACAGGTCGTACGCAACCTGTTGCTGCAGGACCTCAAGTCCTTGATCGGCGGTCTGGCCAAGGACGGGGCCGGACCGATCACGGTCCAGGATCTGCTCGACCTCTATGACTACAACGATGGGTTGAACCTCGAAAGCCGCACGACTGCGGGTTCCACACCGGTAGCCGAGAGCTACTACTCCAGCATCTCGACCGGCAAGAACCTCGTCGGCAAGATCTCAGGCGACCCCGTTATCGGCTACAACCAGACCGCCGACGAGCTCATGCGTGAGTGGTTCGAGATCATCAGCGAAAATTCGCAGGACGCAGGCAAGCTTGGCACTCCGGCCGTCTACACCACGGACGAAGGCGTCGACTTGAATCAGATGGTCAACAAGGTGCTCATCGGCGCCGTTCCTTACTACCAGGCTACCGGCGTTTACATGAACGTCCTGTTTGATAAGGACAACGGTGGGCCCCGCAAAGAAGGCAATGCCTCCACCGCTATGGAGCACGCGTGGGACGAGGCTTTCGGCTACTTCGGCGCCGCCAGGGATTACGGTCGCTACTCCGACATTCAGCTTGCCGGTAGCGTGAGTGACTTCACTTTCGACTCTAACAGCGACGGTAAAATCGACTTCAACTCCGAGTACAACTTCGGCCTCTCCCGCAACGCCGGGAAACGCGACAAAGGCGGAACCGGCGTTGACTTCACCGGTGAAATCTTCACCGCGTTCTTGACCGGTCGCGCCCATATCGCCAACCAGAGCTCCCAGTCCGATGTTGCTGCGCAACGCGAGGCAGCGGCCAACGGCATGGAGAAGGTCATCGCCGCCACGGTTGTCCACTACGTCAACGATACGTTGAGCGACATGTCCGAACTGGGAACCGCATCCGAGAACAAGGTCAACCTGAACAAGCACTGGGCCGAGATGAAGGGGTTCGCCGTTGCTCTGCAGTACAACCCCTTTCGCTTAATTACCGATAGCCAGCTCCGCGAGTTGCACGGTATCATGGGTCAGGCTCCTGCCTATGACCTGCCAGGGACGGACGGCTACGAGACCACTAGGCGCAACTACGGCCGGGCTAAGGTCGTCCTGCAGGAGGCGTACGGCTTTTCGCAGGACAACATGGACAACTGGTAAGCAACACCAGTTCGGGTTAAGTTTCTGAGGCATAGATTCAAGGGGGTCACATCCGTCCGGGTGTGGCCCCCTCGTCGTTTCGAAACAGTCATTTATAGCCGGCAGTGAGACGTTAAATTGCCCCTGGCACTCTCGCCCATGCCCAGCGAGCGAGCGGTTTGGATTGCGCTTTTTGCACTGTGTGTTGGCTCCCGCCTGGCGTCCACCATCTTCTATATCGAAGATCCCGACAGCCTGCGGTTTGCGCTGAGCATGGTCGATTATGACGTCGCGCGCCTGAACCCCCACTTTCCAGCCTACCCCGTCTTCTGTTTCGTTGCCAAGGGGATCTATCTAATCCTTGGTAGCTACGCCGTCGCGTTCTCGCTGGTCGGCGGCCTATCGACGTTCCTGCTCACCTATTCCGCTCTGTCATACGCGAGGCTGAGCGTCAAATCTCCGGAAGGGGCGGCCACCACCGTCCTGCTCCTGCTCAATCCGCTGATGTGGCTGATGGCCAATCGCTACATGCCGGACCTGATGGGTGTAGCCTGCGTCGTTGCCGTGTACGCTTTGACCGCTGCGTCTGACCACCGCAAAGCGGCATTGGGTTTCATGCTGGCCGGCCTGCTGTGTGGCGTCCGTCTTTCTTATGCGCCAATCGTGTTGCCGCCGCTGTTGTTCCGGATGACAGCGGCCGGTTCGCGGTATCAGCTCGCTCTGGCCGGGACTGTCGGTCTGGCTGCTTGGCTGCTGCCGCTGATCGCTATCACCGGGTGGGGAGAGCTGATCGCCGCCGCTCAGATCCAGAGCACTGGTCACTTCGGTGACTTTGGCGGCACGATCGCGACCGAGCCGGACATCGCCGAGCGGCTGGTCAGGCTCGCCGAGTCGATCTGGGCCGACGGTTTCGGACTTTACTGGTGGGAGCGGCACCCCGTCACGGCGGTGCCGGTGCTTGCCCTGCTGGTTCTTGTTGCCACCGGCTGCCGTTCGCTCCCCCGCGCGACGCTCGCCGATCTTTGGCTCGTTCCCGTCCTGGGTTGCCTGCTCTACCTGGTCTGGGTTTTCGTGTTTCAGAATGTCATTCACAAGAGCCGACACATACTACCTCTTTTGCCTTTTCTGTCACTGGCGCTTGGTCTGGCAGCCGGCGCCTTGAGGCGGCGCTGTCGGCCGCTGTTGCGGCTCGGGCTGACTCTTTGTGCGGTTACTTACGGATACGTCACTCTTCACCTCATCGTGCAGCACGCCTACCCGAGTGCCATCGCTCAGGTCTTCGACCACCTCAAGTCGCGGGAGCAGGACAATCTGCACGTCGTCGCTACGCCATTGATCGAATACTACCTCTCAGCTCGTGGGCTGCAGGCAACCTACGCCCCAGTGGAGACACCAGCCGACCTGGAGGCTGTAAGTCGTATCGACATGCCGGGAAGGCTGGTTTCCGTTGGAAGCCGTCTAGGTGACCGCGCGACCGTCCGAACGTTTGCCTTCTACCATAATCCGTACGTAAATCGGATGTGGTCAGAGCTGGTCCTCTACGAATACTAGATGCCGCACGTTGCCGACATCCAGATTCTCGGCGGAGGTCCCGCCGGCCTTTCCGCTGCCTATCACGCCGAGAAGCTTGGGCTCGACTACGCGCTTCTCGAGTCTAGCGCGCAACTCGGCGGGAATTGCCGGACCATGCGGCTGGGCGACTTTCGGTTTGACACCGGCGCCCACCGGTTGCACGACAAGGACCCGGAGGTGACGGCAGAAATCCGGTCCCTGCTCGGCGACGACCTGCTGGAGGTCCACGCGCCGAGCGAGATCTTTTCCGATGGCAGATTCTTCGCGTTCCCGCTGCGCCCCCTGAACCTGGCGCGGCAGTTGAATCCGGCGATTCTGATGCGCATCGTCGCTGAGAACCTGTGGCCGAAGCCTCGTGGTTCGAGCGCAGACTTCGCCGGTTATGCCACCAGTCAGTATGGCCGCACGCTGGCGGACAGGTTTCTTCTCAGCTATTCGGCCAAGCTCTGGGGAGAAGACCCGTCGCAGTTGTCTACTGATGTCGCTGGCGGCAGGCTCAAGGGGCTCGACTTGGCAAGCGTGGCGCGCGACCTGCTGTTCCGAGGGAGGCGCAAGGCAAGACACCTGGACGGCTCTTTCCTCTATCCCAGCCTCGGTTTCGGGATGATTGCCGAATGTCTCGCTGCGCGCCTTGAACCGGAACGGATCCAGTTCAACAGCAAGGTAACCGGCCTGATCCACGATGGCGGACGAATCGTGCGGCTCGAGGTCAACGGGGCAAGGGACATCGAAGGCCGCAGGTTCGTCAACACGCTGCCCATCTCCCTCTCCGTTCGGCTGCTTTCGCCGCCACCACCCGCCGAAGTGTTGGCCGCGGCCGAATCGATCAGATACCGGAATCTCGTGTTGTGCGTCTTCTGTATCGATCTGCCGTACTTCTCTCCAAACGCGTCGATCTACTTCCCCGACGAAGCCTTTCCGTTCACGCGCCTTTACGAACCCAAGAGGCGGAGCCACCACATGGCCCCTGAAGGCCAGACTGCCATCGTACTTGAGTTGCCGTGTTTTTCGGGCGACCCCATATGGGGAATGCCGGCGGAGGAGCTGCGAGAAACTGTTTTCGCCGCACTTAAGCAGGTTGGGCCGATTTCGTCGGGAGAAGTGGTCGACTTTACCACGCTCAGGCTACCGTTCGCCTACCCCGTTCTCCAGACAGGCCTGGATCGTACGGTATCGCAGCTGGTCGACTATCTGGGGACTTTCAGAAACTTGCACCTGACCGGGCGGAGTTCCCTCTTTCGTTACCTGCACTTCCACGACCTCTTCCGAGATGGACGAGAACTCGTCGCTGGGATTGCGAACGTCGACGTCTGATCCATCCGAAGCCGCTATATTGCACCCGGATGACCTTTTCCTTTATATCTACATCTCCTAAGTAAATCGGGTGTTAGGTATAGGCCGGAAAGGTCGTCCGCGGCGGCTGTCACGTCGGCACCTACACTTGGAAGACACGGCTTCCGCATCGCCATGAATGGGTAGCCAGGGACATGTTCGAAGACGTCTGGAAGTCCTACGAAGCCAACGAGCTCAGCCACAGCGCCGCCCATCACCTGATGGCGGTGCACGAACTGCGGGAGCAGCATGGCTACGCCCGCG
>CAYWBJ010000003.1:0-1747 GCA_964456165.1 uncultured Gemmatimonadaceae bacterium | reverse complement strand
CTCGGTCCACGACAGGATACGGTTCCTGTAGCCAAAGAGCTCCATCTCGGTGGCCGTCAGCGGCAAACAGGCCCCATACACCGCCGGCTCTGCCTCGAGCGTAGCATCGACTACCTGTATGCGCTCTGGCGTCAGCAGATTGCGCGGATCGAAGAGCCCGAAAAGCGCCGTGCCGAGAAGGGGCGCCGTGACGATCTGCACCTCCTCCTGCTCCTCGTCCATCAGGACCGTCAGCGCGCGCCCCGGCAGTTTGCGCTCACCGTTGATGCCCCAGTCGGGCGCATCGGTCACCGCACCGGTCGTCGCATCGAGGCGATAGGCCTCGACCCGTACCGGCTGGGTATAGATGATTCCGCTCTCGACGCCGGGAATGCGAAAGTGGCCCGAATCGTCGGCCGCCGCCCAGAAATCGGGTCGGACCCCGGCCAACGTCGGCTGCCGCAAGCGCACTCTGACCAGTGCGCCGGCGGTGGGCTGGTCGGGCAAATAACTGCGCGGACCATAGTGCACTACCTCGCCGAAGATCTCACCGAAGACATCGTTGCCCCAGGCCCAATCCTCCAACTCGTCATCATCCACCAGTCCGGATACCAGGTCCGCGATCAACCCGACCTGGCGAGCCGCCGCGGCGAAGTCGATGCCGTCTTCACGATCAGTTGGCGAATCGAAGCGAGCCCGGCTGTCATTTACGGTGGCGAAGACCAGCGCAGGCACGCCTGCCAGCGCGGCAACCGATGCACCGTAGGGAACGGTCTGTGCCATGCCGCCCAGTCCCTGACGCGCAAAATCCTGTTTCAGGCCATTTGCCAGCATCCGCACGCCCCCCAGCACCGAATCCTCGTAGGCCGTCGCCAGAGCCAGTAGACGATCGGTGATTGGAGGCGTCAACAGCGGGGTGCGGTACGGGGCCTGGGGCTTAAAAACGCCCACAACAGCGCTCTGTGCCGAGAGATCGAGCCCGGTCCAAAAGCGCAGTTGCAGCGTGGAGAGCCGCTGCAGCAACGGCGAGTCCGCGACGCGGCCTCCGTCGCGGCGGCCAGCCGCCGCCATCAGCACGGGGATGAAGTGGCGCATACCCGCCATGTTCTGAAAGTGACCCGCCGTCCACACCAGCACCACGGTGCGGCGCGGCCTGTCGCTGGCAAATTTCTTGGCTAGTTCGAGCAGCGCTGCGGCGCTCAAGGCTTGCTCAGCACCCGGCGCCAATGCCGGTATTGGCGAGATCGCATCGTAGTGAGCGCCGAGGTAAACCGCTTCTGTCTTCAGCTCTGGATCTGTTCCCTCCACCACCACGACGATGTTCTGCGCCCGCACCGCCCGCCAGTCCATCTTTCCCCGCAGCACCACGCGTGCCCCCTCTAGCTGAAGCAGCCGCGCCGACGCCGCCCGTGGGGCGTAAAGCCGCGGCAGATCCGCCGGCACGGCGAGAAATTTCTGGTCCGCCTCCCGGCGGTGTCCCTCCTGCGGAGCGAGAAACACAACCGCGCTGGCCCCCAGTTCAAAAGCATCGACCCACGCCGACCCGGAGGCGTAATCCAACAGCGCGATCCTTCCCGCCACCGGCTTGCCCTCCAGCTGGCCGCCGTCGCCGCCGTAGACCAACTCGCCCTCGACGCCTGCAGGCGGCAGCGTTGGGGTGCGGACAAGATTGGGCCAAACCCCGAAAAGCTCGAGGGTTTCCGTCCCGTATTCGAGCCAGAAACCCTCATCGATCGGCACCGGCACCGCAAACTCGTGCCGGTAGATT
>CAYWBJ010000002.1:0-2580 GCA_964456165.1 uncultured Gemmatimonadaceae bacterium | reverse complement strand
CCGCGTCTGTTCATCCCCTTCGATGTAACCCCGGTTTTCCTCCGGAAAAGGGAATCCAAGCGGCCGCGGGTTGATGTTGACGTCGGTCTTTCGGTTGGGGATGTCGGTGATCGACAGGGCGCGGAGCAGTGTGTCAAAGTGGGCCGGGTTGTACCCCCGTCCCGGCTTGAACACCTTCGGGCCGGAGAGCCGGCGCGCGGCCAGGTCCTCCAGGTAGCCGAGGAAGTCGGCGCGATCGTACCCCCGTGGCGGCTCCTGCGCCCGGTGCGCATTCACCGGGTCGGTGGTCAGGCAGAGGCGGTAGGTGTAGGCGGGCAGGGCGTCGTCGCCGGCGCCGGTCGTGCCGGGCAGGAACTCCCGCTTCTGGTAGTCGAAGTAGACGATTCCCGCGTGCGGCTCTCCGAATTCGTCCCGCGCTTCGCGGCCGAGGCGGAAGCGGGCCCCGGCCGCGGCGTAGAGATCGCCCTCGTAGGTGGCGTCGACGAAGACGCCGCCCTTCAGCACCCTTTCCTCGCGGCCCTTGCGCTTCACTACGCGCACCTCGCGGAGGGTGCCGTCCGTCGCGGACGCACCGTCGAGGCGCCAGCCCCTCAGCTGGGTGATGGTTCCGGCTTGCTCCAGCATCTCCTCGAAGAGGGCCGCGGCGACGGAGGGCTCGTAGTAGTAGCCGCCACGGCAGAGGGCGACGGCGTCCGATTCTGCGCCGTAAGTGCGGATGTAGTGGGCGAGCACGTGGCTGGTGAACTCGGCGAAAAATCCGGCGATCATGGCCCGGTTTTCGATGTCGCTCTTGCCCAGGCCGCTCGCCGCCATGCCGCCGATTTGACGGTGGTACTCCACCAGGGCCACCGTACGCCCCAGCCGCGCGGCGGTTAGGGCAGACGCAATGCCCCCGGGCGTGGCCCCGAGGATGACGACGTCGAATTGGTGGGTGCTGCAGCCGGAGGCGGCCGAGTCGGTCACCAGCCCTTCCAGCTGCCGTCTGCGTGGCGGTACTGGCGGAAGGTCATCGGCTCGTACTTCAGCGCGGCGATGTCTGCCTCCTTGACCTCGACGCCGAGTCCGGGCGCGTCGGACAGGGCTATGTGGCCCTCCTTCACTTCCCAGTCGTGGTCGACGTAACGGTGGTAACCCGACAGCCAGTTGGAATTGGTCTCCTGAATCAGGAAGTTGGGCATGACCGCATCGGCCTGCAGGGAGGCAGCCGTGGTGAGGGGGCCGCCGGCGTTGTGCGGGGCCATGAGCATCTGCTCCGGAGCCGCCGCGCGCGCGATCTCGAGCAAGTGGGAGATACCGAAACAGTGGTTGATGTCGGGTTGCAGGTAGGAGCAGGCACGGGCTTCGATCAGCGGGCGAAACTGTTCCAGGGCGAAGAGCTTCTCGCCGGTGGCGATGGGGATCGGGCTCTTGCGGCTCACCTCGGCTAGAGCCAGGACCGAGCCGGTCTTCACCGGCTCTTCAAGGAAGAGGGGGCGGTCGGCGGCCAACCGGCGGGCGAACTCGACGCTGATCTCCGGGGTGGGGCTGCCGTGGGCGTCGAGGAGGATGTCGAATTCGGGACCGACCTCGCGGCGCATGGCGTCCACACAGGCGCACGCGTGCTCGACCGCCCGCATGTCCATCGGCCAGGTGCGTATCTCCAGTGGGTTCGCCTTGACCCCGGCGAAGCCCATTTCGAGACACCGCCGCGCGTCGGTCGCCGCTGCCTCGGGCGAGGCCATGCTGCCGCCGTTGCTGTAGACCCGGACCCGGTCGCGTCGTCGGCCACCAAGCAGCGTGTGGACCGGGACGCCGTGGGCGCGGCCGGCCAGGTCGTGCAGGGCGATGTCGATAGCGGCGATGGCGGTGCCGAAGACGGGACCGCCCTTCCAGGGCAGACGGTTCTGGATATCCTCGCCGATCTCCTGGTAGCGCAGCGGGTCGTTGCCGATGAGGAGGGGCTCCCAGTCCTCGAGGGTGGCTGCCACCGCCGGCACGAGCCACTCGCCCGTACCCTCACCCCAGCCGCTGATGCCAGCGTCAGTCTCTATCTTGAAGAATAGCCAGGCCTTGCTGGGGCTGTACTTTAGCTCGCCGGTCTCGGGATCGGCCTGCGTCTGTCCCGTGGACACGCTGAACTTGTAGGTGCGGGTCGCGGTGATCTTCATCCCTGTTTCCCGATCTGGCGGTGGCGGGGCTTAGCTGCCGTAGAGATTCCTGCACACGAACTTGATCCCTGGGCAATGATCTCCTCTTCCAACTCGTCTCCGGGCGCGAACGGACGCTCGATCTTCTCGGCTCCGTCGGCCCCGGTCTCGCCGGCGTTGTCGTCGGTCATGGGGATGCTTCCTCCGGTTCGGTCGAGCCGGAGAACAGCACATACGGGTAGAAGACCTCGCCGCTCTCGCGGCGCCGGGTATCGGCCTCCATCAGGCAGAGACTGAAGGCCCGGCGCGGGCGCCCGGAAGTGTTGGCGGCAGAGGAATGCAGGGTCCAGTTGTCGAGCAGAACGACCTCGCCGGCTGCCATCTCTAGGGGGAGGGCTTCCCGCCGGGCGGTGACATCGTCGGCCTGCTCGCCGGTGAGGAATCCGGCGCCGGA
>CAYWBJ010000001.1:0-2502 GCA_964456165.1 uncultured Gemmatimonadaceae bacterium | reverse complement strand
CGGCCGGGGTCGTCAGGCATTTGTGCAGATGCAGCCGGCTCTCCGCCGTATCCACCAGAACGAAGTCGGTGAAGGTCCCGCCGATATCGAATCCGAGGCGATAGCGTTCCATCGTCATGCCTTGTCCGCCGCTGGTTCAGCCAAATCGCCTGCCAGCATGGCACAAGGCCATGTTTACGAGAAGCGCTCTACTCTGCGGACAAATCGAAGTTCCGGCCGGGGAAATATTTCGCCAGCCGGACATCACCGGTCCGGGCGTGTCCTTCCATGCCCTCCAGGCGCGAGCCCCGGGCGGTGACCGCGGCGACCTGCGCATTGGCCTCGCGGGTCATGCGCTGGGTGGTCACGCCCTTGATGAATTTGTGCACCGCCAGGCCGCCCGTGTAGTGGCCGCCCCCCTTGGTGGGCAGGAGGTGGTTCGTGCCTGAGCATTTATCGCCGAACGCGACCGTCGTCTCTTCGCCGACGAAGAGCGAGCCGTAGTTGGTCAGCCGCTCGACGAACCAGGAATCGTCGGCGGTCTGCACCTGCAGATGTTCCGGAGCGTAGTCGTCGCTGACAGCGGCCGCTTCCACGTTCGTATCGCACAGCACAACCTCGCCGTAATCGTACCAGGCGGCCTCCGAGGCGTTGCGCTGCACTTCTGGCAGGGCGGCGATCAGGTCGGGCATCTTTTCCATCGTCTTTTCGGCGAGATCCCGGCTCGTGGTGATCAGCCAGGCCGGCGAGTCCGGTCCATGCTCCGCCTGGCCGACCAGATCGTTGGCGACGATGTCGGGATCGGCCGTACCGTCGGCGATGATCAGGATCTCGGTCGGGCCGGCGAACAGATCGATACCGACGCGCCCGAACAGCAGACGCTTCGCCTCGGCGACGAACCGGTTGCCGGGTCCTACTAGGATGTTGGCCTTGTTTCCCGTAAACAGGCCGAAGGCCATGGCGGCGATACCCTGCACGCCGCCCAGCGCTAGGATATGGTCGGCGCCGCACAGATCCATCGTGTAGAGGATCGCGGGATGGATGCCGCCGCGCGCCTGGCTCGGCGCGGAGCAGGCGATGACGTTCTCGACGCCAGCCACCTTGGCCGTGGTTATGCTCATGATCGCCGAGGCGACATGCGCATAGCGCCCGCCGGGCACGTAGCACCCCGCCGTATTGACCGGGATCAAGCGCTGGCCCGCCCACAGGCCCGGCGACAGCTCGGTCTCGAAGGCCTGCATGCTGTCCTTCTGCTTTTCAGCGAAAAGCTGCACCCGTTCGTAGGCAAATTTCAAATCGTCCTTGAGTTGATCAGGTACCTGTTGGGCGGCAGCTTCAATCTCGCCTGATCCGACTTCGATGTCTCTATCCCATCCGTCGAGCTTCTCGCCATAGGCCCGGGCGACGTCTTCGCCGCCCTGTTCGATCTCGTCCAGCATGTCGGCGACGATCTTGCGGGTCTCGTTTTCGCCGGTGGCGGAGGTCTTCGTCGCACGTTTCAGATATTCGACCGCCATGGCGTTTCCCCTGCTTAGAAATTTATTTCGCCTCCGCTGCTCGCGCCTCAGGAAAGAACGGACCCATGATCGTCGTGTTGCCGCCGATCGTGGTGCGCCGCAGGACCCGGCGGTAGCGCGCGAAGTCGTACTCGATGGCCCGGTGCAATAGCACCCGGTTGTCCCACATGACCAGATCGTATTTGCGCCAGCGGTGGAAATAACAGAACTCGGGTTGGCTGACATAGTCGACCAGCCAGCGATGCAGCTCCTTGCCCTCCTGCAGGGTCATGCCGCCGATCTCCAGGCTGGTGTTCGAGGTGAAGTAAAGCGAACGCTGGTAGTCGCGGTCCGGATGGACGCGGATCACCGGATGGGTGACCGGCGGGAAGGCATCGCGCTCCTCGACCGACATGGGCGGAATGGTAGGCTCCAGCCGCCGGATGTCGGCATAGGAATGCACCTGGTGCAGCGGCTCCAGCTTGGCCTTCATCTCGTCCGGCAAAGCGGCATAGGCCGCCAGCATGTTCGAAAAGCCGGTCTCGCCGCCCGCCGCCTCGTCCGGCAGCACTTCGATACCGTACAGGATCGAGGACAGGGACGGGATGTAGCGGTAGGAGCTGTCGGTGTGCCAGCGCCCGTTGTTGCGCTGGTAGACCACGACCGGGTCCTCTTCCGGCAGGTGCTCGCCGGCCTGGTTCACGTTGGCGACGTGATAGACCTCAGTTTTGCCTTTCGTGTGGTCCTTCTCCGGGAACTCTTCGAGCGTTCCGAACTGGGTCGAAAAGGCGACCATCTGCTCGTCGGTCAGATGCTGATCGCGGAAACACAGCACGTGATAGGTCTGGAAGGCGTCGCGTATCGCCTCAAGTGTCTCCGTATCAAAGGGCTGGCCGACATCGAGTCCGACGATCTCCGCGCCCATGACGTCAGATATGGGCGCGACGGTGAACCCGCTGTCCTGCGCGGCGAGGGACATGGCCTATCTCCTCCAACGTTCGAAACGATTACGTGAAATCATACAAGC